>JAAFHX010000058.1:0-4703 GCA_013297695.1 Rhodobacterales bacterium | reverse complement strand
GGGGGGCAACCGGGGCATCGGGCGTGCCATCGCGGCGGGCCTCAAGGCACGGGGTTGTGCCGTCACGCTTGGCGCGCGAACCGAGGCAGACGGGCGGGCGGCGGCGGCCGAACTTGGTGTGGCCTTTGCCCGGATCGATCTGGCCGACCCCGACTCCAGCTTTGAGGCGGTGGTGCAGGCGGGCGGCTTCGACATCCTGGTGAACAATGCAGGCGTCCTGCACGACATATCGCTGCTCGATCCACGCTCGGACTTTGCCGAGGCGATGGAGGTGATGGTGGCCGCGCCTCTTGACCTGATCCGCCTGAATCTGCCCCGCTGGCGGCAGACCGGCTGGGGGCGGATCGTCAATCTTTCGTCCGGCTGGGGAGCCCATGCCGAGGGGTTGGGCGGGCCGGGGGCTTACGGCGTGGCCAAGGCGGCGCTGAACGCGCTGACCCGCGCCTTGCCGCGCGACCTGCCGCCGGGGGTCAAGGTGAATGCCTGCTGTCCCGGATGGGTCGCCACCCGCATGGGCGGGCCAACGGCACCGCTGACCCCCGAGGAAGGGGCCGATACCCCGGTCTGGCTGGCGCTGCTGCCCGAGGACGGGGCGACGGGCGGCTTTTTCCGCAGACGACAGCCGATCCCCTGGTGATGGCCCCCTTTTCCGCGTGTTTCCCCGGGAACTGCGCGCGGCGCGGTGCTGCGGCACGGTGAGGTCAGTCGCCGCGACAACCGTGGCACCGACCGTCACCGTTCCGGGAAAGGACCCCGCACCATGAAGCCTGCCACCCTGACCCTGCTTGCCGCCCTGATCCTGGCAACCGCCGCCTGTGCACCCACAACGGGTCCGGCAACCCGCCTGTCCACCAGCAACGCAGCCTGCGCCTTCACCCCCGACACCTGCGCCGCCCTGCATTCGGTCCGCGCCTCGGTCTGGTGACGCTCGCGCAGCGCCAAGGGGCGGCGCAGGGGCATTCCCGCCGGAATTCGTGCCGCCGCCGCCCTGAAGGCCGCGCTCGACGGCCTCTTCGCCGACCAGTTCGGCTCGAATGTGGTGGTGCAGCGATGCATCATGAAATGCGGGCGGCCGACCGGACAACAACAGGGCGCCTTCACGCGACCGAAGCCTGACACTTTGGCGTATTGACCTGAATGGCTGACCGGGACACCGGTCGGCCTTTTTCCGTCCGACGTCCCTTGCGGCCCGAAGGCGGACCAGAGCATGGTGTTCCCGGTTTGCGGCAGGAAGGGCAGGACATGATCGCGGTGACAGGGTTCGAGGGGCAGGCCGTGGGCGTGCTGGGGCTGGGCCGGTCGGGACTGGCCACCGCGCGGGCACTGGTGGCCGGGGGGGCGCGACCCCTGCTGTGGGACGACAGCCCCGAGGCACGGGCCAAGGCCGAGGCCGAAGGCTTTGCGACGACCGACCTGACGCGCGCCGCCGCGCTGGAAGGGATGGCCGCGCTGATCGTCAGCCCCGGCATTCCGCACCTTTACCCCGCGCCGCACAGGGTCATCGCCCGTGCGCTGGACCTGGGCGTGCCGGTGGACAATGATATCGGGCTGTTCTTCCGATCTTTCGCGACCGCCGGATGGGACGGGTTCGACCAGCCCGCGCGCGTGATCTGCGTGACCGGATCGAACGGGAAATCGACGACGACTGCGCTGATCCACCACATCCTGGAGGTTGCCGGGCGGCCCACGCAGATGGCGGGGAACATCGGGCGCGGGGTGCTGGACCTTGAGCCCGCCGTCGATGGCGAGGTGATCGTGCTGGAACTGTCCAGCTATCAGACCGACCTTGCCCGCGCGCTGACCCCCGATGTGGCGGTGTTCACCAACCTGTCGCCCGACCATCTGGACCGCCACGGCGGCATGGGCGGATATTTCGCCGCCAAGCGGCGGCTGTTCGCCGAAGGCGGGCCGGATCGCGCCGTGATCGGGGTGGACGAGGTCGAGGGGCGCTATCTGGCCAACCAGTTGTCCGAAGGGCCGGGGGATGACCGGGTGATCCGCATTTCCTCGGGGCAGAAACTCGATGCCCATGGTTGGGCGGTCTTTGCCCGCAAGGGGTTTCTGGCCGAATGGCGGCGGGGCCGGCAGGTTGCGTCCATCGACCTGCGCGGCGTGGCGGGCCTGCCGGGCGCGCACAACCACCAGAATGCCTGCGCCGCCTTTGCGGCGGTGCGCACGCTTGGCGTCAGCCCGAAGGTGATCGAAGAGGCATTCCACAGCTTTGCCGGCCTGCCGCACCGCAGCCAGCTTGTGGGCGAACGGAACGGGGTGCGCTTTGTCAACGACAGCAAGGCGACGAATGTGGATTCGGCGGCCAAGGCGCTGCAGGCCTTTCTCCGCATCCGCTGGATCGCCGGGGGGCTGGGCAAGGAAGGCGGCATCGCTGCGCTCGCACCCTATCTGGGGGCGGTGGCCAAGGCCTATCTGATCGGCCATTCCGCCCGCGATTTCGCGCTTCAGATCGGCGACACTCCGCATGAGATCTGCGAGACGATGGACCGTGCCGTGGCCAAGGCGGCGGCCGAGGCGGAGCCGGGCGACGTCGTCCTGCTTGCCCCTGCTGCGGCGAGTTTCGACCAGTATCCGAATTTCGAGAAACGCGGCGAGGATTTCTCGGCCCGGGTGCAGGCGGTTCTGAAGGGGTGAAGACAGGGGTTCGGCAGCACGTTGGGTGCGGCCTGCCGGAAGACCTGTCGCGGGATGCAGACCTGGGCCGCTTCGGCGTGAAGGCCGCGACGATGCCGGGTCCGAACTGGTCTGCCGACAAAGAGTGCAAGCCCATTTCCCTCTGGTATCCCCGGCCGGGATTTGAAATCACGGATGGCGGCAGGGGCCGGAGGCAGGCGGATGACTCTGATAGCGGATTTGACGGCAGGTCTGGGCGCGGCACAGGTGCTGACGGGCGATGCGATGGCGCGCTATTGCCGCGACTGGATGGGCCGGTATCTGGCCGAACCGGTGGCCGTGGCCCGGCCGGGCAGCCCGGACGAGGTGGCACTGGTGCTGCGTGCGGCGGCGCGGGCCGGGGTGGCGGTGGTGGCGGCGGGCGGGCTGACGGGCCTTGTGGGCGGCACGATGACGCGCGGCGGGCTGATCCTGAGCCTGGAGCGGCTGAACCGCATCCGCGAGATCAACCCGCAGGCGCGGCTGGCGGTGGTCGAGGCGGGCGTGGTGCTGAGCCGCCTGCACGAGGCGGCGGATGCCCATGACCTGAACTTTCCGCTGTGGTTCGGCGCGCGCGGGTCTGCCACCGTCGGCGGCGTGCTGTCCACCAATGCCGGCGGGTCGAACGTTCTGCGCTTTGGCTCCACCCGCGCGCTGTGTCTGGGGCTGGAGGTGGTGCTGGCCGATGGCCGGGTGCTGAACCTGATGAGCCAGTTGCACAAGGACAATTCGGGCTATGACCTGAAGGACCTGTTCATCGGGGCCGAGGGCACGCTGGGCGTCATCACCGCGGCGGTGATGAAGCTGGTGCCCAAGGCCCGCGCCCATGCCACCGCGACGCTGGCCGCCCGCAGCCTGCCCGATGCCCTGCTGCTGCTGAACCGGTTGCAGGCCGCGACCGGCGGCATGGTCGAGGCGTTCGAATTCATGCCCCGCAGCTACATGCGCCGTTTGGCCGTGGTTCGGCCCGATCTGGGCCTGCCCTTCGGCGGCACGCAGGAGGTGACGATCCTGGTCGAACTGGGCGCCACCGCCCCGCGCGATGCGACCCCCGCCCCCGACGGCAGCCTGCCGCTGGAGACGCTTTTGGAGGAAACGCTGGCCGCGATGCTGGAGGACGGCATGGTGCTGGACGCCGAGGTGGCCCGGACCGAGGCGCAGCGCCGCGCGATGTGGGCGCGGCGCGAGGCGGCGGCGGAACTGACTCAGGGGATCGCCAGCGCGGTCGATACCGATGTGGCGTTGCCGCTGACCTCGGTCGACGCTTTCATGACGCGCATCCTTGCGCGGCTGCCGGGCCTTGACCCAGGGGCCGACACGATGACCGTGGCGCATCTGGGCGACGGGAACATCCATTTCACCGTCCTGCCCTCGCGCCATGATCCGGCGCTGGCCGATGCCATCGTTTCGGCGGTCGAGGATGTCGTCGCCGACCTCGGCGGCAGCTTTTCGGCCGAGCATGGGGTCGGGCTGTCGAAACGCGCCTCGATGGCGCGACGCAAGGACCCGGTGGCGCTGGACGTGATGCGGGCGGTCAAGCAGGCGCTCGATCCCGGGAGTCTGCTGAACCCCGGCAAGATACTGCCCGACTGACCGGGCATGCAACGCACCCTGACCGACATCTGGCGCACGCCTGTCCTGCGGCTGCTGGGAATGGTGCTGGGGCTGATCGGGGCGATCAACGCCTCGCTTTACCCCTATCAGTCGCTGATCGCCATCGACCGCATCGGCCTGACCGACGGGCAGTTCGCGGTGGTTCTGATGGTTGCGTCCGTCGCGGGCGTGGCAGCGGCGGTGCTGGCGGGGATCGTGACGGACCAGCACGCGAACCGTCGCCGGGTGGCGCTGGTGACGGCGGCTCTGGCGGTCTGCGGACCGCTGCTGATGGGGCTTGCGCCCTCGGCCCTGACGCTGGTGCTGTGCCATGCGCTACTCTTGCCGATTGCAGGCAGTCTTTACGGCCAGACCTTTGCGCTGGCCCGGCTGGCCTGCGCCGACCGCCCGGTGGAACGCGACGGTATCCTCGCCACCCTGCGGTC
>JAAFHX010000057.1 GCA_013297695.1 Rhodobacterales bacterium | reverse complement strand
ATGTACATCAAGAAAGGGGCGTCGGGTCATTCGGCTTGCGACCTGCGAAATCCGAATGCGCAAGCGACCCGGCCCCCTTTACCGGCGTTGCCGGTTTGAGCATCGGAAGCGGGGGGTTCACACCCCCGCACCCCCGTGGGATATTTCTCCAAGATGAATGGAAAGGGGAGCAGGCCATGTCGCCGCTCAACATCAAGAAGGGCTCGTCGAGCCATTCGGCTTACGACCTGCGCGACCCGAATGCGCCGGTGACCGAAACGCATACGCTGGCAGTGCTGGTGGACAATGAAAGCGGCGTGCTGGCGCGAGTGATCGGGCTGTTTTCCGGGCGCGGCTACAACATCGAAAGCCTGACGGTGGCGGAAGTGGACCATCAGGGGCATCGCAGCCGGATCACCGTGGTCACCACCGGTACGCCGCAGGTGATCGACCAGATCAAGGCGCAGCTTGCCCGCATGGTGCCGGTGCATGAGGTGCATGACCTGACAGTGGACGGGCCGTCGGTGCAGCGTGAACTGGCGCTGTTCAAGGTTGCAGGCAAGGGCGAGGCGCGGATCGAGGCGCTGCGGCTGGCCGAGATTTTCCGGGCGAATGTGGTGGACTCGACGCTGGAAAGCTTCGTGTTCGAGATGACGGGCACGTCGGAAAAGGTCGATGCCTTTGCGGAACTGATGCGGCCGTTGGGCCTGCGGGAAATCGCACGGACGGGGGTTGCGGCGCTGTCGCGGGGGGCGTGACCTTCGGCGATTGCGGTGCGTGCGGGCACGCACCCTATGCAGAGGGGCGTGATCACGGGCGGGGGCGGTGCGTGCGAGCACGCACCCTACGCAGATGGGCGTGACCTTTGACGGTTGCGGTGCGTGCCGGCACGCACCCTATGCAGAGGTGCGTGATCACGGGCGGGGGCGGTGCGTGCGAGCACGCACCCTACGGGGCGATGGCACCCGGCGTGGTTATCGGCCCTTGAAGGTGGCGGGGCGCTTTTCAAGGAAGGCTGCGACACCCTCGCGGAAATCCTCGGACTGGCCGCAGCGGCCCTGCAGCCGGGCCTCGACGGCCAGTTGGGCGGACAGATCGTGGCCGGGGCTTGCCCGCAGCGCCTCTTTCAGCGCGGCATAGGTGGCGGTCGGGCCGGTCGCCAGATGGCGGGCGCGGGCCTGCCAGCGGGCGGGGAAATCGGCGTCGGGCACCGCCTCGTAGATCATGCCCCAGTCGGCGGCCTGCCGGGCGGGCACCTTGTCGGCGAACAGCATCGCCCCCATCGCCCGCGCCATGCCCACCTGGCGCGGCAGGGTCCAGGTGCCCCCGGCATCGGGGATCAGGCCGATCCGGGTGAAGGCCTGGATGAAGCTGGCGCCTTCCGCCGCGATCACCACGTCGCAGGCCAGTGCCAGGTTCGCCCCGGCCCCGGCGGCCGCCCCGTTCACGGCCGCCAGCGTCGGGATCGGGGCATTGGACAGCGCCAGCAGCATCGGTTCGTATTCGTCGCGCAGCACGGCTTCCAGATCGAAATCCCGCCCCGCCACGCGGTCCGACAGGTCCTGCCCCGAACAGAAGGCGCGGCCCGCCCCGGTCAGCACCAGCGCCCGGGCCGATCCGAAGGCGCGGGCCATTGCCTCGCGGATTTCCCGGCGCATGGCGGTGTTCAGCGCATTCATCACCTCGGGGCGGTTCAGCGTGAGCACGCCAAGGCCGGCCGTTTCGCAATAGGTGATCGTCTGAAATGTCATCTGTGCCCCCTGCCCTGCAGCGCAAGCATAGGCCGGGGCAGCGGGCGAGGCCAAGGGAACCCTGCGTCAGTCCTTCAGGATTTCCGCCAGACGCGCCTGTTCGGCCTGGGTCAGCGCCGTACCGGCGATTTCCGGCGTTGCCGAGCGGCGGCGGACATAGAGGACGGCCAGCCCCGCCCCGCCAAGCGCCATCGCCGGACCCGCGATCCACAACAGCAGGTTCGACCCCGAGGTGGTGGGGTTCAGCAGCACATATTCGCCATAGCGGTCCACGATGAAGGCGATGGCCTGAGCGTCGGTATCCCCCGCCACCAGCCGTTCGCGCAAGAGAAGGCGCAGGTCACGGGCCAGGTCGGCGTGGGATTCGTCGATGCTTTCGTTCCGGCAGACGAGGCAGCGCAGACCCTTGGACAGATCGCGGGCGCGCGCCTCCAGGGCGGGGTCTGCCAGAACCTCGTCAGGCTCCACCGCGGCCACCGGACCGGCCAGAAACAGGGCCAGCAGAAGGATCGCCGCCCGCCTCATTCGGCCGGCACCGCCGCAGGCATCCGCCGCGCACCCGCCGCCCGGCGATAGCGCCGGTCCGACAGGCTGAGCCCCCCGCCGATCGCCATCAGGAAGCAGCCGATCCAGATCCAGTTCACAAAGGGCTTGATGTAGCTGCGCACGGCGAAGCCGCCGCCATCCTGCGGGTCGCCCAGCACCAGATACACGTCGCGCAACAGCCGATGGTCGATCCCGGCCTCGGTCGTGGGCATCCGCGCCACGGGGTAGAACCGCTTTTCGGGGTAAAGCTTGGCAATCAGCGCGCCGTTGCGGAACAGGTCCATCTCGGCCTTGCTGGTCTGGTAGTTGGGCCCGCGTTCGTCATGAACCTCGACCAGCGTCACCGTGTAGGGGCCAAGCGGAAAGCTTTCGCCGGGCCTGACCACGCGGATATCCTCGGTCTGCCAGGCGGTCAGGGCGGCGATGGCGGCGACGGTCACGCCGAAACCCGCATGCGCTGTGGCCTTGCCCCAGTCGGACCGCGGCAGCCGGGTGATCCGGCCCAGACGCTGCACCGGCGCGCCGCGCCCGCCGCGCGCCCAAAGGTCGCCGAGCGCGCCCAGGATCACCCAGGCCCCCAGCATCACGCCGACCGGACCGAGGATTGACCGTCCCGTCTGCATCGTCCAGGCCAATGCGCCAAGCGCCAGCGCCAGAACGAAGGCCAGCCGCAATGTGGCCAAGGCCTGCGCAAGGTTCGCCCGCTTCCACGCCAAAACCGATCCGACCGGCAGCAGCACCGCCAGCGCCACCATGAAGGGGGTGAAGGCCATGTTGAAGAACGGCGGGCCGACCGAAAGCTTGCGGTCGAACACCAGTTCCGCAAAGAGCGGCCAGAGCGTTCCGACAAAGACCACGAAGGCCGACACCGCCAGCAGCAGGTTGTTTGCCACCAGCGCGCTTTCGCGGCTGACGACGGAAAAGACCCCCTTCGCCTCCATCACACCGGCGCGCAGCGCGAACAGCAATAGCGCGCCGCCCATGAACACGCCCAGGATCATCAGGATGAACACGCCCCGTTCGGGGTCGTTGGCAAAGGCATGGACCGAAGTGATGACACCCGACCGCACGATGAAGGTCCCGATGAGCGAGAAGCCGAAGGCCAGGATCGCCAGAAGGATCGTCCAGCTTTTCAGCGCCTCGCGCTTTTCCACCACGATGGCGGAATGCAGCAGGGCGGCGGCGATCAGCCAGGGCATGAAGCTGGCGTTCTCGACCGGGTCCCAGAACCAGAAACCGCCCCAACCGAGTTCGTAATAGGCCCACCAGGACCCAAGCGCGATGCCGATCGTCAGGAATATCCAGGCGGCCAGCGTCCAGGGCCGCACCCACCGGCCCCAGGCGGCATCTACCCGCCCCTCGATCAGGGCGGCGACGGCGAAGGAGAAGGACATGCTGAGCCCGACATAGCCGAGGTACAGGAACGGCGGATGGAAGGCGAGCCCGGGGTCCTGCAACAGCGGGTTCAGGTCATTGCCGTCAAAGGGCGGCACCTCCAGCCGCAGGAAGGGGTTCGAGGTGAACAGCATGAACAGCATGAATGCGACCCCGATCATCGCCTGCACCGACAGGACCCGTGCCCGCAGCGTGATAGGCAGGTTGCCGCCGAACCAGGCCGCGCAGGCCCCGAACAGCGACAGGATCAGCGACCACAGAAGCAGCGACCCTTCGTGGTTTCCCCAGACACCGGAAATCTTGTAGATCAGCGGCTTCAGCGTATGCGAATTCAGCACCACCAGCCGCAGCGAAAAGTCCGACGTCACGAAAGCCCAGGTCAGCGCCGCAAAGGCAAAGCCGATCAGCAGAAGCTGTGTCGTGGCCGCAGGCTCGGCCACGGCCATCCAGCGCTGCCAGCGGTAATGCGCGCCAATCAGGGGGACAGTGGCCTGAACGACGGCCACGGCCAGCGCCAGCACCAGCGCGAAATGTCCCAACTCGACGATCATCCGCCCCTCCCCGTTTCGTACCCGGAACCATAGGGGTAACGGCGGTCCGGTCCAATGGGGATGTGCGCCGATGCCGCGCTTGTGCATGCAAGGAAAAGGGGGCCCTGTGGCCCCCTTTTGCTGTCGGTCTCGGCAAAGCTCTGTGTCAGTCCGACGCGGCGGCGCGCCAGGCGTCAAGGGCAGGATTGGCATCGGCTGCTGCCGGGTCAGGCTCGGGCGGGCGCGCCCGTGCGGGGCGGGTGCGGAAGTAATGTGCCTCGCGGGCGCCGAAGTAGAACCCGACCACCGCGCCCAGCAGCCACCACAGCGGCTCGGGAACCTCGTTCAGGCCGACCATGCGTTCCGAGAACCGCGCCGGGTCGATCATCGCATAGGCGAACAGTCCAAGCGTGCCGAAGGCAAGCAACGGGCGCGGCATCCGGTTCAGCCCGTTGATGAAACTGTCGAAGGCCGAGGTGCCGGTGCCGTCGAACTCGGCGCTTTGCTGGGCACGGGCGGAATTCTGCGCTTCGGCAGAGATCTCCATCGCGCGGGTGGCATTGGGGGTGAAGACCTCGGCCACGTCGCGCGCCGCACCGGCCAGGGCGGATACGGTGGAGGGGCCGCCAAGGATGTTGCCGATCACGCCCATTTTGCCACCCGGGCCGCATGCTGCGCGGCGGAAAGCCGATACTTGGGCGAGATGAATTCTTCCGCCCGCAGGATCCATCCGCCCTTGCCGCCGTCGCGGCGGCGGGCAAAGCGGCGGCTGGCGGGGCGGCTGTCGGCCAGCGCGTAATAGTAGTTGCGCCGGGCGATCCCATAGGCATCGGACAGGTAGGGCGCAGCCTTTTCCGCAGCGGTCTGCGCGGCCTTGATGGTCTGCGGGCCGATGGCACCGTCGGGCGTGCAGGGAAAGCCCATGTCGGTCAACAACCGCTGCAGCACCCGGATCGCGTTCGATCCTGCATTCACGAACATGTCGAAGACCGAAGCCTGAAGCAGCTCGGGCAGGGACCCGATCCCGGGACGCCGGAAGAAATGTTCGATGAAGATGTCCACGGCCTGATCGGCCGACAACTGCCGCACGTCGGCCTCGTCGATCTTTCCGTCGGCGGTCACGTCGATGCCAAGTCGGCGCAGCGTGCCGATGGTCACGCCGTGATTGGTGGGCCCGCCCGGATCGGCAGGATCGTTGACAAAGCCGCCCTCTCGGGCGACGATTTCCGTGGCTAGGGTTCGGACGGATGGCATGGCGGGCTCCTGAGGTTCCGGGGAACGCCCCCGGACCCGCCCAAAATCCTTCCCGAAGGGTTAAGACCCGTTCAACCCACCGTTCGCCGCAGGGTCCTTGTACACACCCTGCGCCTTCAGGGCATCGACCACCTCGGCGGGCATGTATTTCTCGTCATGTTTGGCCAGGATTTCGGTGGCCACGAAGGTGCCGTTCTGCATCGACCCGGTGCCGACCATGCCCTGCCCTTCGCCGAACAGGTCCGGCAGGACGCCGGTATAGGCGACCGGCACCGTTGCGTTCGTGTCGGTGACGCGGAAGGTCACCGTCTCGCCCTGCCCGCGCACCAGCGAGCCTTCCTCGACCAGTCCGCCGATGCGGAACACCTCGCCCTCTGCGGGCGCATGCTCGGCGACCTGGCTGGGCGAACGGAAGAAGTTGATCCCGTCGCGCATGGCATAGCCGATCAGCGCGGTGGACAGCCCAAGGGCCACAAAGGCCAGCAGGATGATCTGGATGCGGCGCTTTTTCTTCAGACCCTTCATCGTGCCCTCACGGCAAAATCCCTAGGGAAAGACAGGGGCCATCAGCAGCCCCGCCGTTTCCTCGACCCCCAGCATCAGGTTCGCGTTCTGAATTGCCTGACCCGAACTGCCCTTGGTCAGGTTGTCCAGAACCGCCACCACCACCGCGCGCCCCGGGATACGGTCCCCGATGACGCCCAGATGCACATAGTTGGACCCGCGAATATCGCGTGTCGAGGGGAGTGTGCCGAAAGGAAGCACCCGCAGGAACGGCTCGGGCGCATAGCGGGCGGCAAGGGCTGCGTGGATCGCCGCCGGATCGCCCTCCAGATAGACCGTGGCCAGGATGCCCCGGTTCATCGGCAGCAGGTGCGGGGTGAACTGCACATGCACGGGCCGGCCGGCAGCCCTGGCGAATTCCTGATCGAATTCGCCCAGATGCCGGTGCTTGCCCCCGGCCGAATAACTGTGGGTGCCTTCGGAAAGTTCGGCGTGCAGAAGGTTTTCCTTCAGGCTGCGCCCTGCCCCGCTGACCCCGGCCTTGAGGTCGATCACGATCCGGTCAAGGTCGATCACCCCCGCCGCGATCAGCGGGGTGATGGCATATTGCCCGGTCGCCGCATTGCAGCCGGTCCCTGCGACCAGCCGCGCGGCGGCGATCTGGGGCCGGTAGAACTCGGTCAGGCCATACACGGCTTCCTGCTGCAGCGCGGGCTGGGCATGGGGCTGGCCGTACCACGTCTGATAGGCCGCCGGATCGCGCAGCCGGAAATCGGCCGACAGGTCCACGATCTTCAGATCGCGCGGCAGGGCCGCGATGACGTTCTGCGTCGTCGCATGCGGCAGGGCACAGAAGCACAGATCGACACTGGAGAAATCGATGTCGTCGATCTTCTGCAGGGTCGGCAGGTCAAGGTGGCGCAGGAAGGGAAACACCTCGGCTATCGGCAGCCCGGCCTTGCGGTCCGCTGACAGGGCCGTGATCCGGAACGACGGGTGCGAGGCCAGAAGCCGCACCAGTTCGGCCCCGGTGTACCCCGAGGCACCAAGGATGGCGATGGACTGGGTCATGACAAAGCGCCTTCGTGCTGTTCGGGCGGAGTGATGCGGCAAGGGGCGCAGCTTGGCAAGGGGGACTGGCACGGGACGGGGGATCTGCCCTTTGCGCCGAAAACTCCGGGCCAGTGCCGGGCAAGTCGGCACCCGGACAGGCCGATCAGCCCCAAGGCCGCCATACCGGAGCCGCAGCGCGCGGCCAAAGGGAACACCGGCGACAGCGTCAGGCCGGCAAGGCGCGGCGCCCAAGACGCAGAGGAAACGGGGCACCCCCGGCCGTCGGGGCGGGCCAGGACGAATCGGCCTGCGACGCTATTTCCACGCAGCGGCGTCGCTCAGCCAATCGCTGAACCGGGTGGCGAAATCGGGCGAATAGAGGATATCCGCAATCAGGACCCCGCCTTCAGGCCCGGGCACCAGAACCAGACGGTCCCGCCAGGTTGCCGCCGGATCACTGCCCGGCGCATAGACCAGATCGACACCGGACGGGCCCGCCGCCTCGGGCCTGCAGCTTTCCAGCCCGTCGGGAAAGGCGGTCAGCCGCAAACCGTCTCCAAGCGGCGGTTTTTCCTCGGGATGGGCCCGGCGATAGTCGGCATCCGCCGCGCGCAGCCGGGCGATGGCATCCTGCAAGTCGGGCGTCATCAAAGCCTCGGCGGCAGGCTCGCTTGACTGGCGCACAGCGTCGCAGAACCGCAGGGCCAGGCCCGCCGCATCCTGCGCCAGGGCTGCGGAACCGGTCACCCCGGCCAGAACCAGCACGCTCATCGGTCGAAAGCCCCACATCCCGGTTCCTCCGTTTGCCAATTCCGTCGCAAGCTACCGATCCTTCGGCACCCCGGCAACGCGCCGAACCCGGTGCCCCGCCCCTGATCCCTGCATTTTTCGCTTGAAAAAGCCGTGCCGACGGCGCAAACCCCGCCGCGTGCCTGCGCCCCGTCGCGGGCTGATACCTATTGGAGAGACTATGGCCAAGGAAGACACGCTCGAATTTCCCGGTGTCGTGAAGGAACTCTTGCCGAACGCGACATTCAAGGTCGAGCTGGACAACGGCCACGAGTTGATCGCGACGATGGCAGGCAAGATGCGCAAGAACCGTATCCGGGTTCTGGCGGGCGACAAGGTTCAGGTCGAGATGACGCCCTATGACCTGTCCAAGGGCCGCATCAACTACCGCTTCAAGTAAGTGCGGCTGATCCTTGGTTCCGCCAGCCCACGTCGGCGCGATCTGCTGACCCAGCTTGGCCTGACCCCCGACGCCGTGACCCCCCCCGACATCGACGAAACGCCGCAAAAGGGTGAATTGCCCCGGCCCTATTGCACGCGCCTTGCCCGCGAGAAGGCCATGGCCGTGGCGGCCGGGGCCGATGACGTGATCCTCTGCGCCGATACCACCGTGGCGCTCGGCCGCCGCATCCTGGGCAAGCCGCGCGATGCGGGCGAGGCGGCAGCCTTTCTGGTGGCACTTGGCGGGCGGCGGCATCAGGTCATCACCGCCGTCGCCGTCCGGCGCGGCGAGAGGGTCTGGCAGCGCGACAGCGTGTCGGCGGTCAGGATGAAACGGCTGTCGGATATCGAGTTGAACGGCTATCTCGCCAGCGGCGAGTGGGACGGCAAAGCCGGGGCCTACGCAATCCAGGGCCGCGCCGGGGCCTTCATTCCGTGGATTTCCGGGTCCTTCACCGGCATCGTCGGCCTGCCCCTGGCCGAAACCGCGTCGTTGCTGGCGGCGGCCGGCTATCCCGTCCACGAGGTGGCCGCATGAAGGGCCGGGTCGTGGTGCTGGATGACCTGGCAGGCCGCCCGGCGGCCGCGCTGATCGTCGACGGAGTGTTGCAGGATTTCCTGCTGGACCCGGCGGGTGACGCGCCGCTGCCGGGTGCCATCTTCCGCGCCATCGTCGACCGGCCGATGAAGGGCCAGGGCGGCGTCTTCGTCAAGCTGCCGCAGGGCTCCGGCTTTCTGCGCCAGGTCTCGGGCCTGTCGCCGGGCAGTGCCGTTCTGGTGCAGGTGTCCGGCACGGCCGAACCGGGCAAGGCGCTGCCCGTCACCACGCGGCTGCTGTTCAAGGGACGCCATGCGATCCTGACACCCGGCGCGCCGGGCCTGAACATCTCGCGCCGCATCCGCGACGAGGACGCCCGTTCGGCGCTCGAGGTGCTTGCCGCCGAGGCGATGGCCGGGTCGGACCCGACCCTTGGCCTGATCCTGCGATCCGCCAGCGAGGCCGCAGCCGAGGACGAGGTCGCAGACGAGATCGCCACCCTGCGCGCCCTTGCCGCCGCCGTTCTGGCCGATGTGACGGGCGGGCCGGAACTGCTGGTCGACGGTGCGACCGCGCAGGAAACCGCCTGGCGCGACTGGGCCGACCCCGCCCCCGACGAAGTGGCCGAAGGGGCCGGTGCCTTCGCCGCCTTCGGCGTGGCCGAGATGGTCGATGCCCTGCTGCAGCCGCGCGTCGATCTGCCCGGCGGCGGGCACATGATGATCGAGCCGACGCGCGCCCTTGTGGCGGTGGACGTGAACACCGGCCCCGATACCTCGCCCGCTGCCAGCCTCAAAGCCAACATCGCCGCCGCCCGCGACCTGCCGCGCCAGTTGCGGCTGCGGGGCCTTGGCGGTCAGGTGGTGATCGACTTTGCGCCGATGTCGAAAAAGGATCGTGCCCCGCTGGAACAGTCGCTGCGCGGCGTGTTCAGGCACGAAGGGTCCGAGACGAGCCTGTCGGGCTGGACCCCGCTTGGGCTCTACGAACTCGTGCGCAAGCGCGACCGGCTGCCGCTGGCCGAGGTGCTGAAATGACCTGCCCGATCTGCCGCAAACCCACCGACCCCACCTGGCGCCCCTTTTGCTCGCGCCGCTGCGCCGACGTGGACCTCGGCCGCTGGCTGACCGGCAGCTACGTCCTGCCGGACCCGCCGGCCGAAAACGACGACCCCGCCGCCGAAGACAGGCCCCGCCCCGCCTCCTGACTTGTCGCGGCCACTTTTTCGCTCCAGCCCCTAGACAGCCCGCCCGCACTCGCATATCAACCTTCAACCCGAACGCGTCCTTCGTTCGAAAGGGCCCAGATAGCTCAGTTGGTAGAGCAGCGGATTGAAAATCCGCGTGTCGCTGGTTCGATTCCGGCTCTGGGCACCAATATTTTCCATACGTTACGACAGAATTGGTGCTTGCCCGAAAGGGCGGTTTCATTTTCCCGTTCCGTTCGCTTCGGCGATGCGGCGTGGCGAGCGGTGAAATCGGCCGCGTGGCGATCATCCATGGCCACCGGACCAGCGCCCGGATCACGTCCGAAACCGGGCGCGCTGCTTCTTTCCGGCGGCTTCCCAGGGTATGACCCAAAGCCAGAACATGACGGTTGCGGCAAGGGCGCGGGCTGAGAGGGACAGATCGGCACATCTGTCGTAGTGGGTGGCGATCCTGCGCCAGTCTTTCAGGTGGGTGACCGGAATGAACCAAGCCAGCGAACCGCGCGCAAGAAGTCTAACGGGTCCTGACCCTAAAACGCCGTCCAGCCGCCGTCGGATGCAATCAGCGCCCCGGTAATGTTGCTTGCGTCCCTGGAAGCGGCGAACAGGATCGTTGACGCCTGTTCCCACGGCGTTGAATTGCGTTCGATCAGACCCACGGACTTCAACCCCTTTCGCACCATGTTGCTGTCCTCCGGGGCGGAGGCCCGCTTTTCCATGACGACAGCCAGGGCACGGTCGAACATCGGGGTCTGGGTCGTCGCCATGTTCACCGAATTGCAGCGGATGCCGTAAGGAGCGTAGTCGATGGCGATGGCCCGGGTCAGTCCGCTGACGGCGTGTTTGCTGGCCACATAGGCCGGCGTGCCCGGATTTCCTGTCAGCGCGGTGACCGATCCCACGTTGACGATCACTCCGCCCTCGCCCTTCTCGACGAAATACGTCAGTTCATCGGCGCAACTGTTCATCGTGCCGAAAACATTGACCTCGATTGTATTGCGCAGGTAGCCCTCGGTCGCCAGATGCAAGGGTGCCGGGACGTTGCTGCCGCCACCGTCCATCACGCCCGCATTGTTGATCGCGACGTCGAGCCTGCCATAGACTTCGACCGCCCGCGCGATCATCATCTTCGTATCTTCCCGCTTCGTCACATCGACCCGGCAGAAGATGGCACTTCCGCCCTCCGCAACAATCTGATCGACGCAACTGCGGCCCGCAGTTTCGTCGATATCGCAGATGACGACCTTTGCACCTTCGCGCGCCGCACGAAGCGACGTGGCGCCGCCGATGCCTTTGCTGCCACCGGTGACCAGCACCACCTGGCCGGCAAAACGGTTGGGGACGAAGTAGCCCGGATCAACGGGAGTGAAGCCCTGCATGTGCAATCCTCTATTTCCTGGTTTCCACCCGTGACGCGGGGCCTTTTCCCCCGTGCCGATCGGTCGCTTCGACTGTTGCCCTGATGGCGGCGGCCAGATCGTCAGGGCCATAGCCGAGAGCCTGCATCGCCGGTGCGGCATCAAGGAAAAGGAACTGCTCTTGCCAGCGCGCGACCGCGACCGGGTCATAGCCGGTTTCGGTGCCGGACGCCGCGAGTTGGGCACGCTGAGCCTCTGCTGCCTCGACGGCCGGGGCGGCCGGTTTTACGACAAAGCGTCGGGACAGCCCCATGGCGTCGGCAAAGAGCCCGTAAATCTGGGCATAGGTCAGGTTCTCGCCGCCGATGGGGTAGGTTCTGTGCCCTTCGGACCGCTCGCAGGCACCCACTGCTGCCAGGGCAACCTGACGCGCGGTGACACAGGCCGACCCGCCGGCCGGAACCGGCACTTCGGGGTCATGGCCGCGAACATGGTCCATGTAGAACCCCCACAGGGTCCCGCGGCCGGGCGCGCCACCGAAGATGTAGGGCAGCTCCAGAACCGCCACATCCATGTCCTGGCCCGCAAGGTCGAACGCCAGTTCCGTCTGCTCCTGTCGTGACAGCGGATAGGCACCGCCCGAAAGAAAACCGAGGTGCGGGAACAGCCGGTAAAGGGACGTGTAGTAGCTTCCGAAGATCACCAGCCGGGGGCAGCCCGCTGCCCGCATGGCCCCCATCAGCCGCCGGATCGGCCCCACATTGGCGGCGCGGAAGCCGTCGATTGCCGGGGCGGGGAACGAGTTCCGGCCATCCGCGCCCGCCGCGTGAATGACCGCATCGCAGCCCTTCAGCAAGCCGCCAAGGTCGTCATCGCTGCAGGTGGTCGTGTCGAGAGAAACGCAGGTCGCCCCCGGCGGCATCTGCCCTTCCGCCGGAGGCTTCAGCCCCACGGCAACAACCTCGTGCCCCCTCGCCAGCAGTTCGACACAGGTGAAGTAGCCGAGGAACCCCGTCCCCCCGATCATGACGACGCGCAACCGTGCCTCCCTCGAAGCCAACCTGTGGCGTTTCTCCGCTTCAACGTAAGGATCACGGCACGGCGAAGTAAACCGCCCTGCTGCCCATCTTGGGCACCGCGTGCAACCAGCTGCATCCGAACGCAGATGGGCAAGGGTTCATCCGTGGATGATCGCGCTATGCCACATCGATCAGCATGAAGACCGCATTCACCATGAACTGCAGGCCAAGCGCGAGTTGAAGCACCCCGAACACGGCACCGATAGCTGCAAGGGAACAGGTCCGACCACCCTCAGGATGGCCTTTGACCTTCGCATCAGCAGCCAGTTGAGGCCGATCACCGCCAACCCGAGCGCCAGAAGTCCGAGCAGGTTGGATGTGCCGGGAAAAGGCACCGAGAAGATCAGCGGTATCGTGACGGCAATCGGCGGGAAAAGGCCCGGGAAGGCCACCGAGGCGGCGGACAGGGTTTGCGGGTCGCTTGGACCCGATGACGACACCGGATTGAGCAGCGCCTGAAGCGACAGGGCGAACAGCGCGAAACCGGCCGCGCCGATCAGCACCGGGAACGACACTCCCCAGCCGCTCAGCGCGCCGTTGCCCATCAGGACGGCCACGACATACCCGCCCGCTGTCAGCAAGGCCGCGCGGTTCGCCAGGCTTCTGACCCCGGGCGCACCATCGCTTTCGCCGACCGCGCCAAAGACGGCAACGGCACGGACCGGGCCCATCGTCATGGCCAGAAGGCCGAAGACCTGGCTCCAGGGCATTTCGCCTGTCATGTGGGGCTCACGATTTCAAAGATTGTCATATAATTCACGACAGCCGACACGATCCCGGCCACGAGGGCCAGCAGGATGACGGCGGCGGCCTCGCTGACCTCGACCGTTCCGGCCAGGCGCTGCCAGACCACGGCCCCCGCAACCACGGCCCCGAAGGCGAACAGACCGTGTTTCACGACCAGCCACAAGGTGGTCGGAAAGAACGGCCGCTTCGGGCCTTTCAGGGTCCAGTGGGCGACAGCGGTCAGGATCATCGCCAGAGACACGGCCAGCGGCACCGCAGAGCCGAGAACCGTATGCGTTCCTGCGCTGATCGAGTCGACGGAAAGGGGAATGCTGACGCCCCCGCGCAGCAGGAAGACCTGGATCACCCCGTTGATCACCGCGTTGATCGCGCCGGACACCAGCGCGCCCCTGAGGATGTCCGGTGAGCTCATGCTGTGTGCGCTGGCTGTTGGCATCCTGGCTCCCCTGCGTTCGGCATGGCGGCCGCTTCACTCCGCACGGCCGAGGATGTCGTCCAGTGTCGGGAAAAGCACGTTGCGGCAGCGGTCAAGACTGCCCTCGCGGTTGCGGTAGTTCGACTGCGCGATGGCAAGCTGGGCTTCCCGTTCCAGAACCTCGGCGTCGGACAGGCTGCCCCGGGCGTTGAGTTGACGCGCGCGTTCCAGCGACTTTTCCGCATAGGCGGCCCAGGCCTGATAGGCGACTGCCTCGTCCGGCCCCTTGTCGCAGCCTGCCTCCCAGCCGCGCAGGAATGTGGCGTAAAGGTCCTCTGCCGGAACTTCACCGCCTGCGAAATGTTCGGCCATCCGGCTCATCGCTTCGTATTCCGCGCTCAGGTAGACCAGGTTCTTCTCGGCGACGATCAACTGTTTGCGGTTCCAGGCGTCCTTAAGTTGGGAAATCTGCAATTCGATCAGAGGGATGGCGTTCCGTGCGTAAAGCCCTTCGTTCTGCCGCAGAAGCGCCTCGTCGCGCGCGAGGTTCGCCTTGACCGTATCGATATTGATCCGCGCCATCATGACCTGATAGCCGAAGGACCGTCCGCTGTCGGTGAAATACAGCCGCAGGACCTGGTCGGTCGTCACCGGCGTTCCCTGCGCGAAAAGGCAGGTCGGCACGGCAAGGGCGACAGAAACCATGGCCCCGATCAGCAGTCCGGACCGTTTCATGCTCATCCTCCCGTGATGATGGGCCTGGCCAGCGCGGTGCCACGGCTCAGTCCAGTTCCTGCAGACCGCCGCCCGAGACCGTCAGCACCTGCCCGCTGACCCAGCTTGCGGCCGGCGAGCACAGGAACAGCGCCGCGTTCGCCATGTCGGCAGGCTCGCCCAGCCGCTTCAGCGGGGTGTGCTTCAGCATCGTCGCCTCGATCTCGGGGGTCAGAACGCTTTGCAGCGCGGCCGTGCGCGTGGCACCGGGGGCAATCGCGTTCACCCGGATGTTCATCGGGCCAAGATCGAAGGCGATGTTGCGCGTCAGGTGGCTTTGGGCGGCCTTGGACGACCCGTAGGAGGCCATGCGCTGGTTCTTGTTGTCGGCCGCCATCGAGGTGATGTTCAGGATCGCCCCGCCACCCGCCTTGTCCATGTGCGGCGCGGCAAGCTGGCACAGCCGGAACACCGAGAACACGTTCAGCTCGTAGGCCCAGCGGAAATCCTCCATCGGCATGTCGAAGGGCTTCGGCCCGCCGCCGCCCGCGTTGTTCACCAGGATCGTCAGCGTGCCGAAGGCAGTGACCGCCGCACTGACGGCCGCCTCCAGATCAGTCTCATTCGAGACGTTGCAGGCAACTCCGACCGCCTTGCCGCTCGCGTCGGTGATGCCCTTCGCCACCTTCTCGGCAGCGTCCAGCTTCCGGTCGCTGACCACGACGGCGGCTCCGGCGCTGGCGAAGGTCTCGGCAATCGCCTGACCGATCCCGGCCCCTGCGCCGGTCACAAGGGCAACCTGCCCGTCGAGTCTGAAGGCGTTCTCGCCGAGCATTCCCCGCCCCCCCTGCAATGTCTGTCGGCCCGGAACAGTAGGCACCCCGTGCCAGCCGACAAGAGGATGGCTGCCCGGAATGGGCACCCGGTCAGGGTCGCAAGCGGCGCGGCGGCCGCCCGGCCCGATCTGACCGGTGTGCGCCTCTCCTGCGCCCGAAGCGGGCAAGGGCGACGCCCTCAGCTACCAAGCCTCCCCAGTTGCTCCAGCGCAGCAACAAGGCGCGCCACCCGTCTGCGGGCGCGCAGGTCAAGCTCGGCCAGATCGCGGCGCACGAGTGAGCTGGCAGACGTCTCATCGGCGGCCAGGGTCCACGAACCGTCCGCACCCTGGACTGCCCAGCCGCGATCCTTCAGAAGGGCCAGCTTCCGGCGCACCGTCTCGCGCGGTATCCCCGTCGCATCTGCCAATCGGGAGGCAGAAATCGACATGCCCTGAGTCGAAGACTGGTCTGCTGACGTGCCGCCGCGCAGAACCGCAAGACGCCGCTGGCCAAGAATGGCAACGACCATGACCTGCTCCAGGTCGCCGCCGAAGCTCCGGCTCACGTCGCTCAGATGTTCAGCAAAGAACTCCACCAGCGCATACTGGTAGGCGATGTAGTTTTCGGCGAAGCAGTCGGAAAGCTGCTCCCTCCGGAAGTCCTGGGTTGTTTCCGAGGTGTTTCTGGACGGCATGTCGGGTTTCTCCTGAAGGGTCCGGGATGCTGGGGCATAGGTCTTGCGGTGTCTGCGACAGTCAGTCCTGCCGCCCGGCTTTCAGGAAAGCCCAACCGCATAAGGCGCGCCATCCTGGCTGTCTGCGCGAAAACGCTGATCGTCTGGTGGACGGAATGCCCTGCGGAGGACAATGTAAAGGGCGGACGACAGGCAGAGAAGGGCTGCGAAGCGGCTCATTTCTCAAGGTCTCAGGCAGGGACCTGAACCGCTCCGGGTTTGCCGCAGGCTCCAACTTCTGAGTATGATGAAGCATCGGGAACACGACATCGAACAGGTTTTCCCCCGAACTGCGTGCGCGCGCGGCGCGACTGGTCCTGGACAATCAAGGTCGGCGCGGATCGCGCTGGCAGGGGGTCCTGTCGATTTCATCGAAGATCGGCTGCGCGCCGCAGACGCCGAATGACTGCGTGAAGCAGGCCGAGGTCGACAGCGGCACGCGAGCCGGTATCTCTGCCAAGAGGGCTGAGAAAATGAAGGCGCAGGAACGCGAGAACCGCGCGCTGCGCCAGGCGAATGCGGGCACCGAATCTTCGCCTGGGCAGCGTCGGTGACAGCTAAAGAAACGCCCTCGCACCGACGATCAACGGCCTGTTCAAGGCCGAAGTCATCCCCGCAAGCGTCGCCTCGCGGCACATGCGGCGAACCCCAGCAGCGGGATCAGGCCGATGAACAGGCCCAGTTCCGCACGGCGAGGCGGGACCACCACGACCTCTCTCGCGAAGGTGCCGTCGGCACCGGTGATCCATCCGCGCTGCGCCATCCTTCCCGACGGGGCCGCCACCGGGAAAGCGGTGAGGTCGACGCCTTCGCCGCCGCGGACTGCCCGGACCCGATAGCCGAACCCCGAGCCATCGGTTTGTTCGACCTTCAACTGTTGCAATTCAAGGTCCAGGGTGCCCGGCATTCCAGTCCAGCGCAGGGCCAGTCGGTCCAGATCGGACGGCTTGCGCCGCACCCACATGGTTCGGCCCGGTGCTGCCTCGGCCTGGGGCGAGACGACCGGCAGGTAGTCGGCCTGATCGAACCGGGTAGCCTTGGCGAGCGTCAGATAGAAGGTCGCGGCCGGTCGCACGAAAAGGCGGGCGGCGGGGCTGTTCGACGCAAGCGGCCGGGTCCAGCGTTCCTCGGGCACGACGTCGGCGACCAGCGCCTCACGCCCCTGCGCATCGACAACCCGAACCTGCCGCGACGTGCCCGGAACCGGCCTTCCGTCCTGCACGAGCGCCAGATGGTAAAGGCCCGGATCAAGGTTCACGCGATAGCCCGCAGCGGGCCGCGTCACCAGCCGAAGGCTGGGTTCGGGCAGCGGCGGCGGGGGCGGGATGACCTTTGGCTTTGCGCCCCCCGCCCTGGCGGCGCCGCTTTCCAGAAGCCTGTGTTCGTATTCGGTTCCGGCGCGCTGCGCGGCCACCAGGTCACGGGCGAAATCCCGTTCGTCCTGCTGATGCCGGGCAAAGCCGTCCAGCGCCTCGGCCCCCCAGAGCAGACTGCCGTTTCCGTTGATCGCGCCCTCGGGGTACAGGATCGCGAACGGTTCCTGCTGAACCTCGGCCACAAGCGCGCCATCCCGTTCGATCCGCAGCACCCCCGGAATTTCATCCCGCTGACGTTCGAAATCGACATAGACCTGCCGTGAGAGGGGCCAGTAATACTCCTGCGTGCGCACGAAGGACAGCGCGCTGTCCTGCCCTGACAACAGCACGACCTTGTCCAGGTTCGAGGGAACGAAAATCTCCTTGTACTGATCGCCGTCCCAGACGCGGGCGCTGACAACGATGGCCTCGCGCCGGTCCGGCTCCAGCGCCGGGGCTGCCGCCGGGGCGAGCAGGATGAACAATGCCGCCAGGGCAAGGCGCATGGTCATTCCTGTGCCCCCCGGAGCCTTGCAAGGGCAGTCGCAGCCATCAGCGTTGCCACTGTTAGCAACAATGCGCCAAAGGCCTGCGGGCCGGTCAGGGCGGTTTGCGTCGTCACCCCTTCGGCGAGCAGCGCAAGCTGGCCAACGGCCGAGACCGGCCGCACGAAAGGGGCCGCCGCCGAAAGGATCGCCCGGGCATAAAGCGCAACCAGGCTCATCTGGTCCACCGGCTGCGCGGCAAGGACGGCCTGCGCAACTTCGAAGACCGACAGCAGACCGACAAGGACAAGGTAGATCACCACCGCCCCGCGAACCGACCGCGCCCAGGCCGAGATCAGCAGGCCGAGCGCCAGAACCGGCAAGGCGAAAAGCGGCATCAGCCCGACCGAGGTGGTATCGGCGACCCCGATCACCCCAGCACCAAGCGGCTGCGCGGTGATCAGGTATGCCCAGTAGATCGCCATGATCAGCACAAGAATGCACAGTTCGACCCCGAACTTTGCCAGCACCACCGCCCCCCAGGGCACCGGCCCGACCATCAGCACCTCGAGCGTGCGGTGTTCGCGCTCCCATGCCAGGCTGCACGAAAGGCGCAGGCCCAGGACCAGCCCAAGGAAGGCGACGACCAGGATGTTCAGTGCCATCAGCGGGTCGGTGGTGACCAGAACGGATTCCGTTGTGAAACTGTTCTGGAAGCCTGCACCATAGACCCAGGCCATCAGGCAGACAGTCGTAGCGACAACGTAGAACCAGACTGATGACAGCTTGGCGGCGACCTCACGCCGGAAGAGGAGCCAGGCGATGCCCGGATACCCGGGAGGATTGAGCGCGAGGGTCATCCGAGGGGCTGTCACATGACCGTGCGGATCAGGCCGCCATCGATGCGCAGCGCCGCCCCGTTGACGATGCCCGCGCGCGACGACCCCAGGAAGGTGACGAAATCCGCCACCTCTTCGGGCCGTGACAGGCGCTGGATCAGCGAGGTCGGCCGGTTCTCGGCCACGAAGCGGCGTTCCGCCTCGGGCGTCGCCACGCCCGGGTAGAGGCCCGCGATCAGCCTGGCCACACCTTCGGTCCGGCAGGGGCCGGGAAGGACCGAATTTACCGTGACGTTGGTGCCCTTGGTCGTTTCGGCCAGATTGCGCGACAGCGAAATCTGCATGGTCTTGGTGGCGCTGTAGGCAGGCATCTCGGGGGCGGGGTTGATGCCGGATTCACTCGCCATGAAGATCACCCGGCCCGCATTGCGCGCCAGCATCCCCGGCAGGTAGTGGCGGCCCAGCCTTACGCCGCTCATCACATTGACCTCGATCAGATCATACCAGCGGTCATCGCCCGCCTTGTAGATATCGACCGCCTCGTAGATGCCAAGGTTGACCACCAGCACATCCACCTCCGGGCAGGCGGCGATCAGTTCTGCACAGCCTGCCGCGTCGCCAGAGTTTCCAACGGCCTTTTCCAGCACGGCCCCGGACACATCGGCCCGGATGCGGTCGGCTGCCTTGTCGACCGACGCGGCGCTGCGACCGTTGACCACAACCGTCGCCCCTTCCCGCGCCATGGCTGTCGCGATGGCGAACCCGAGACCTCCGGTTGACGCGGTGACGAGGCAGCGCTTGCCCGAATAACAGAGGTCCATGTCATGTCTCCTTTGACGGTGGGGTGGCGGTGGCCGGACGGCCCTCGGCCAGAAGAAGGAACAGGTCCTCAAGGGATCGGGTGGCTGATCCGACCGAAAGAACCGTCAGACCGACTCCGGCCAGCGCCCGCGCCAGCAAGGCGCGCGCCGCGCGGGAGTCGTCCGCCGCGCCGGGCACAAGAGTAACGCCGATGTGGTTCTGGCCGGTCTCGCGGGCTCTGGCCACGACGGGCAGCGCCCGGATGCCTTCAAGCCGCGGGGCGACGGGCTCGAACGTCTCGACGGACAGTTCCGCCGCGCCGTCAGCCGAGGGCAGCAGGTCGGCCGGCCGACCCGAAGCAATCACCCTGCCCTCCTGCATGAAGATCACGCTGTCACAGATTCGCTCCATCTCGGCCAGCTGGTGAGA
>JAAFHX010000056.1 GCA_013297695.1 Rhodobacterales bacterium | reverse complement strand
CGAACTGACGCGCGGATTGTGCAGCGCCCGCACCACCCCGTCGATCAGCGCCGGGTCAAGCTCGTCCGCCGCGCGGTTCAGGTCGATCCACGCCCGCGGCGCGCGGGCGGCGATCAGCGGTGCCCCGTGGTCGGGGGCAGCGGCGAACAGCCGGTCCACAAAGGCATCTTCCGACGACCGGATGGCCCGTTCGTCCAAGGCCGTGCGCGCCATCAGCGACGGCGGATAGTCCCGCCCGGAATGCGGCGAGGAAAAGATGACAGGCGTCTCGTGCCGGTCCGGGCGAAACAAGGTATAGGCGGGTGAGGTCATGCGCACTCCTTGAACCCCCGTTATAGCGGGATTTCCCGCCGCGCCAAAAGCCCTTGAAGCGCCGCACGACTCCTTTTATAGACCCGTGACCGACGCGGACCGCCCGCGTCCTTCTTGTTGGGGCACGCCCCATCGGCAGGGATGCGACGGGCTTGCGGGGCGTGGGCGGTTAGCTCAGCGGTAGAGCACTACGTTGACATCGTAGTGGCCACTGGTTCGATCCCAGTACCGCCCACCATTTCACCGCCCCGGACCTGTCCGGGGCATTTCGTTTCACGCGGCGCGGTGGCGCCGCAGGGTTTTCAAGGCGCGGACGCGCCGCGAAGAAGGAGAAGAACGATGAAGGTTGCGAACTCGCTCCGCTCGCTGAAGACGCGTCATCGCGATTGCCAGGTCGTGCGCCGCAAGGGCCGCGTCTATGTGATCAACAAGACGCAGAAGCGGTACAAGGCCCGTCAGGGCTGAGGCGCGGATCACACGGCGGGGCCTCGCCCGGCCAAGGGTCTTCGGGGCCGCCGCAGGGAAACCTCCGGCGGCCCTGCTGTTTGGCGCAGAAGGGCCACTGCCATGCACCCCAACCCCGCCTTCCGCCAGACCCCGGCCGGCGACAACCTTGCCTTCGCCCGGTCGCGCGGGTTCGGCATCCTGTCGGTGAATGGCACCGACGGCCCCGTTGCCGCGCATCTGCCGTTTCTGCTGGCTGACGACGGCAGCCAGGCCGACCTGCACCTTGCCCGGTCCAACCCCATCGCCCGCGCCGCTCTGCCTGCACCCGCCCTTATCGCCGTCAGCGGACCCGATGCCTACATCTCGCCCGACTGGTATGGCCTGCCCGATCAGGTGCCGACGTGGAACTACGTCGCCGTCCACCTGCGCGGCACCCTCCACCCGATGCCGCCCGAAACCCTGCGCCCCCATGCCGACGCGCTTTCGGCCCGGTTCGAGGCTGACCTTGCGCCAAAGCCCCCCTGGGTCTCGTCGAAAATGGGCGAGGGCGTGATCGAGCGCATGATGCGCATGATCCTGCCGTTCCGCCTGCACGTCAGCGCCGTCGACGGCACCTGGAAGCTGAACCAGAACAAGCCGCCCGAGGCCCGCCTGTCCGCCGCCGCGGCACTTGACGCGCAGGGGGCATCGGCGCTGGCCGCCCTGATGCGCGCGCTGGACACCTAGCCCCCCGCGCGCGCCCTTTCGGTTTCACGCTTCCCAACCGCCGCGTCCCCTGCCAGTCTTGCGCGCATGAGGTTGTCACCCAACGAAATCCGCGCCCGCGCTGCCGTCTTCGCGGCAGACTGGGCCGATGCATCGCGCGAGAAAAGCGATACCCAGTCGTTCTGGAACGCCTTCTTCGCCATCTTCGGCATCGACCGCCGCCGCGTGGCCGTCTACGAACGCTCGGTCGCCAGGCTGAAAGGTGGCCCGGGCTTCATCGATCTGTTCTGGCCCGGCGAGCTGCTGATCGAACAGAAGTCGCGCGGCCGCGACCTTTTGGGCGCAAGGCTTCAGGCGCTCGACTATACCCACGGCCTGACCGACGCCGAGATGCCAAAGCGCATCCTCGTCTGCGATTTCCGGTTCTGGGAACTGACCGACCTTGCCACCGGCCAGACCACGGCCTTTGCGCTGGAAGACCTGCCCAGACACATCGACGCCTTCGGCTTCATCCTCGGCCGTCAGGTCGCCCGCTTCAAGGATCAGGACCCCGTCAACATCCGCGCCGCCGAACTGGTCGGCCTGCTGCATGATGAACTCAAGGCGTCGGGCTATACCGGCCACCGGCTGGAAGTGTTCCTGACCCGCATCGTCTTTTGCCTGTTCGCCGACGACACCGGCATTTTCGAGCCGAAGGATATCCTGTGGGACTACCTTGAAACCCGCACCGCCCCCGACGGCACCGATCTGGGCGGCAAGCTGGCCGACCTGTTCGAGACGCTGAACACCCCCGAGGATCAGCGCCAGACCACGCTTGACGCCGATCTGAAGCGGTTTCCCTACATCAACGGCCACCTCTTTGCCGAACATTTCCCGACGCCCAAGTTCAACGCCGCCATGCGCGCGGCGCTGCTGAACGCCTGCCGGTTCGACTGGACGCCGATTTCCCCGGCGATCTTCGGGTCGCTGTTCCAGTCGGTGATGGATGCCGCCGAACGCCGCCGCAAGGGCGCGCATTACACCACCGAAAAGAACATCCTGAAACTGATCGGCCCGCTGTTCCTCGATGACCTGCGCGCCGAATTCGACACGCTGCGCACCCGCCGGTCGGGCCGGCACAGGGCGCTGGAGGCGTTCCACGACAAGCTGGCCCGCCTGACCTTCTTTGACCCCGCCTGCGGCTGCGGCAACTTCCTCATCATCGCCTACCGCGAGCTGCGCCTGCTGGAGCTTGACCTGCTGCTGGAAATGCGCACCGACAACCAGTTGAAGCTGGACGCGGCCACCCTGTCCCGGGTGGACGTGGACCAGTTCTTCGGCATCGAACTGGAGGAGTTTCCCGCCCGCATCGCCGAAACCGCGATGTGGATGATGGACCATCTGATGAACCTGGCGCTGTCGGCGGCCTTCGGCGGCTATTACCCCCGCATCCCGCTCAAGAAATCCCCCACCATCCGCCACGCCGACGCGCTGGAGGTGGACTGGGCCGACGTGCTGCCGCCGGACCGCTGTTCCTACGTGCTGGGCAACCCGCCCTTCGTGGGCCACCAGAACCGCGATGCGGCGCAGGTCCGGGGGATGCACCGCGTCTGGGGCACGGCGGGGCAGTTCAACCGGCTGGATTTCGTCACCTGCTGGTTCAAGAAATGCGCCGATTTCGCAAGGGGCCGGGCGATTCCCTTTGCCTTTGTGTCCACCAACTCGATCTGTCAGGGCGAACAGGCGGGCATCCTTTGGCCCGCGCTGTTCAACATGGGCCTGCATGTCACCTTCGGCCATCGCACCTTTCAATGGAACAGCGAGGCGCGCGGGCAGGCGGCGGTGCATTGCGTGATCGTCGGCCTGTCATCGCTGCAACCCGCGTCCTGCCGGGTGTTCGACTATGACACGCCAAAGGGCGAGGCAAAGGTCAGCACGGTGGACCGGCTGAACGGCTATCTGGTGAACGGGCCGCAATGGGCGCTGCCTGCGCGAACAAAACCGAGAGACGGACAAAAGCGCATCATCCAAGGAAGCAAGCCTGCCGACGGCGCGCGCCTGAAGCGCCCCGAAGGCGGCTACGAAACCCACAGCAACCTGATTCTCGATGCCGCTGATAAGGATCGTCTGCTTGCGCTCTATCCCGCCCTCGCCCCTTGGGTGCGCCCCTTTGTCGGGGGTGACGAACTGATCGGCGGGCAATGGCGCTATTGCCTGTGGCTCAAGGGGATCAGTCCGAACCAGTACAAGGATTTCCCCGATGTGGTCGCCCGCCTGCGCCGCGTCTCCGCCGGTCGGCTGCAAAGCCCCACGCTGTCCGTCCGCCAGTTCGCCGACTATCCGACGCTGTTCACGCAAGACCGCCAGCCCTCCATCGCCTACATCGCCATCCCCGAGGTGTCGTCGGAAACACGCGACTACATCCCCATCGCTCTTCTCGGCCCCGAGGTGATCGCATCGAACAAGCTGATGATCATGCCGGGCGGCGCAATCTCGGATTTCGCCCTGTTGACCTCGCGGATGCACATGGCGTGGATGCGCACCGTCGCGGGGCGTCTGGAATCGCGCTACAGCTATTCCCCGTCGGTCTGGTTCACCTTCCCGCTTCCCCCCGCCAGCCCCGCCCTGCGCAAACTCGACCCGCTCGCCCAGGCCATCCTCGATGCCCGCGCCGCCCATCCCGGCGCGACGCTGGCCACCCTCTATGACCCCGACCTGATGCCGCCGAACCTGCGCGCCGCCCACACGGCGCTCGACCGCGCCGTGGACCGGCTCTACCGGCCCGGCGGTTTCACGTCTGACCGCGAACGGGTGGAGCATCTGTTTGCGCTGTACGAAGGGATGACCGCCCCGCTGCTGGCCGCGCCGAAAAAGCCGCGCCGCCGCAAGACGGTGGACAGCCCCGCCCCGCGCGCCTAGCATCTGCCCCGCCCCCGTTCCGATCCGCACAGGTGACCCTTGCCGCTGCCCCTTGCCCCGCTTGCCGTCTTTGCGCTGCGCGCGGGCGTCGTGACGCTTGCGACCGTGGCGATCCGCCGCGCGGTCCGTGGCACCGCCCATCCCGGCCGCACCGACCAGCGCGCCGAGGATGCGCTGGACGACACCGATGAGGGGATCGCCCTGCACCGCCCCGCCGACCGGGCCGATGACGGCGGGCAGACCAACCTGTCGGCCCGCCTGCGCCGCACCATCCGGTGGGGCGCGCGCGGGGTCGAGATCGACGCCGCCCTGCTTGGCCGCCTGCGCCTGCGGCGGGTCTGACCGGTGCGCCTGTTCTGGTCGGCCAATTCGCCCTATGCCCGCAAGGCGCTGGTGCTGGTGCATGAACTAAGCCTGATGGACCGGGTCGGGGTTGTGGCGGCCACGGGTGGCCCGCTCGACCCCGGCAGCCTGCCGCTGGCGCAGAACCCGCTTGGCAAGATCCCCGTTCTGGAACGCGCCGACGGCCCGGCGATCTATGACAGCCGGGTGATCTGCCGCTATCTGGACGCGCAGGCGGGCGGGCGGATGTACCCGTCCGGCCCGGCCCAGTGGGAAACCCTGACGCTGGAGGCGACCGCCGACGGCATCATGGATGCCGCCCTTCTGATGGTCTACGAAGACCGGCTGCGCCCGGAAGGGCTGCGCTTTGCCCCCTGGGTCGAAAGCCAGTGGGGCAAGGTCGCGCGCGCGCTTGACGTGCTGGAGGGGCGCTGGCTGTCGCATCTGAACGGGCCGCTGGACATGGGGCAGATCGCGGTCGGCTGCGCCCTGGGGTACCTTGACCTGCGCCACGCCGCGCGCGACTGGCGCGACGGGCGGCCCGGCCTTGCCGCCTGGGACCGCGTCTTTGCCGCGCGCCCGGCGATGGTGGCGACGCGGCCGCCGGGCTGAACGCACTCCCCCCGATCAGGGCGCGGGCGCGATCCCGCGCCAGCGCCGGATGCCGGCCCGCAGCGCCGCAAGGGCGGGGCGGAAGATGGTCGCGATCCCCCCGCCCAGCCGGTGCAGCAGCAGCCGCACCCGGTCGCGCTGCGGCGACGGACGGCGCAGGGCCCGGTCGCAGCCCCAGCCCAGCAGCGCGCCGCCCAGCACCTGCCAGATGTCGTGCTTGCCCGCCTCGATCCGCGACGCGCCCACGAACCCCGCCGCCAGCAGGACAATGCCCTGCGCCACCGGCTGGTGCCGCAGACAGCCCTGCACCAGCGCGCTTGCCCCCAGGACCGCCGTCGAGGTGTGGGCCGAGGGGAACCCCTCGCCACCCCCGCCCGGTCGCCGGTTGACCGGCGCATCGCCAAGCGCGCGCTTGGTGCCATGCGCCAGCGTGAACATCGCCGCATAGCGCAGCACGAATTCCGCCCCGGCCCCGGCATTCGCCTCGCAGGCCAGGGCAAGGACCGGCAGCATGACCTGAAGCCGGTCGCCCTGGCGTTCCGCGCGGGGCGGCGTCACCAGAACCGTCAGCGCCAGCAGCGCCAGCACCACCTGCACCCGCGCGATGAACCGCAGAATCGTCCTCACATCCTGTCCCCCGCCCAAGGCCGCAGCCGCCTCTGCGCGTTGAAAGTCAGATTCCCGCCCGGCACAAGGCGCGACGTGCCGAAATTGCCGGAAACAACCGCGACATGCGGCGATCTGCGCCGCTTTGACCGCTGGACGATATCCCTGTGGCACACTAAAACCACCCGACATGAGGGGTGCGGGAAACCGCGCCCCGCTGGATATGTCCGGCCGCCCGACGGCCGCTGAAGGGAGAAGTTCTCGTGTCCCAAGCCGAAGACACCGCAGGCACCCGAAGGGATTTCCTGTTCTATGCCACCGCCGGGGCCGGCGCGGTCGCAGCCGGTGCTGCCGTCTGGCCGCTGGTCAACCAGATGAATCCTTCGGCTGACGTGCGCGGGCTGTCGTCGATCTTTGTCGATGTCAGCGCGGTCGAAACCGGCACGCAACTGACCGTCAAGTGGCGCGGCAAGCCGGTGTTCATCCGCCGCCGCACCCCCGAAGAGATCGAGGCCGCCCGCGCCGTGCCGCTGACCGATCTGGTCGATACGCTGGCCGAGAATGCGAACATCGACCCGGCAGCCGATGCCAGCGACGAACATCGCGCGCTGGACGCTGATGGCGAATGGCTGGTGATGATGGGGGTCTGCACCCACCTCGGCTGCGTGCCGCTTGGCGACTCGGGTGATTTCGGCGGCTGGTTCTGCCCGTGCCACGGGTCGCACTATGATACCGCCGGGCGCATCCGCAAGGGCCCCGCCCCGCGCAACCTGCCGGTTCCGGTCGCGGCATTCACCGACGATACCACCATCAAGCTCGGGTAAGGACAGATCATGGCCGGAATTCCCCACGACCATTACGAACCCCGCACGGGCGGCGAAAAGTGGCTTCAGCGCCGCCTGCCGATCATCGGGCTGCTGTATGACACGCTGATGATCCCCACGCCCAAGAACCTCAACTGGATGTGGATCTGGGGCATCGTGCTGACCTTCTGCCTGGCGCTGCAGATCATCACCGGCATCGTGCTGGCAATGCACTACACGCCGCAGGTGGACATGGCCTTTGCCTCGATCGAGCACATCATGCGCAATGTGAACGGCGGGCACATGATCCGCTACGCGCACATGAACGGCGCGTCGCTGTTCTTCGTCGCGGTGTACCTGCACATCTTCCGCGGCCTGTACTACGGCAGCTACAAGGCCCCGCGCGAGGTGACGTGGATCATCGGCATGCTGATCTACCTGCTGATGATGGCGACCGCCTTCATGGGCTATGTCCTGCCCTGGGGCCAGATGTCGTTCTGGGGGGCCACCGTCATCACCGGCCTGTTCGGCGCGATCCCCGGCATCGGCGAGTCGATCCAGACGTGGCTTCTGGGCGGCCCGGCGGTCGACAATGCGACGCTGAACCGCTTTTTCTCGCTGCACTACCTGCTGCCCTTCGTGATCGCCGGTCTGGTGATCGTGCACATCTGGGCGTTCCACACCACCGGCAACAACAACCCGACCGGGGTCGAGGTGCGCCGCACCAGCAAGCAGGAAGCCGCGAAGGACACGCTGCCCTTCTGGCCCTATTTCGTGATGAAGGACCTGTTCGCGCTGGCGGTGATCCTGGTGGTTTTCTTTGCCATCATCGGCTTCATGCCGAACTACCTTGGCCACCCTGACAACTACCTTCCGGCGAACCCGATGGCCACGCCTGCGCACATCGTGCCGGAATGGTACTTCCTGCCGTTCTACGCGATCCTGCGCGCCTTTACCGGCGATGTCTGGGTGGTGCAGCTTGTGCAGTTCCTGTCCTTCGGCATCATCGACGCCAAGTTCTTCGGCGTTCTGGCGATGTTCGGTGCCATCGCGGTGCTGGCCCTGGCTCCCTGGCTTGACACCTCGTCGGTCCGGTCGGGCCAGTATCGACCGATGTTCAAGTGGTGGTTCTGGCTGCTGGCCGTGGACTTCATCGTGCTGATGTGGGTCGGCGCGCAGCCTGCGGGCGGCATCTATGCCTATATCTCGCTGATCGCCTCGACCTACTGGTTCGCCTATTTCCTCGTGATCCTGCCGCTGCTTGGCGTCATCGAAAAGCCGCTGCCGCAGCCTGCGACCATCGAGGAAGACTTCAACGCCCATTACGGCGCACCGGCAGAATGACCATGGCCCGCGCAAGAAAGGAACCGACCGCGATGCTCCGGACCCTGGCCCTTGGCCTCGCAACTGCCCTTGCCCTTTCGGGCGGGGCGGCCGTCGCCGCAGAGACGTTTGAACCCAAGACGACCGACATCAGCTTCAGCTTCGAAGGCCCGTTCGGCAGGTTCGACCGGATGCAACTGCAGCGCGGCCTGCAGATCTATACCGAGGTCTGCTCGGCCTGCCACGGCATGAAGCACGTGGCGATCCGCGAGCTTGGCGAAGAGGGTGGCCCGCAATTGCCCGACGACCAGGTTCGCGCCTATGCCGCGACCATGGACATCGACGATCCGTCCACGGGCGAAACCCGTCCGCGCACGCCGAACGACCATTTCCCGATGTCGGGCCTGGAAAACGCGCCCGACCTCAGCCTGATGGCCAAGGCCCGTGCCGGATTTCACGGCCCCTATGGCACCGGCCTCAGCCAGCTTTTCAACGGAATGGGCGGGGCCGAGCATATCTATTCCATCCTGACCGGCTATACCGGCGAGGAAAAGGAAGAGGCGGGGAACGTGTTCTACGAGAACACCGCCTTCTCGACCGGCTGGATCGCCATGCCGCCGCCGCTGTCGGACGGTCAGGTGGAATTCGCCGACGGCAGCCCGAACGACCTGCCCCATATGGCCGAGGATGTGGCGGCATTCCTCATGTGGGCGGCGGAACCCAAGATGATGGCGCGCAAGCAGGCGGGCTTTACGGCGGTGATCTTCCTGACCGTGCTGTCGGTGCTGCTGTACCTGACGAACAAGCGCATCTGGGCAGGCGTCAAGGGCAAGCGCAAGCACGCCTGAATCGTCACAGCCCCCCGGCGATGATGCGGCCTCGCCCCAGGGCGGGGCCGTTTAGTTTCAGTCCTTGCGCAGGTAGGCCTGCACCCCCGGCGACGGGTCGGAAAACAGCGTTTCCGTCGGCACCGGGGCGGCAGCCTGCCCTGCGTCCACAAAGACCACCTGCCCGGCAAATGTCCGGGCATCCGCCGGATCATGGGTCACGATCAGCACAAGTGCCCCCGTTTCGGCGGCGATTTCATCCACCAGCCCCAGCATGTCGGCCTTCATCGCCGGTCCCAGGGCCGCAAAGGGCTCGTCCAGCAGCAGCATCGGCCGCGCCCGCAGAAGCGCCCGCGCCAGCGCCGCGCGCCCCTGCTGCCCGCCCGACAGGTCCGCCGGCCGCCGGCCGCCCATGCCCGCCAGACCGACACGGTCCAGCGCCGCCTCGATGCGCAGGGCATCCCCCGGCGTCAGCCGCAGCCGGGGCGACAGGCCAAGACCAAGGTTCTGTGCCAGTGTCAGATGCGGAAACAGGTTCTGGTCCTGGAACAGGATGCTGACCGGACGATCCCCCGGCGACAGCGGCCCAAGGTCCTGCCCCTGCCACAGGATCCGCCCCGCAACCGGCACCAGAAAACCCGCGGCCGCCATCAGCAGCGTCGATTTGCCTGCCCCCGACGGCCCGATCACCGCCACACGCGCGCCGTTCGGCACGGACCAGTCCGCCGTCAGCCGGAAAGCCCCCTGCGCCACCGTCACGCGGTCAAATGTCAGCACGCGCAGCCCCCCGGTCGAACAGCCAGAACAACCCGAAACTCAGCAAGACAAGCAGCAGCGCCGCCGCTGCCGCCTGATCCATCCGGTAGGCCCCCATCAATTGCTGCACCGCCATCGGCAAGGTCGCCCGGTCCTGCCCCGCGAACAGCGCGATGGCCCCCAGGTCGCCCATCGACAGCGCCGCCACCACCCCTGCGGCCAGTCCCAGAACCGGGCGCAGGCGGGGCAGGACCAGCCAGCGCAACCGCGCCCAGCCTGCCAGACCCAGGGCATCGGCCAGCCGCCCATAGGCCGCCTCGATCCCCCGCAGCGGCGGCAGGATCAGGCGCAGGGCAAAGGGAAGTGCCATTGCCGCATTGACCAGCGCCGTCACCGGCAGCGCCACGCGTTCGGGTGCGACGACGGGATGGATCACCAGAAACAGCCCCGTCCCCAGGACAAGCGACGAAGCGGCCAGCGGCAGCATTCCCGCCGCCTCCAGCCAGCGCGCCCCGCGCCCCCGGTGGATCGCCAGCGCCAGCAGCAGCGCCGCCGGAACCGCCAGAGCCGTCGCTGCCAGAGCGACCGCGACCGACCGGGCCGCCGCACTCCAGACCGAGGCGGGCAGCCCTGCCAGCCCCGGCACCCCGGCCCGGACCACCAGCACCAGCGGCACCAGCAGGAACAGCGCCGCCGTCGCGATCACCATCATGTCCCACAGCCGCAGACCCGCGCCCCGCGTATCCCATCGCACCGGCACGCGGTCCAGTCCCGCGCCGAACCCTGATGGCACGACCAGCCGCGACAGCACCGCCACCGTCACCGCACACAGGCCAAACTGCACCGCCGCCAAGGTCGCCGCCCTGCCAAGATCAAAGTCGAACAGCAAAGCCTGATAGATCGCCAGCTCCAGCGTTGTGGCCCCCGGCCCGCCCCCGAGCGTCAGCGCCACGGCAAAGCTGGTCAGGCAGATCAGGAACACCACCATCCCCGCCCCCGGCAGCACCTCGCGCAGCATCGGCCATTCCAGGTGCCGGAACACCTGCACGGGCCCCAGACCAAGGGCAGCGGCCAGCCGGAACCGCTCGGCCGGAATGTCCTGCCAGCCTGACAGGATCATCCGCACCGCAAAGGGCAGGTTCAGGAACACATGCGCCAGAACCACCCCGGAAAAACCGTAGATCGAGACCGGCGGCCAACCCAGTTCCGCCAGCGCGGCGTTCAGTATCCCGCCCCGCCCGAAGACCGCCAGAAGCCCCAGCACCGCAACAAGCACCGGCAGCAGGAACGGCACGCCCATAAGCCCGATCACCAGCCTGCGCCCCGGGAACCGCCGCCGCGCCAGCGCGCGCGCCACCGGCACCGCCAGACCCACCGACAGGGCGGCCGACACCGCCGCCTGCGCAACAGTGAACCGCAGGGCCGCAACGTCGGCGGGGCCGAACCCCGCCGACTCCGCCCGCAGGCCCACCACCGCCAGCGTGCCCAGTGTCAGCGCCGCCAGAACCAGCGCGACCCCGACACCGGCGCGGGTCAACGCGCCAGCGCCGCGCGCCATTCGTCCAGTGCCGGCCCCCGCGCGGCCCGTGCCTCTTCGGGGGCCATCAGCAACGTCTTTGCGGGCATCGCCAGAGTGGCAAACCCCTCCGGCAGCCCGCCTGCGGGCGTCACCGCCGGATACATCCAGTTCGTCGTCGCGATCAGCCCCTGAAAGCCTTCGGTCATCATGAAGGCCAGAAACCGGTCTGCCAGTTCCGGCTGGTCGGATGCCGCCAGCTTGCCTGCCACTTCGACCTGCAGGTAGTTCCCTTCGCGAAAGACCGCCGCCGCCTTAGTCGGGTCGTTTTCCGCGATCAGGTGATAGGCGGGCGAGGTGGTATAGCTCAGCACCATGTCCGCCTCGCCCTGCAGAAACAGCCCGTAGGCCTCGGACCAGCCCGGCGTCACCGTCACGATGTTGTCGGCCAGTGCTTCCCAGATCGCGCCCGCGCGGTCGCCATAGGCCGCCTTGACCCACAGCAGCAGGCCCAGACCGGGGGTCGAGGATCGCGGGTCCTGGATCACGATCTTCACATCCGAAGCGGCCAGCGCCTCGAAACTGTCCGGCGGGGTCGCCAGTTTGTTTCGGTCATGGACAAAGGCGAACCATCCCCAGTCGAACGGCAGGAACAGCGGGTCGGCGAACTCCACCGGCAGGTCGGTCCGCACCGAAACCCCATGTGGGGCGAAGAGCCCGGTCGCCGCCGCCTCGGCGGTCAGCGACGTATCAAGCCCCAGCACCACATCGGCCTCCGACCGCGCGCCCTCAAGCTTGACACGCGCCAGCAGGGCCGCACCGTCACCCGCCGTCACGAACCGCAGGTCGCAGCCGCAGTCCGCCTCGAACGCCTTCTCGACCGAAGGGCCGGGCCCCCATTCGGTGGCAAAACTGTCATAGGTCATCACAGTCAGAACGGGTGTTTCGGCTGCAGCCATCGTGGCCACCGCAGAAAAACCCAACGCAAAAGCTGATGTTCGCATGTCATCCTCCAATTGCGACGGGACAGGTCGGGCAGGAGTATCCATGCACCTTCCCTCCGCCGGCATGATCCGGTTCAGGTTCGACGGGTTCGCATCGCTGCATCTCAGCCCTTCCGGGCACCCCGAGGTATCGGAAAGCATAGCGCCCCGGATCGGGAATGCAACCCGGCCGGACCCGCCTTCCAAGGCCGCGCGAATCATCTGCGAAGTTCGCCACGCTCTGGTAGAGTAGAGGCGCGGGCAGTCGCCCGAGACGACCCTGCTTTTTTCGACCGAAATTCGCCCGACCCCATTTCATCCCATCCCGCTTCCCTTTCTGGAGACCGGTCCATGCTGAAATCCCTTCGCAACACGATCCTGCGCGCCCTTGTTCGCCTGGCCGAAAGCTGGCCCTGGCTTGGGGCAGTGGTGAACCGGTTCTTCATCAACCGGATCGTCGGCATCGTCCGGACCCGCCCGCACCCGTGGAGCACCGTGCACGACTACACCTCATGGACGGCGCTGACCGACCAGACCTTCAGCGCCCGTCACCTGCCCGCCATCCCGACCCCGGGCCAGCCCGAGCTCGACGCCCTGCGCCCGCTGTTCCAGCGCCCGCCCGGCCCGGCGGACATGTGCCCCAAATCCACCCTGCTGTTTCCGACCTTTGCCCAGTACCTGACCGACGGCTTCATCCGCACCCGGATGAGCCAGAGCGAGGCCGACCTGCAGAACCTGCGGCAGACCACCTCGAACCACCAGATCGACCTGTGCCCGCTGTATGGGCTGAACGCGGCCCAGACCCGCGCGCTGCGGCTTGGGTCGGACCAGCCGGGGCAGAGGGGGCGGCTGAAGTCGCAGATGATCGGCAACGAGGAGTATTCGCCCTTTCTGTGCGACAACGGCATTCCGAAACCCGAGTTTGCCGCACTCGACCTGCCGCTCGGGTTCGACGGACTGCGCAAGCCCGAGAATGCCGAACGGCTTGCCCATGTCTTTGCCGTCGGCGGTGACAGGGTGAACACCGCGCCGCAGGTCGCCATGCTGAACACGCTGCTGTTGCGCGAACACAACCGGCTTGCCGCAGGGATCGAGGCCGCGCATCCCGGATGGGACGATGAGCGCGTGTTCCAGACCGCGCGCAACATCGTCATCGTCGAATTCATCAAGATCGTGGTCGAAGAATACATCAACCACATCGCCCCCACGCCGTTCCGGCTGCGCGCCGATCCGTCGGTTGCGTGGAAGGCGGCGTGGAACAAGCCGAACTGGATCACCGCCGAATTCAGCCTGCTGTACCGCTGGCACGCGCTGATCCCCGACCAGATCACCTGGAACGGCACATCGCATCCGCTGGCGGCGACCCTGCGCGACAATCGCCTGCTGATCGACGGCGGCCTTGCCCGGGGCTTTCTGGATATGAGCGCGCAGGGGGCCTGCGCCATCGGCCTGTTCAACACCTCGGCCGCACTGCTTGATGTCGAGCTTCGGTCGATCCGGCAGGGCCGCATCGTCGCCCTCGCCCCCTATGCCGATTACTGCGTCTATGCGGGCATGCCCCGGCCGCAGCGGTTCGAAGACATCTCGGGCAATCCCAGGGTGGTCGAGGCTTTGGCCGCCGTCTATCCCGGCCCCGATGCCGTCGATTTCTACGTCGGCCTCTTTGCGGAAGACCGGGTGGCCAATTCGCCGCTGCCCGGGCTGCTGACGCGGATGGTCGCGGTCGATGCCTTTTCACAGGCGCTGACCAATCCCCTGCTGTCGGAACATGTGTTCAACCCCGCCACCTTCTCTGCCTATGGCTGGCAGGAAATCGCCAAAACGCACAACCTGCGCGACCTTGTTGCGCGCAACACCGCGCGCCCGCTTGGCGACGGTTTCATCGGAATGACCCGCCCCGATTGGCGCTATGTCTGGTAGCCCCGCTCTGGCAGGCGGCGGCATGATCGGCTAAGGGCTGGCGGCAGGAGGGCCTTCCGCCATGAGCTTCAACACCTTTGGCCAGATGTTCCGCGTGACGACCTGGGGCGAAAGCCACGGGCCTGCCATCGGCTGCACCGTGGACGGCTGTCCTCCGGGCCTGCCGCTGACCGAGGCCGACCTGCAGCCCTGGCTTGATGCCCGCAAGCCGGGTCAGAACAAGTTCACCACGCAGCGGCGCGAAGATGACCTCGTGCGCATCCTGTCGGGCACCTTTCAGGGGCTGACCACCGGCACCCCGATCCAGTTGATGATCGAAAACACCGACCAGCGGTCGAAGGACTACGGCGATATTGCCCAAAGCTTCCGCCCCGGCCATGCCGACATCACCTATCACCAGAAATACGGGCTGCGCGACCCGCGCGGCGGCGGGCGGTCCAGCGCACGCGAAACGGCGTCGCGCGTGGCGGCAGGCGGTGTGGCGCGCGTGGCGCTGGCGGCGCTGGTCCCGGGGCTGAAGATCACGGGCTACATGGTCCAGATGGGCGCGCGGGCCATCGACCGGGCCCGCTTTGACGCGGACCAGATCGCCCGCAACCCGTTCTGGTGCCCCGATCCCGTCGCCGCGACCGACTGGGCCACCTATCTAGATGACCTGCGCAAGTCGCACAATTCGGTCGGCGCGGTGATCGAGGTCACCGCCACCGGCGTTCCCCCCGGCCTTGGTGCACCGCTTTACGGCAAGCTTGATGCCGATCTGGCAGCGGCGATGATGTCGATCAACGCCGTGAAGGGCGTGGAAATCGGCGAGGGGATGGCATCAGCCGCGCTGACGGGGGTCGAGAACGCCGACGAAATCCGCATGGGGCCGAAGGGGCCGGAATTCCTGTCGAACCACGCGGGCGGCATCCTTGGCGGCATCTCGACCGGCCAGCCGGTCGTCGTGCGCTTTGCGGTGAAACCCACCTCGTCGATCCTGACGCCCCGCCGCACGATCACCACGGCGGGGGACGAAATCGACCTTGTCACCAAGGGTCGCCACGACCCTTGCGTCGGCATCCGCGCCGTCCCGGTGGGCGAGGCGATGCTGGCCTGCGTGCTTTTGGACCATGTGCTGCGCGACCGCGCGCAGACGGGCGGCCAGCGCGGGCAGATCGGCTGAACGGTCAGGCCGGGCGGGCGGTGGCGGTACGGACGGGCTTGCTCGGCGAGGCGAGGCGCTTGCGCTTCGCGGCTGCGGTCTTTGCCCCGGCAAGGGGGGCTGCCAGACTGATCCGGGCAACCAGAAGTCGAAAATCGTCCAGGGTCATGCCTGCCTCCATGCAGCGAACACAGCGGCCTTGGCGCCGCTTCGTTGCCGAAGTGTGGCCGCGCGGAAGCCTGCTGTCACGGCAAGCTTCCGTGATCGGCCGTGTCAGGCCGTGACCGCAAGCGCCGCGTCAAGGAAGGGCTTCATCCGTTCCTCGTTCATGTAGACATCGCTGCGCGCGATGACGGCATCGCCCTTCAGGACAACGACGGCACCCCGGCCCGTCACCTCCAGCCGCTGCGCAATCTCCCTGTCCTTCCAGGTGTCCCAGTCCACCCGCATGAACACCAGACCGGCGTCATAGGCCGGATTTGCGGCGCGCAGCGCCTGAATCGCGCGCCCCTGCGCCAGACAGCTCGGGCACCAGCTTGCCGAGAAATCCAGCACCACCGCCTTGCCCGCTGCCAGTTCGGCAGCCAGCAGGTCGGGCGTGTAATCCACCGGTTCGGCGGTCCTTGCCGCAACCGGTCCGGCCAGCAGCAGCGGGCCAAGGCCGATTGCCACTGCCACCGCAAGAATTCCGCGTCTGTTCATCATGTCCTCCAGGGGGGTCAGATCGAGATCGAAAGGTCCTGCAGCCAGACCGGCAGGATGGTCAGCAAGGCTGCCTGCAGGCGATGGTGCAGCCCGAAGAACAGCGCCAGGCCAACCGCCAGAAACACGATTCCCATCAGCGGCTTGGCCAGTTCGGCAATCCGCTGCATCGCAGCCCGGTTGCGCATCAGCGCACGTCGGGCACCATAGCCCAGGCACAGGATGATCGTGGACACTCCGGCGGCGAAAGCCGTCATCGTCGCCGCCGCACGCCCAAGGCTTTCGCCCTGCGCCGCAAGCGAGATTGCCCCGCCCAGTGTCGGGCCGACGCAGGGGCTCCACACCGCCCCCAGCAGCATGCCGCCCAGCACCTGCCCGCCCAGGGCAGTCCGGTCCAGCCGGTCGATCCCCCGATCCGCCCGCGACGCCATCCCGGCAGTCGCCAGCGCAAAGCCCTCGTTCAGGCGCGGCACCAGCAGCACCAGCCCGAAACCGATCATCAACAGCGCCCCGCCGGTCTGGATCGTGGTTTCCGTCAGCCCAAGGCTGCGGCCCGCAACCGCGACCAGCAGCCCCAGACCCACAAACGACAGCGACATCCCGGCGGCCAGCGCCACCGGGCCGAACCGGCTGGCCTGCAATGCACTTGCGATCACGATGGGCAGCACCGGCAGAACGCAGGGGTTGATGAGCGTCAGAAGGCCGGCAAGGTAGCCCAGAACAAGGTCCAATGCGCGCGCCCCCCCAAATCGCGGAAACCGTCGCACGCACCGCCCCTTGCTGTCATGGCAAGCTTGCGTGAGATGCCGTGAGATGGGCGTTACCCTACGTCACCCCGACCTTTCGCCGCGCAACTGGCGTGTGAAGTCGCGCAGAAGCGCCACCCGGCGCGGGCGAAAACTGTCGCCCGTGACCGCTGCCTGCGTGATCCGGTGCAGGTGGAACCGGCGGAAATCCTGCCGCAGGCAGCAGAAGGCCAGAAGCATCAGCGTCCGGTCCAGGAACACCACCGCCAGCGGCCAGACCACGCGCCGCGTTTCCGCCCCCGCCCCGTCCAGATAGCCGATCTCCAGCGCGGCCTCGTCCCAGGATGCCTGCCGGATCAGCCCCAGCACCGGCGGCGGCGGGGGGCGACGTTCGAACCGGTAGGTCATCTGCACCGCATGGACCGCCTGCCGCTGCACCCGTTCCGGCAGGGTCGCGGTGATCTTGGCCAGCGCCAGTTCCGCCGCCCGTGCCAGTGCCGGGTCCCCCGCCAGCCGCACCTCGGCCAACCCCAGCACCAGTGCCTCGATCTCCATCCGGTCGAACATCTGCGGCGGCAGGGCAGGGTCCTCGGTCAGGCTGTAGCCAAGGCCCGCCGCGCCGTCGATCAGCGCGCCGCCCGCCCGCAGCGTCGCGATATCGCGGTACAGCGTGCGCAGCGAAACCTCGGTCTCTTCGGCCAGCCGCGCCGCCGTCACCGGCTGCGGCAGCCGCCGCAATGCATCCAGAAGCCGGAAAAGCCGGTCGGGCCGGGCCATGTGATCCTGCCGGAAACTGTCAGTACGGAAGGACCATAGTCAGCCCACCGGAAACCGCAACCCGAAAGGACCCAAGCCCATGTTGACCCTGTTCCATGCCCCGCAATCCCGGTCTTCCCGCATCGTCACCCTGATCGACGAGATGGGGATTGCCGACCGGCTGACGATCCGCCCCGTGTCGATCCTGCGTCAGGACGGGTCGGGCGGACGCGACCCGTCGAACCCGCACCCGGAAGGCAAGGCCCCGGCCCTGCTGCAGGACGGCACGGTCATCACGGAAAGCGCGGCGATCATCCTCACCCTGACCGACCTTTTCCCCGACAGCGGCATGGCCCCGCGCCCGGGCACGGCAGAGCGCGGGGCCTATCTGACCTGGCTGTTCTGGTATGGCAGCGTCATGGAACCGGCGCTGATCTGCGCCGCCGCTGGCCTGTCCCTCCCCTCGCTGCAGGCAAGCATCCGCGGTGTGCCGGAAATCACCGCACGCCTGAGCCGGGCACTGGCTGAACGGCCCTTCCTTCTGGGCGACCGCTACAGCGCCGCCGACCTGCTGGTGCACTCTCCCTATGTCTGGTTCAAGGATGCGACGCCGGACGTGCCTGCGATCCGCGACTGGGTGGCCCGCTGCCAGGACCGGCCTGCCCACGCCCGCACCCGTGCCGCCGATGCGGCGCGTCTGGCCGGGGCCGCCTGATCCGCCGCACGGGCCCCGGCTCAGCCCGGGCCCGCCGCGCGCGACCGCTGCACCGCAAGGATGCCTGCGGCGATGATGGCGACCCCGGCAATATCCCAGACCTGCAACCGCTCGCCCAGCAGCAGGGCTGCCACCGCGACACCGAAGAACGGGTTCAGGAAATGAAATGTCGCGGCCTTTACCGCCCCGATCCGCCCGACCAGATGGAACCACAGCAGCGTTGCCAGCAGCCCCGGGACCAGCGTGGTATAGGCAAAGGCAGCGAACAGCCGCGGCGTCCATGTGACCGCCGGCACTTCCGTCAGCCACGCCGCCGGGGCCAGCACCAGCGCACCCACCCACATCTGCAACCCCACGACCATCAGCAGGTTCCCCCCCGATGCCGCGCCCCGCAGCGCCAGCGTGGCAACCGCCAGCGCCGTCATGCCCGCCAGACACATGGCCACGCCCGCCGGATCGACGCCCCCTTCCAGCCGGGTTCCCATGATGATCGCGGCCCCCGCAAACCCGGCCGCGAGCCCCGCAACTCCCAGCGGCCGCACCCGCGTGTCAAAGACCGCCCAGCCCAGCGCCGCGACCATCAGGGGCATCATCGACGCGATGATCGAGGCAAGCCCCGCCTCGACCCGCACCATCGCGACAAAGTTCAGCCCCAGATACAACGCGTTCTGGCAGATGCCAAAGATCACCACATTGCGCCATTGCGCCCGTGTCAGCCGCGCGCTCTGGCCCAGTGCCGCGGCAATCCCCACCGCGATGGCTCCCGACAGCGCAAAGCGCACCGCCAGCGCGGTCAGCGGTGGCGCATCCATCACGATCATGCGGGCGCTGGCGAAGGCCGATGACCACATGAAGGAAAAGGCCAGCCCCATCAGGATTGCGCGAAGATCCATCTGTCAGCCTGGCACGGGCGGTTGCCACAGTTCCAGCGGGTTGCCCTCCGGATCACGTATCCGCGCAAAGCGGCCGTGGCTGCCGTCGCCGTCCCAGTCCGCCCGCGTCTCGGCCGGGATGCCGGCCGATGCAAATGCCGCCAGCAGCCCGTCAAGATCATCGACGCGCAGGTTCATCATCCATTCCCGATCAGCCGGGAAATAGTCGCTTGTCCGTTCAAAGGGTGCAAAGACCGTCGGTCCACCGGCTTGCGCCCAGACACCCGCCGTCATGTCGATACCCAGATGCCGATGATACCACGCAGCCAGCGCCACCGGATTGGTCGCGCGAAAGAAGATGCCGCCAATGCCGGTTGCCCGCGCCATTCCGTCTATGTCCCCTGCCGCCATGAAAAAGGGCCGCCCGCAAGCGACCCTAGGTTCATCGTCGTCGTGCCGCAAGGATCAGGCGTTGACGCTGTCCTTCAGCGCCTTGGCGATGCCGAACTTCACCTGCTTGTCGGCGGCCTTGGTCAGCGTCTCGCCCGTGGCGGGGTTGCGCACCTGACGCTCGGGGCGGGTCTTGCAGACCATCTTGCCCAGGCCCGGCAGGTTCACGCTGCCGCCCGCTGCAACCTCGCGCTGCACCACGGCGGCAATCGCGTCAAGCGCTGCGGCGGCGATCTTGCGGTCTTCGCCCATTTCGGTCGCAAGCGCCGCAACAAGCTGCGTCTTGCTCATCGGTTTCGACATGTCCTGTCCCTTTTATTCCGCCCGGCAGC
>JAAFHX010000055.1 GCA_013297695.1 Rhodobacterales bacterium | reverse complement strand
CGCCCGCGAACGGCTGGTACCTGTCCGACATCCATGTGCGGACCTATTCCGGCGCGCAGAGCTTCCGCCGCGCCATCGCCCATCGCGTCACGCCCGACGAGGAGCCGAAGATGACCAAGGACACCGCCTTTCACGACCGCACCTCGGCGCGGACGCGGGCCATGGTCGAATACAAGGGCTACTGGCTGCCGCAGGTCTATGCGCAGACCGGGGTGATCGAGGAATACTGGGCCTGCCGTGAAAAGGCCGTGGTGATCGACCTTTCGCCCCTGCGCAAGGTCGAGGTCACCGGGCCGGATGCCGAGGCGCTGATGCAATATGTGCTGACGCGCGACATGAAGAAGCTCGCCCAAGGCCAGGTCGTCTATTCGGCGATGTGCTACGAAAATGGCGGCATGATCGACGACGGCACGGCCTTCCGTCTGGGACAGAACAATTTCCGCTGGATCGGCGGCGATGACTATGGCGGCATCTGGCTGCGCGACTGGGCGGAAAAGCTGGGGTTGCAGGCGATGGTGCGGTCCTCGACCGACCAGTTGCACAATCTGGCGGTGCAGGGGCCGAATGCGCGCGAGATTCTGCGCCGGATGGTCTGGACTGCGCCTTTGCAGCCCACGATCGACGAACTGGGCTGGTTCCGCTTTGCCATCGCGCGCCTTGGCGGGCCGTCGGGCGCGCCTCTGGTGGTGTCGCGCACCGGCTATACCGGGGAACTCGGCTACGAAATCTTCTGCCACCCAAAGGATGGGACGGCGGTTTATGATGCGGTCTGGGCGGCAGGGGCCGACCTTGGCCTGCGGCCGATGGGTCTGGCCGCACTCGACATGGTGCGGATCGAGGCGGGGCTGATCTTTGCCGGATATGACTTTTCCGACCAGACCGACCCGTTCGAGGCCGGGATCGGGTTCACGGTGCCGCTCAAGTCCAAGACCGACGATTTCATCGGGCGCGAGGCGCTGATCCGGCGCAAGGAACACCCGTCGCACCGCTTTGTCGGGCTGGAGATCGACGCCGCGACCACGGTCGGCCATGGTGATGCGCTGTTCATGGGCCGGGCGCAGGTCGGGGTTGTCACGTCTGCCACCCGCTCGCCGCTCTTGGGCAAGTCCATCGCGCTGGCGCGGGTGGATGTGGCCCATGCGGCCGCGGGCACGGCGCTGGAGGTGGGCAAGCTGGACGGCCAGCAGATGCGCCTGCCTGCCGTGATCGTGCCCCTGTCGCACTACGACCCGAAGAAGACGCGCCCGCAGGGCTGACGGCCTTCACTTTGCCGCCAGCCCGGCCTGCGGCCTTGGACAAAGCGCCACGCAGTGCCATATTCTGCGGGCAGAAACCAAAGGAGACGCCAGATGTCCGCAACGCATGAGACCGCCATCCTTGCCGGAGGGTGCTTCTGGGGGATGCAGGACCTGATCCGCAGGAAGCCGGGTGTGATTTCGACGCGTGTGGGCTACACGGGCGGCGATGTGGCCAATGCCACCTACCGCAACCATGGCACCCATGCCGAGGGGATCGAGGTTGTCTTCGACCCCGCCCGCATCAGCTATCGCGACCTGCTGGAATTCTTCTTCCAGATTCACGACCCCACCACGCCGAACCGGCAAGGCAATGATCGGGGCCTGTCCTACCGGTCGGGCATCTACTACCTGTCCGACGCGCAGAAGGCCGAGGCCGAGAATACTATTGCCGACGTGAACGCCTCGGGCCTTTGGCCGGGCAAGGTGGTGACCGAGGTGAAGGCGGCGGGGCCGTTCTGGCAGGCCGAGCCCGAGCATCAGGACTATCTGGAGCGGATTCCGAACGGCTATACCTGCCACTTCGTGCGCCCCAACTGGAAACTCCCGCGCCGCACGACCAACGCAGCCTGATCGGGGTTGGACATGGCAGACGGGGCTGCGACAGGGAAGACGGCGCAGCCGGTTTTCGGCTTTGACAACAGCTATGCCCGCGATCTGCCGGGGTTTTCCGTGCCATGGACGGCGGCGCAGGTGCCTGCGCCGCGTCTTGTGCGGTTGAACCGGGCGCTGGCGGAAGAGCTGCGTCTGGACCCAGACGCGCTGTCTGGGCCGGATGGAGCGGCGTGGTTTTCCGGCAACGCCGCCCCGCCGGGTGCGACTCCGATCGCGCAGGCCTATGCCGGGCACCAGTTCGGCGGCTTTTCCCCGCAACTGGGCGATGGACGCGCGCTGTTGCTGGGTGAGGTGATCGACCGCAACGGCCAGCGGCGCGACATTGCGCTGAAAGGCTCCGGTCCCACGCCGTTTTCGCGCCGGGGCGACGGCAAGGCGGCGCTTGGCCCGGTCTTGCGCGAATACCTGATGGGTGAGGCGATGCATGCCCTTGGCATTCCGACAACCCGCGCACTGGCGGCAGTGGCCACGGGCGAAGAGGTCTTTCGCGAAGCCCCGCTGCCCGGCGCGGTGTTGACCCGCGTCGCCGCCAGCCATATCCGTGTCGGCACCTTCCAGTTCTTTTCGGCGCGCGGCGAGGCCGACAAACTGCGCCAGTTGACCGCCTATACCGTCGCGCGGCATTACCCCGAGCTTGAGCCCGGCGATGCGGCGGGCCTGCTGGCGGCGGTGGCCGGGCGTCAGGCGCGGCTGATCGCACAGTGGATGCTGGCGGGCTTCATCCACGGCGTGATGAACACCGACAACATGGCCCTGTCGGGCGAGACCATCGACTATGGCCCCTGCGCCTTCATGGGGGCGTACGATCCCGCGACCGTGTTCAGTTCCATCGACCAGACCGGGCGTTACGCCTGGGGCAACCAGCCGGTGATCGGCCAGTGGAACGTGGCCCGGCTGGCCGAAACGCTGCTGCCGCAGATCGACGCCGACAACGACCGGGCCGTTCAGCGCGCGACCGACGTGCTGCGCGGTTACATGACGGAATACGAGGCCGCCTGGCTGGCCGGGCTTCGCGCCCGGCTGGGTCTCGGGGCGACCGATGCGGGCGACCGCGCCATGGCCGATGCGCTGCTGACGCAGATGCAGGCGCAGGGGGCGGACTGGACGCTGAGCTTTCGCCATCTTGGCTTGGCGGCGCGGGGCGAGGCGACCGCCTTTCTGGCACAGTTCAGCGAAGCTGCGGGCGCACGCGACTGGCTTGCCCGCTGGCAGGCCCGGCTGGCCTTCGAAGCGCGCGACCCGGAGGAGGCGGCGCGCGGGATCGAGGCAGCCAGCCCCGCCATCATCCCGCGCAACCATCTGGTGGAACACGCGCTTTCGGCGGCAGTCGAGAGCGGCGACATGGCCCCCTTCGACGCGCTTCTGGCCGCCGTGACCGACCCCTTCGCCGATCCGCAGGGGCGCGAGGGCTATGCCCTGCCGCCACCGCAAGGGTTCGACGAAGTCTACCGCACCTTCTGCGGCACCTGACCTAAGGTTTCACCATTTCCCAGAACCGGAAGAAGCCGTGGGTGGCATGGGGCCACATCCGCGCATCCTCGGCCCGCAGGACGCGCACCAGCCGGATGCCGCGTGCGGCCAGAACCGGCTCTGCCTCGGCCAGCCAGTCGGCCACGGGGCCGACCGGGACATAGGCCGTCACCACCTGCACCGCCCCGGCATGGGCCGCCCAGTCGGCAACCGCCACGGCCCCCATGTCCTGCCCCGCCGTTCGCTGCGGCCCCAGCCTGTCAGCCCACCGGCCTGCCGTTTCAGCCAGCGCGGCCAGCTTGAAGGCCGGAACCGCCGGGCTGACAGCCAGCGGCGACAGCCCTTCGCTGCGGGCAACAAGGGCGGTTGCCAGCGGACGCGGGCCCCGGTCGAACAGAAAGCCGGGCGACAGGTCTTCCTCGGTCAAGAGCAGCGCCGTGGGCAAGGCCGGGTCAAAGGAAGGGGACGGCGGCAGTGGGCGCGGGGCCGGGTGCGGGCGGCCCGGCAAGGCCCGCGCCTCGCGCGCCAGCCCGACCGGATGGAACCGCCCGCCGGTATGCGCCGCAATGTTGTCAGCCCGCGCAAGATAGGTCTTGCCGGCTGTCTGCAGCCCGCCGACCCACCGCCAGGACAGGGTGTTCGACGCCGGATCGCCGTCCAGCAGATGGCGCAGGAAGAAATCCGCCCCCAGTTCCCAAGGCAGGCGCAGCGTGAAGATCCAGATCGAGGCGAACCACATCCGGGCGTGGTTGTGCAGCCAGCCTGTCGCGGCAAGCTCTTGCGCCCAATGATCGAACCCGTCGATGCCCGTCTTGCCCAGACAGGCGGCCTCCCAGTCGCGGCGCAGGCCCTCCTCGGTGGCAAGGCGGTGCAGGGCTGCGTCAACCCCCTGCCGGTACTCGGCCCAGATGCCCGGCCTCAGTTCCAGCCAGCCCTTCCAGTAGCTGCGCCACAAGACTTCCTGCAGGAATTTCTCTGACGCCTCGGGGGAGTGATGCCCAAGCACGGCCGAGATCACCTCGGTTTCGGTCACCAGCCGATGCCGCAGCCACGGCGACAGGCGCGACACGCAAGAGGCGCTGCCAAGATCATGATTGCGCCTTTGGGCATAGGCCCGCCCCGCATGGGGCAGAAATTCGCGCAAACGCTGCAGCCCCGCCGTGCGCGACGGAAAAAACCAGTCATCTGACGCGGATACCGGCACCATCATGCCCCCTTCGCGATAGGTGGCAGATAGGATGCGGTCGCGCCGGTTCAAGCCCCGATATCTGGGGGTGCGCCCCTTGCAGCCCCCGGCACGCCCCACTAAGACTCTCGCAAGACATGCGCGCGTAGCGTTCCCCCCGACAGATCAGAGGCAGGCGGACATGAAAGACCCTATCGACACCTACATGAACACGCTCGTGCCGATGGTGGTCGAGCAGACGAGCCGGGGCGAGCGCGCCTATGACATCTATTCGCGCATGCTCAAGGAACGGATCATCTTCCTGGCCGGTCCGGTGCATGACGGCATGTCCTCGCTGATCTGTGCGCAGCTTCTGTTCCTGGAGGCGGAGAACCCGTCGAAGGAAATCAGCATGTACATCAACAGCCCGGGCGGCGTGGTGACCAGCGGTCTGTCGATCTACGACACCATGCAGTACATCCGGCCCAAGATTTCCACGTTGGTCATCGGGCAGGCGGCGAGCATGGGGTCGCTGCTGCTGACAGCCGGGGAAAAGGGCATGCGGTTCTCGCTGCCCAACAGCCGGGTCATGGTGCACCAGCCTTCGGGCGGCTATCAGGGCCAGGCGACCGACATCATGATCCACGCACGCGAGACGCAGAAGCTGAAGGACCGGCTGAACCAGATCTACGTGAAACACACCGGCCAGCCGATCGAGGTGGTCGAGGCGGCGCTGGAACGCGACAACTTCATGTCGGCCGAAGATGCCAAGGACTGGGGTTTGATCGATGTCATCATGGAATCGCGTGGAAAGATGGACGACAGCTCGAAATGACGGGCACGCCCTGCCGCCACCGCGGCGGGGTGTTTTTGACATTGTGAAGCTTTGGCGTCTGACCTAAGCTTTTCGATCAGGTGGCAGGCCGGCCCTTGAGGCTTGGTCGGGCCGTAAGGCAGAGGACGACGATGGCGAACAATTCCGGCTCGGACAGCAAGAACACCCTGTATTGCTCGTTCTGCGGCAAGAGCCAGCACGAGGTGCGCAAACTGATTGCGGGCCCCACCGTGTTCATCTGCGACGAATGCGTCGAGCTTTGCATGGACATCATCCGCGAAGAGACGAAGACCACGGGCCTGAAATCCTCGGACGGCGTGCCGACCCCGCGCGAAATCTGCAAGGTGCTGGACGATTATGTGATCGGCCAGATTCACGCCAAACGGGTGCTGTCGGTGGCCGTGCACAACCACTACAAGCGGCTGAACCATTCGTCCAAGACCGACATCGAACTGTCGAAGTCCAACATCCTGCTGATCGGCCCGACCGGCTGCGGCAAGACGCTGCTTGCCCAGACGCTGGCGCGCATCCTCGACGTGCCCTTCACCATGGCCGATGCAACCACGCTGACCGAGGCGGGCTATGTCGGCGAGGATGTGGAAAACATCATCCTGAAGCTGTTGCAGGCCAGCGAATACAACGTCGAACGCGCGCAGCGCGGCATCGTCTACATCGACGAGGTCGACAAGATCACCCGCAAGTCCGACAACCCGTCGATCACGCGCGACGTGTCGGGCGAAGGCGTGCAGCAGGCGCTTCTGAAGATCATGGAAGGCACGGTGGCTTCGGTGCCACCTCAGGGCGGGCGCAAGCACCCGCAGCAGGAATTCCTGCAGGTCGATACGACCAACATCCTGTTCATCTGTGGCGGGGCCTTTGCGGGGCTGGAAAAGATCATCTCGCAGCGCAACAAGGGCTCGGGCATCGGCTTTGGCGCCGATGTGAAGGACCCCGATGCGCGCGGCGCGGGCGAATTGTTCAAGGAACTGGAGCCGGAAGACCTGCTGAAGTTCGGCCTGATCCCCGAATTCGTCGGCCGCCTGCCGGTGATCGCCACGCTGACCGATCTGGACGAACCGGCGCTGGTGACGATCCTGACCGAGCCGAAGAATGCGCTGGTGAAGCAATACCAGCGCCTGTTCGAGATCGAGGGCGTGAAGCTGACCTTCACCTCGGACGCGCTGGTGGCCATCGCCAAGCGCGCGATCAAGCGCAAGACCGGCGCGCGCGGGCTGCGGTCGATCATGGAGGATATCCTGCTGGATACCATGTTCGAACTGCCCGGCCTGGACGGGGTCGAGGAAGTGGTGGTCAAGGACGAGGCGGTCAATGTCGGTGCCCGACCGCTGCTGATCTATACAGAACCCAAGAAGAAAGAGGCCGTGAACGCGGGCTAATCCCCGGCGGTCCGATCCGGGTCGGGGCCGGAAAGCGCCCGGAGATGGTCCGGGAATTTCCGCGCGAGACATTCGAACAGGCTCAGTTGATCCGGCGTGGTGGCGCGGCGGACCTGAACGAGGAGTTTTTGGAGGCTCGGTCGGTCGAGCGTCACGTTCGCTGCGCGCTCGTTGCAGACCGAACAGATCGCCCGAAGATTGGACGGCAGATCGGAACCGCCCATGGACTTGTCGATGATATGGCCGATGTGCAGTCGCGTCTTGCGACCCGGATCATAGGGGTGCGGCTCACCCGCGACGGCCCCGCACATCTGGCAGGTGAAGCCATTGCGGTCGAGCACCAGAGCGCGGACTTCCTTTGAAATGGCGCGCTCGAAGGCTGGTTCCGGTTTTGCCGACAGCAGCAGGTATTGACCGGGTTTCAGGTCATTCCGGTCGTGATGTGTCAGGATGGCATAGCCTTCCTGGGTTCGCAACTCCCTGACGCGCCTCGCCCATTCGGAGATTTCGCCGGCAACCCGCCGCAGTTCTTCCGAATCCATCATTCGCCCGATGTTGGCCAGGAAGTGCGCACGCAGTTGGTCCCGCGCGCTGTTTCCAGCTTTCGCCTTAGCCATGACCGCCGACCACATGCAGTCTGCGCGCGGTGAGTGCATTTCGCAGGCTTGCCCCGATGGCGCCTGCAACCGGCGGCGGGAATGCGTTGCCCACCTGCCGATAGGCCGAGGTCTTGCGCCCGTGAAAATGCCAATCGTCGGGAAAACCCTGCAACCTTGCAACCATTCTGACCGTCAGGCGCGGATGCCCGACATGGTCCGGGCCGGGGGGGGGCGTCAGCCACCGTCTTGCCGTTCACGCCCAGTTGCTCCCAGGCACGACGGGCCCGAGAAGGTCCAAGATCGGGTCCGCCATGCTTTTTCGATCCGCCGACGATGGTTGGCGCAACCTCGTCGGCACCCTTTGCCCACGCTTCCGCGCCCGGCCAGCCGCCCTGTGCCATAAGGTCAGAAAGCGTCTGGCCCACGGTCGGAGGTCGGTTCGGCAGGGGTTCCGGCCAGCGAAACCCGTCCCGAAGTTCAGACCGGACGGCGACGATCATCACCCTGGGGCGAAGCTGCGGCACGCCGAAATCCGAAGCGTTGAACAACCGCCAATCGGTTTCGTACCCCATCAAGGCCAGCGCATGCTTCAGGGTGCAGCGATAATCGGCAAACACGGCATCCAGAAAGCCACGCACGTTCTCGATCAGGATGGCGCGGGGACGGCATTCGTCGACAATGCGCAGCATGTCGGGGAACAGGTTCCGCTCGTCGGCGGCCCCCAGTTGCTTTCCGGCAACCGAGAACGGCGGGCAGGGAAGGCCGCCGGCGAGCAGGTCGACCCCCCGGTACGGAGTCCCGTCGAACCCGGTGACGTCGGCGGCCCTGCCTTCGCCGACGTTCCACAACGGACGGTTGAGGTGCAGTGTTGCGCGGCAGGCCGCGTCGATCTCGACCAGGGCCAGGTGACGAAAGCCCGCCTGTTCAAGGCCAAGGGCCTGCCCACCCGCCCCCGCGCAAAGCTCGACCGAATCCACGCAGCACCCCAGATGTTGTATGCACTGAAAGCTTGATAACAATTGCTGAATGATGCGTAAAGGAGCGGCGCCTTGTGCCCCGGGGGCGCTGCCTTGGCACTGGACCTTGCCCGCCGCTTGGGCCATATCAGGGAAAACATCCCGGAGGCTGTCCGATGAACTTTCTGCTGCGGCTCATGACCTGGTGGAACAGCCAGACGCTCGGGACCCAGATTTTCACTTCGCGCCATGGCCAGAAGGTGGGTGAGGATGATCAGGGGAACATCTATTACCGCGATGCCGCCGACAAGCGCCGGTGGGTGATCTTCAACGGCGACATGGAGGCGACCCGCGTCGGCCCCGGTTGGCACGGCTGGCTGCACCATACGGTCGATACGACGCCGGTGGACGTTCCGCTGCGCACGCGGCCCTGGGAAAAGCCGCATCAGGAAAACCTGACCGGCACGCCCGCCGCCTATGCGCCGCCGGGTTCAATCCGCCTGACGGAACCCGTCGCGCGCCGCGACTACGAGGCATGGCAGCCCGAATAATGGCCGAGAACGCGACAGAGGTCGCCGCAGGTGGCGTGGTGCTTGCGGCGGCGGTGGCCTTTCTGGTCTATGCGGCCCAGCACACCGGCTGGGGCGAGGACCCGGGCACGTATCCGCTGAAGGCCAGCTTCCGCTCGGTCGAGGGGATCACTGTCGGGTCTGACGTGCGGCTGGCGGGGGTCAAGGTCGGCACCGTTACCAGCCTGACGCTGAACCCCAAGACCTTTTATGCCGATGCAGGGATCGCGCTGCAAAAGGATGTGCAGCTTCCCGATGACAGCGCCATCCTGATTTCGTCCGAAGGTCTGCTGGGCGGCAACTTCGTCGAGCTGGTGCCCGGCGGATCGTCCGTGAACCTGGAATCCGGGGCCGAGATCGAGGATACGCAGGGGGCGGTCAGCCTCATCAGCCTGATGATGAAATTCGTGGGTGGCGGCGGTGCCGAAGGGTCCGCCGGGTCGGACGCAACCCCATGATCCGGGCCGTTCTGCTGGCGGCGGTGCTGGCGGCACCGGCTGCCGCGCAAGACGTGGCCAGCGCGAAGGGCGGTCTGGTGCGCTGGCTGGACAAAAGCACGGGAGAGACCGGCGATCTGGACCTGTCGCGCGGGCAAAGCGCCGAACAGGGCCGCCTGACGATCCAGCTTGACGAATGCCGCTATCCGGTCGCCGACCCGGCATCAAACGCCTATGCCCATCTGACGATCCGGGATGCGCTGGTGCCCGACCCGGTCTTTTCCGGCTGGATGATCGCGTCCAGCCCCGCGCTGTCGGCGATGGACCATCCGCGCTATGACGTCTGGATTCTGCGCTGCGACACGGAATAGGCGGTGGGGGCATAGCCCTGCGGCGTGAAGGTGGCGGGGCGGCGGATCGCCTCGGCCAGCCGGGCGTGGTAGTCGGCCCGCGAGATTTCCACCCCGCCCAGGGATTGCAGGTGCGGCGTCAGGAACTGCGTGTCGAACAGGGTGAAGCCGCCCGCGCACAGCCGGTCCACCAGCCAGGCCAGCGCGACCTTGGACGCATCGGTGCGGCGCGAGAACATGCTTTCGCCAAAGAACGCGGCTCCAAGGGTAACGCCATAGACGCCGCCGATTAGCGCCTCCCCCTCCCATACCTCCAGCGACTGGGCAAAACCCGCATGATGCAGCGCGCGGTACAGGTTCAGGATGGGGGCGTTGATCCAGGTTTCCGGGCGGTTGGTGCAGCCCTGTACCACGCCGATGAAGTCGCTGTTGATGCGCACCTCATGCGGCCAGCGCCGCAACCGACGTGCCAGCGACCGCGAGATGTGGAAGCCGTCCAGCGGCATTATGCCCCGGCGGCGGGGATCGACCCAGTGCAGCCCGGGGTCGTCGCGCCCTTCGGCCATGGGGAAGATGCCGGCCGCATAGGCGCGCAACAGGTTTTCCGGTGTCAGTCCCGCGCCGGTCATGCGCGCCGCTGTCCCCCGCAGGGGTGCCTCAGGCGAACTGCCTGGCCAGCCATTTTTCCAGCCAGTGGATGTTGTAGTCGCCGTTCTGGATGTCGGGCTCGGCCAGCAGGGCGTCGAACAGCGGCACCGTCGTCTCGATACCGTCGATGATCAGTTCGCCAAGCGCCCGGCGCAGCCGGGCCAGCGCCTCGGGGCGGTCGCGGCCATGCACGATCAGCTTGCCGATCAGGCTGTCGTAATAGGGCGGGATCGTGTAGCCGCCGTAAAGCGCCGAGTCCATCCGCACGCCCAGGCCACCGGGGGCGTGGAACACCTTCACCTTGCCGGGGCGGGGGGCGAAATCGGGCAGCCGTTCGGCATTGATGCGCACCTCGATGGCATGGCCGTTGATCTCGAGCTCGTCCTGCGCGAAGGACATGGGCAGACCGGCGGCGACCCGGATCTGCTCGCGCACGAGGTCAACGCCAAAGATCGCCTCGGTCACCGGGTGTTCCACCTGAAGCCGGGTGTTCATCTCGATGAAGTAGAATTCGCCGTCCTCGTAGAGAAACTCGATGGTGCCCGCGCCGATGTAGCTGATCTTCGCCACGGCCTCGGCGCAGACCTTGCCGATGCGGGCGCGCATCTCGGGCGTGATGGCGGGGCCGGGGGCTTCCTCGAACACCTTCTGGTGGCGGCGCTGAAGCGAGCAGTCGCGCTCGCCCAGATGCACGGCGCGGCCCTTGCCGTCGCCGAAGACCTGAATCTCGATATGGCGCGGCGTCGTGAGGTATTTCTCGATATAGACCTCGTCGTTGCCGAAGGCGGCCTTGGCTTCGGCCCGCGCGGTGCGGAAGGCCACTTCCAGTTCTTCCGGGTTGCGCGCCACCTTCATGCCGCGCCCGCCGCCGCCGGCCGTGGCCTTGATGATGACCGGAAAGCCGATCCCGGCGGCAACGCCGATAGCGGTCTCGAAATCCGCCACCCCGCCATCGGACCCGGGCACGACCGGAATCCCCAGGGCCTTCGCGGTTTCCTTCGCAGTGATCTTGTCGCCCATGATGCGGATATGTTCCGCCGAGGGGCCGATGAAGGTGATGTCGTGATCCTCCAGCGCCTGTGCGAAGGCGGCATTTTCGCTGAGGAACCCATACCCCGGATGCACCGCCTGCGCCCCCGTGATCTCGCAGGCCGAGATGATGGCGGCCTTCGACAGATAGCTGTCAACCGAGGGCGGCGGGCCGATGCAGACCGACTCGTCCGCCATGCGCACATGCATCGCATCGGCATCGGCGGTGGAATGCACGGCGACCGATTTGATCCCCATTTCGCGGGCGGCGCGGATGACGCGAAGCGCGATTTCGCCGCGGTTGGCGATCAGGATTTTCTCGAACATCCCCGCCTCACTCGACGATCATCAGGGGCGCGCCGTATTCCACGGGATTGCCGTCCTCGACCAGGATGCGGCGGACGATCCCGGCGCGGGGCGCGGGAATGTGGTTCATCGTCTTCATCGCCTCGATGATGAGAACGGTCTGCCCTTCGCTGACGGTCGCCCCAAGGGTGACGAAGGGCGCGGTGCCGGGTTCTGCGGAAAGGTAAACCGTACCGACCATGGGCGAAGTGACGGCGCCCGGGTGCTGCGCCGGGTCCTCGACCGGGGCGGCGACAGCCTGGGCGGGGGCAGCCACCGCCGCCGCAGGGGCCGCCGCATAGACCGGTGCGGGTGCGGCCATAATGGTCGCCTGCTTGACCACCCGCACCTCAAGGCTGTCAGCCTCGCCGTATTCGCGTTTCACCGAAAGCTCTGTCAGTTCGTTCTTGTTCAGAAGTTCGGCAAGGGCCTGGATGAAGCTGACGTCGGCGTCGGTGGAATGCTTGCTCATGCCGTCCTCTGATCGGGTTCCGGGGCCTCGACGGCCCTCTTCAAGGGCATTGGCTGCCCGCAGACTGCGCTGCTTATACGCGAGCCCCCGATGGGGGGGAAGCGCCAGTTGCGGCACAAGGGTTGTCGCCGCTGCCTGAAAAACAGGCCGGTCATCGCCGTCACATCGCCCCGCAAAATTTACCGTTTGATAAAAAAAAGGTGCTGTGTCAGCCTTTCCGTCAGCCAGGATCCCAGTGCAGAGGCCCAGCCCATGACGAATACCCCGCTGACCCCCGGTGTCGTGCCACAGCGCCTGCCCGCGCCCGCCTATGCCGCCAACTTCGGTGACAAGGAGCCGCCGCTGACCGTGCACGAGGCCCGGGTGGCCGCCGACCGCTGCTATTTCTGCCATGACGCCCCCTGCATCACCGCCTGCCCCACCAGCATCGACATTCCGCTGTTCATCCGCCAGATCGCCACCGGCACGCCAGAGGCGGCAGCCCGCACGATCTGGGACCAGAACATCCTGGGCGGCATGTGCGCCCGCGTCTGCCCGACCGAGACGCTGTGCGAAGAGGCCTGCGTGCGCGAGGCGGCCGAGGGCAAGCCGGTAGAGATCGGGCGGCTGCAGCGCCATGCGACCGATACCCTGATGGCGCAGGGGGTGCACCCCTTCACCCGCGCCGCCCCCACGGGCAAGCGCGTGGCCGTCGTGGGGGCAGGGCCGGCGGGGCTGGCCGCCGCGCATCGGCTGGCGCTGCACGGGCATGACGTCGTTCTGTTCGATGCCCGGCCCAAGGCGGGGGGCCTGAACGAATACGGCATTGCCACCTACAAGGCCCCCGGCGATTTTGCGCAGGCCGAGATCGACTGGCTCTTGCAGATCGGCGGCATCTCGGTGGAAACCGGACGCGCGCTTGGCCCGGACCTGAGCCTTGACACCCTGCGCCGGGATTTCGATGCTGTCTTCCTTGGCATCGGCCTTGCCGGGGTCAATGCGCTTGCCGCCCCGGGCGAGGACAAGGGCGGCGTCCGCGATGCCGTCGATTTCATCGCCGACCTGCGGCAGGCGGCGGACAAGTCCGCGCTGCCGGTAGGGCGCGACGTGGTGGTGATCGGTGGCGGCATGACGGCGGTCGATGCCGCCGTGCAGTCAAAGCTGCTGGGGGCCGAGACGGTGACCATCGTCTATCGTCGCGGGCAGGACAAGATGAGCGCCTCGGGCTACGAGCAGGACCATGCCGCGCAGCGCGGGGTGCGCATCGTGACCAACGCCGCCCCTGTGCAGGTGCTGGGCAACGGATCGGTGACCGGCGTGGAGTTCGCCTATACACAGGAAGGCCCCGACGGTCTGGCCCTGTCGGCCGAGACCTTCACACTGCGCGCCGACCAGGTGTTCAAGGCCATTGGCCAGACGCTGGACGGAACACCGCAGGGTCTGGCCCTGTTAGGCCGCAAGATCGCCGTGACCGGGCCGGGCCGCACCTCGCTGGCCGGGGTCTGGGCGGGGGGCGACTGTGCGGCGGGGGGCGAGGACCTGACGGTGACCGCCGTTGCCGAAGGCCGCGACGCCGCCGAAGACATCCATGCCACGCTGACGGCCGGGGCCGCCTGATGGCTTGCGCAGACCGCCCCGGCACGCTAGGCAACCCCGGCAACGGGGGCTGTGCAGATGGATGGCGTGATCTCGGGTCTTCTGGAGTTTCTGAAGACCCACTCCGGCTGGGCGTTCTGGATCGCGCTGCTGTTCGCCACGGCGGAAAACCTGGCCTTCCTGTCCATCGCCATTCCCTCGACGGCGATTCTTGTCGGGGTCGGCGCGCTGGTGGCGACGGGCGAGATCAGCTTTACCCCGATCTTCCTTGGCGCGGCCATCGGAGCCATCATCGGTTCAACCGTGTCATGGTTCCTGGGCGTCATCTACGGCGACCGCATCCTGAACTTCTGGCCGCTGAAGGACTACCCGCAACTTGTTGCGCAGGGCAAGGTCACCTTCGCCAAATGGGGGTCGGCGGCGATCATCATCGGGCACTTTTTCGGACCGCTGCGCCCGGTGGCCTTCATCATGTGCGGCATCGCGCTGATGCCGTTCCGGACGTTCATGCTGTGGAATGTGCCGGGGGCCATCGCCTGGGCCTATCTGGTTCCCAAATTCGGCGAGGTCGGCGGACTTGTCGTCGGCTGGCTGTGGAACCTGGTCTTCGGCGCCTGATCGTCCCGACCCCGTTCACCCCTCGCACACCCGGATGCGCCTTGCATCCGGCCCCTTCCCTTTAAGGAGGACCCCATGGCCGACCTCTCCAGCACTTTCGTGGGGATCAAGTCCCCCAACCCGTTCTGGCTCGCCTCCGCCCCGCCGACCGACAAGGAATACAACGTCCGCCGTGCGTTCGAGGCGGGGTGGGGCGGCGTGGTGTGGAAGACGCTCGGGTCCGAAGGGCCGCCCATCGTGAACGTCAACGGCCCGCGCTATGGCGCGATCTGGGGCGCGGACCGCCGCCTTCTGGGGCTGAACAACATCGAACTCATCACCGACCGTCCGCTCGAAGTGAACCTGCGCGAGATCAAGCAGGTGAAACGCGACTGGCCCGACCGCGCCATGGTCATCAGTCTGATGGTGCCCTGCGACGAGGAAAGCTGGAAGGACATCCTTGCCCGGATCGAGGATACCGAAGCCGACGGGGTGGAACTGAACTTCGGCTGCCCGCATGGCATGGCCGAGCGCGGCATGGGGTCTGCGGTGGGGCAGGTGCCGGAGTATATCGAGATGGTCACCCGGTGGGTGAAGCAGTACAGCCGGATGCCCTGCATCGTGAAGCTGACGCCGAATGTCACCTCGATCCTGCCGCCCGCCACGGCGGCGCACCGGGGCGGGGCGGATGCCGTGTCGCTGATCAACACGGTGAAGTCGATCACCAATGTCGATCTGGACAATTTCTCGCCCTTTCCGATGATCGACGGCAAGGGCAGCCATGGCGGCTATTGCGGCCCGGCGGTGAAGCCCATCGCGCTGAACATGGTGGCCGAGATCGCGCGCAACCCCGAGACGCGCGGACTGCCGATTTCCGGCATCGGCGGGGTGACGACCTGGCGCGACGCGGCCGAGTTCATGGCCTTGGGGGCGGGCAATGTGCAGGTCTGCACCGCCGCCATGACCTATGGCTTCAAGATCGTGCAGGAAATGATCTCGGGCCTGTCGCAGTATCTGGATGAGAAGGAAATGGGTCTGGATGACCTGATCGGCCGTGCCGTGCCGAACTTTGTCGAATGGCAGGACCTGAACCTGAACTATGTGACGAAGGCCCGGATCGACCCCGATGCCTGCATCAAGTGCGGTCGCTGCTTTGCCGCCTGCGAGGATACGAGCCATCAGGCCATTGCCATGAAGCCCGGTCGGGTGTTCGAGGTGATCGACGCCGAATGCGTGGCCTGCAACCTGTGCGTCAATGTCTGTCCGGTCGAGAACTGCATCACCATGGTCGAACTGCCGCAGGGCGCGGTAGACCCGCGCACCGGCAGGCCCGTGACGGACTATGCCAACTGGACAACGCATCCCAACAACCCCGCGACCCGCGCCGCCGAGTAGGTCCCGATTTTTCTGCGAAAAATCCGCCCTTGCCCGGTGTCGCCGCCTGGCAAGAGGCTGGATTGTTCGTAGAACAATCGCAGGGGCCGTCTGCTGTCAGATCGTCAGTTGCTGACCCAGTTCGATGACCCGGTTCACCGGCAGCCGGTAGAAATCGGTTGCAGCCGAGGCTGATTTCGTCATGCCGACGAACAGCCGTTCCTGCCAAGGCGGCAATCCTTCGGACGGGGCCGACCGGAACGACCTGCGGTTCAGGAAGAACGACGTCGACATGATGTCGAACTTGATGCCCAGCTTGCGGGCCAGCATCAGCGCCTTGGGCACGTTCGGCTCTTCCATATAGCCGAACTGCATCTTGATCAGGCTGAACCGATCATTCAGCTTCTCCAGCGTCAGGCGGTCGGTATCGGCCACATAGGGCGTGTTTGCCACCGTCACCGTGACGATCAGGTTCTGCTTGTGCAGGACGTGGTTGTGCTTGAGGTTGTGCATCAGCGCCGAGGGGGCCGTTTCCGGGTCCGAGGTCAGGAAGACCGCCGTGCCCGGTGCTTCGGACAGGCTGGAGCTTTTCTTCAGCATCTCGACCAGCGCGCCCACGGTCACCGCCCCGGCGCGCGCCTTCTGCTGCACATAGGCCGTTCCGCGGACCCAGGTCCAGATCATCAGGGCCAGCACGGCGGCAAGCAGCAGCGGCATCCAGCCCCCGTCCATCACCTTCGACAGGTTGGCCACCAGGAACAGCCCCTCGATCGCCAGAAGCGGCAGGCAGACCAGCCCGACCAGCCACAGCGGCCAGTTCCAGACCCTGCGGAACACCACCGCGCCCAGCAGGGTCGTGATGACCATCGTTCCGGTCACGGCAATCCCGTAGGCGCTGGCCAGGGCTGCCGATGATCCGAAACTCACGACCAGCGCAATGACGCCGACAAACAGCACCCGGTTGATCTGGGGCATGAAGATCTGGCCGACCTGGCGTTCGGAAGTATGGGTGACCTCCAGCCGCGGCAACAGCCCCATCTGCACGGCCTGGCGCGCCATCGAGAAGGCACCCGAGATTACCGCCTGGCTGGCGATCACCGTGGCCGCCGTGGCCAGAATGACCAGCGGCAGCAGGAACCAGTCCGGTGCCAGCAGGAAGAACGGGTTCTCGACCGTGCTCCGGTCGGCCAGCACCAGCGCACCCTGCCCGAGGTAACTCAGCATCAGCGCCGGAAACACCACGACGTTCCAGGCGATGCGGATCGGCCGCCGTCCGAAATGCCCCATGTCGGCATAAAGCGCCTCGGCCCCGGTCACCGCCAGGAACACCGATCCCATGACGGGCAGCGAGGTCAGCCCGTGGTTCCAGAGAAACCACAGGGCATTCGCCGGGTTGATCGCGTTCATGATCGCAAGCTGGTCGCCGATGTGCATCGCCCCCAGCACGCCCATCACGGCAAACCAGACCAGCGTGACCGGTCCGAAAAAGCGCGACACCCGGTCCGTGCCGTTGTGCTGCACCCAGAAGATCGCGCAGATGATGGCCAGCGAGATCGGCAGCACCACGCTTTCCAGCGCCGGCGTCACCAGTTTCAGACCCTCCACCGCCGAAAGCACCGAAATCGCGGGGGTGATGATGGCATCGCCGAAGAACAGCGCCGTCCCGAGCACGCCAAGGGCAACGATCACTGTCGTCCGGTGCCCGATTGCCCCCTGGACAAGAGCCACAAGCGACAGGGTGCCGCCTTCGCCCCGGTTGTCTGCCCGCAGGATCAGGGCAACGTACTTGAACGACACGATCAGGATCAGCGTCCACAGCAGCAACGAGACGATGCCGATGATTTCGGCATCTAGCAGCCCGCCCTCGCTGGCCCCGACAAGCGACTCGCGCAGGGCGTACAGCGGGCTGGTCCCGATGTCGCCGTAGACCACGCCGATGGAACCAAGGACCAGGGCCAGAAGGTTCTGGGGTTTGTGGGCGCCCGCGCTGTCGGCATGGGGCGCGGCCTGCGTCGTCGTCATTCTGCGTCCGACTCTTGCTTCACGCGGTTGGTGATACACCCCTCGCGAAAGGGCAGCAAGGCATCACGCCGCGTCGTTTTCGCCGGGCCCCCGCGTCAGAAATGCCCGCGCGGGATCAGCCTGTGGGCGTGGGCCTCGCGCTCCAGCCCTTCGCGGAAATCGGGATGCGCGATGCCGATCAGCGCCCGCGCGCGTTCTGCCACGGATTTCCCCTTGAGGTTCACCATCCCGTATTCCGTCACCACATACATCATGTCGCTGCGCGTGGTGGTCACGACGTTCCCGGCGGTCAGGTTCAGCACGATGCGCGACCGCCGCTCGCCCTTCCTGTCATAGGTCGAGGCGAGGCAGATGAACGATTTGCCGCCATTTGACGCGTAGGCCCCGCGCACGAACTGCGCCTGCCCGCCGGTGCCGCTGATGTGGCGGTGCCCGTCCGATTCGCTCGCCGCCTGACCCTGCAGGTCGATCTGCGTGGTGTTGTTGATCGCCACCACATTGTCGTTGCGCAATATGAAATGCGGCAGGTTGGTGTAATCGACCGGGCAGCACATGAAATCGGGATTGCCGTCGATCGTGGCATAGGTCCGGGTGGACCCGAGGGCAAAGCTGTAGGTCATCTTGCCCACATCCACCTGCTTGCGGGCCCCGGTGATAAGGCCGGCGCGGTACATCTCGACGATGCCGTCGGTCATCATTTCGGTCTGCACGCCCAGGTCGCGCACGCTGCCCGAGGCCAGAAGGCTGCACACGGCATTGGGCATCCCGCCGATGCCGATCTGCAGGCAGGCCCCGTCCTCGATCTCGGCCGCGATCTGTGCGGCCACGGCGCGGTCCACCTCCGTCGGTGGTGCGGCAGGCAGTTCCGGCAGCGGCCGGTCGTCGCCCGCGATGATGTAGTCCACCTCGCTTGCATGGACGAAATTGCCGGGCCCGAGCGCCAGCGGAACGGTCGCGCATTCCTCGACGATCACGCATTTCGCCCGCTCGATGATCGCGCGATGCCAGAGGTTTGCCAGGCCAAAGCAGAAGTTGCCGTCGGCATCCATCGGCCGCACCTTGACGATGACGATATCCACCGGCGGGATGAAACGGCGGTAATAATCGGGAATCTCGCCCAGGTTCACCGGGATGTAATGCGACACGCCCTCGTCATGCTTGCGCCGGTCATAGCCCGAGAAATGCGTGCTGAACCATCCGAAGGACTCGCGGTTGGGGTCGGCCTCCAGCACCGCGCGCGGCCGGACCGACAGGCAGGACCGGATGCCCACCTGCCGCAGGTCACCCGCACGCCGCGCAAGGGCCGCGTCGAACACGTCGGGCTGCGCCAGCCCCGCCGCATAGTCCAGCCACATGCCCGACTGTACCAGCGCCGCCGCCGCGTCCGCCGAAATGCGCCGCGCGGTCTGTGCCGCAACCCTGCGTTCGCCCATGCCGTCCCCTCCGTTTCCGGTCTTTTGCCCATGCATCATAGTCACCGGTCGGGAAAAGCAAATGCCCTTCGGGTCAGGGCGTCAGCAGCCTGCGGAACAGGGTTTCCAGATAGACCGCCGCCTCGGGGTAGGGGTCGGCCCCGTCGCTGCCCAGCACGGCCTGCACCTGCACCTCGAAATCGGCATAGTGCTGGGTCAGCGCCCAGACCGAAAAGATCAGGTGCACCGGGTGCATGTGCGCGATGCGGCCCTGATCCATCCACGCCTGCAGCACACCCGCCTTCTGCTGCACGAGGTCGCGCAGGTCGCCCTCCAGCGCCGCCCGGATGCGCGGCGCGCCCTGCAGCATCTCGTTGGCGAAAAGGCGGCTTTCGCGCGAATAGTCGCGGCTGAGTTCCAGCTTGCGCCGGACATAGGCCAGCAGTTCGGCAACGGGGTCGCCCTCCGGGTCCATCGCCCGCAACGGGTCAAGCCAGGTATCCAGCAGCCCCGACAGCAGGGCCACATGGATCGCCTCTTTCGAGGCGAAGTAATACAGCAGGTTCGGCTTCGACAACCCTGCCACTGCAGCGATCTGGTCCAGAGTTGCGCCGCGAAAGCCATGGGCCGAAAACACTTCCAGCGCCGCTTCAAGGATGACATCCGAATTGCGCTGCTGGATACGGGTGCGCGGCTTGGTCATCGGCCTGTTCCTGTCCTTGCCAGCCCGGGGCGGCGGCGATACTCTGGCCCATCCGTTTCCGGCAAGGCCCTTGCTAGCCCGGAATTGACCATCCGGTCAAACAACCATCCCGTCCCGCCCGCGTGGCCCGGTGCGCGACTACAGGAGGCTCTCATGGCGCTGGACCGCAAACCGACCCCGAACGACCTGAACGCCTTCTGGATGCCCTTCACCGCGAACCGCCAGTTCAAGAAGGCACCGCGCATGTTCGTCGGCGCAAAGGACATGCATTACACCACGTCCGACGGTCGGCAGGT
>JAAFHX010000054.1:11820-20795 GCA_013297695.1 Rhodobacterales bacterium | reverse complement strand
CTGGCGCGGCGTGGCGCTGGACGCGGTGGCACGCCCGGCAGGCGCGGCGGCGGCCGTGGTGATCGTCGGGGCGGCGACCGGCGGGCTGGCCGGGCTGGCGTTGTGGTCGGTGGCGACGCTCTGGCCCTTTCCCGATGCCCTGCCGCAGGGGCTGACGGGCCGCACCTGGGCGACCAGCGCCCCGGTCCTGCTGCCGGCCGCCGGGCAGACCCTGCTGGTCGCGCTGCTGGCAACCGGGGCGGCGCTGCTGCTGGTGCTGTCCTGTCTGGAGGCCGAGGCCCGGTTTTCCCTGCGCCCCGGACAGGGGGCGCTGGCCCTTCTTTACCTGCCGCTGGTGGTGCCGCAGATCGCCTTTCTGCCCGGGCTTGCGGTTCTGGCCATTGCCACCGGGGCCGAGGGGTCGGTGCCGACGGTGGCGGCGGCGCATCTGGTCTTTGTGCTGCCCTATGTCTTTCTGTCGCTGTCGGCCCCCTGGCGGGCCTGGGACGGGCGGATCGCGGTGGCGGGTGCGGCGCTTGGCGCGTCGCAGGCCCGCGTGTTCTGGCGCCTGCGCCTGCCGATGCTGCTGCGCCCGGTTCTGGCGGCGGCGGCGGTGGGCATGGCGGTGTCCATCGGACAGTATCTGCCGACGCTGCTGATCGGCGGCGGCCGGGTCGTCACGCTGACGACCGAGGCGGTGGCGCTGGCATCGGGCGGGAACCGGCGGATCATCGGCGCGGCGGCGGTCCTGCAGACGCTGCTTCCGGCGGCGGGTTTTGCGCTGGCGCTCGGGCTGCCCGCCCTGGCGTTCCGCAATCGCCGGGGGATGCGGCCATGACCGGGCTGTGGCTGGACCGGCTGGCCGTCACGCAGGGCGACCGGACCGTGGTGGCACTGGACGCCCGCGTGGCCCCGGGCGAGGTGCTGACGATCATGGGCCCCTCGGGGTCGGGCAAGTCCACGGCTCTGGCGGCGATGCTGGGCATGCTGCCGGGCGATTTCCGCCTGTCGGGCCGGATCGTGCTGGCCGGGCGCGACGTGACCGCCCTGCCGGTGCGGGAACGCGGCATCGGGCTGCTGTTTCAGGACGACGTGCTGTTCCCGCATCTGTCGGTCGGCGGCAACCTGGCCTTTGCCTTGCCCGCCGAAATCCGCGGTCGCGCGGCGCGGCGGGCAGCGGTCACGGCGGCGCTGGACCGCGCCGACCTTGCCGGCTTTGCCGACCGCGACCCCGCCACCCTGTCGGGCGGGCAGCGTGCCCGCGTCGCGCTGATGCGCACCCTGCTCGCCCGGCCAAGGGCGCTGCTGCTGGACGAACCCTTTGCCCGGCTGGACACCGACCTGCGCGACCGCATCCGCAGCTTCGTGCTGGACCGGATCCGGGCCGAGGGGCTGCCCGCAATCCTTGTCACCCATGACGCAGGGGACGCCGCCGCCGCCGCAGGGAACGTGATCGACCCGCAGGGCCGTTCGCTGATGCCCTAACGCGCCAGCACCATCTCGGCCTTCAGCCCTCCCAGAAGCGGACTTTCGGCGAGCCGCAGCGTGCCGCCATGGCTGCGCGCAATGTCGGCGGCGATGGACAGGCCCAGACCAACGCCACCGCCCCGGTTGGGGTTGCGCGCGGCGTCCAGACGGGTGAACGGGCGCATCGCCTCTTCCCGGCGCTCGGCGGGAATGCCCGGTCCGTCATCCTCGACACAGATGCGCACCGACCGTTCGGTGACCGACACGCTGACCCGCGCCCGCGTGCCATAGCGCACGGCATTGGCGATCAGGTTGTCCACCGCGCGGGTGATGGCATCGGGGCGCAGCGTGGCCTTGCCCGCACCCTCGGCCGTCAGATCGACCTGATGCCCGGCGCGCAGCGCATTGTCGGTGGCCCGTTCGACCAGCGCCACCGGATCGACCGGAACCGGCAGTTCCATCGCGTCGCCCCGGGCAAAGGACAGGAACTCGTCCACCAACCGCTCCATGTCGGCGACATCGCGCTGTGCTGCCTGTACCTCGCTGTCCTCCGGCATCATCGACAGGCTCAGCTTCAGCCGGGTCAGCGGGGTGCGCAGGTCATGGCTGACCCCCGACAGCATCAGCGTGCGCTGTTCGATCTGCCGTTCGATCCGCCCGCGCATGTCCAGAAACGCCGCCCCCGCCGCCCGCACCTCCAGCGCGCCGCGCGGACGGTAGGGCACCGACCGCCCCTTGCCGAAGGCCTCGGCCGCGTCGGCCAGCCGCTTGATCGGGCGCAACTGGTTGCGCAGGAAGGCATAGGCGATCAGGGTCATCAGGATCGAGGTGAAGATCATCCACCCCAAAAGCTGATGCGGGTTCGACGCCGACACCCGGCGCCGGTCGAAGGACACCGACCAGGGGCCGAATTCTGATCCGAACAGAAGCTGCACCTTGTCATCGGTCACCAGATCGACCGCCCGCAGCGAGGGCAGCGCCTCGTGCAGGGTCGCGATCATCTCGCGGCCGGACAGGTCGAACAGATTACGCCTGTCGGTCTGCGAAGACCAGGTTGCGGGCAGGCTGACCTGCAACCCCAGAGGTGCGGCGACGGGCCGCGCGCGCGCGCGCGCCCCGGCAGCGTCATCCGCCTGCTCCATCTCGCTTTCCAGAAAGCGCAACTGGCTGATGACGTTCTGCGTCATCTGCCGGGTCACCCCTTCGAAATGGCGCTGGATGAAGATGACCGATACGACAAGCTGGATCGTGACGATGGGCACGATCAGGATCAGCGCGGCCCGCCCGTAAAGGCCGCGTGGCAGCAGGGGTTTCAGAACGGGTCGCATGCGGGGGCTCCTGGAACGGTGCGGGCAGCTTGCCCCTATGTCGGCCCTTGGGACCGGTTATGCAACTGCGGACCCTGGGGCGCGCATCTGGACCTATCCGCGCCCCGGTGCTGGCCCTAAGCCGCCGGGGGCGCTGCGCGTAGATTGCCGCACAATCGCCCCCCGGGGGCAGGCTGTACGGGAGTGTGACAGATGCGGATGACCACCGAGGAAGCCTTTGTGAAGGTGCTGCAGATGCATGGCATCGAACATGCCTTCGGGATCATCGGGTCGGCCATGATGCCGATCTCGGACCTGTTCCCCAAGGCAGGCATCCATTTCTGGGACTGTGCGCATGAATGCAACGCGGGCATGATGGCCGATGGCTATGCCCGCGCCACCGGCAAAATGGCGATGATGGTGGCGCAGAACGGCCCCGGCATCACCAACTTCGTGACGCCGGTGAAGACCGCCTACTGGAACCACACGCCGCTGCTGCTGGTCACGCCGCAGGCCGCCAACAAGACCATCGGCCAGGGCGGCTTTCAGGAAGTGGAACAGATGGCGCTGTTCAAGGACATGGTCGCCTATCAGGAAGAGGTGCGCGACCCGACCCGCATCGCCGAGGTGCTGAACCGCGTGATCCTGAAGGCGAAACGTGCCAGCGCCCCGGCCCAGATCAACGTGCCGCGCGATTTCTGGACACAGGTGATCGACATCCCCCTGCCGAAGATCGTGGAGTTCGAGCGGCCTGCGGGCGGCGAGGACGCGATTGCCGCCGCCGCCGACCTGCTGTCGGGCGCGCGGTTTCCGGTGATCCTGAACGGCGCGGGCGTGGTGCTGGCGGGGGCCATTCCGGCCAGCATGGCGCTGGCGGAACGGCTGGATGCCCCGGTGTGTTGCGGCTATCAACACAACGATGCCTTCCCGGGGTCGCACCCGCTGTTCGCCGGGCCGCTTGGCTACAACGGGTCCAAGGCCGCGATGGAACTGATCGCGCGGGCAGATGTGGTGCTGGCGCTTGGCACCCGGCTGAACCCGTTCTCCACCCTTCCCGGCTACGGCATCGACTACTGGCCGAAAGACGCCGCCATCATTCAGGTTGACCTGAACCCCGACAGGATCGGGCTGACCAAACCCGTGTCTGTCGGTATCGTGGGCGATGCGCGGAAGGTGGCCGAGGCCATTCTGGAACGCCTGTCGGGCACGGCAGGCGACGAGGGTCGCGCCGCGCGGCGCGCCGAGATCTCGCAGCGCAAGTCGGCCTGGGCGCAGGCGCTGTCCAGCATGGACCACGAGGATGACGACCCCGGCACCACCTGGAACCACCGCGCGCGTGCCGCCCGCCCCGACTGGATGAGCCCACGCATGGCCTGGCGCGCGATTCAGGCGGCGCTGCCGCGCGAGGCGATCATTTCGTCCGACATCGGCAACAACTGCGCCATCGGCAACGCCTATCCGACTTTCGAGGAGGGGCGGAAATACCTGGCTCCCGGCCTGTTCGGCCCCTGCGGCTATGGCCTGCCGTCGATCATGGGGGCCAAGATCGGCAAGCCCGACGTTCCCGTGGTGGGCTTTGCCGGCGACGGCGCCTTCGGGATCAGCATGAACGAGATGACCGCCATCGGGCGCGAGGAATGGCCCGCGATCACCATGGTGATCTTCCGCAACTATCAGTGGGGTGCCGAAAAGCGCAACACGACACTGTGGTATGCCGACAACTTCGTGGGCACCGAACTGAATGAAAAGGTCAGCTATGCCGCCATCGCCACCGCCTGCGGGCTGAAGGGGGTGCAGGTGGCAAGCATGGATGCGCTGACTTCGGCACTCCATCAGGCGCTGGCAGACCAGAAGGCGGGGACGACGACCTTTATCGAAGTGCTGCTGAATCAGGAACTGGGCGAGCCGTTCCGCCGTGACGCCATGAAGGCCCCGGTTGCCGTGGCCGGGATCGACCCCGCAGACATGCGCCCCCAAGCGGTTGCGTGACCCTGCCCTTTGATCTTTCGCCGCTGGCGGCGGGCTGGATGGCGCTGGCCATTCTGGTCGCCGCCCTGGTGCGGGGCTATTCGGGCTTTGGCTATTCGGCATTGGTCATCAGCGCGTCCGGGCTGGTGACGAACCCGCTGAACTTCGTGGCGGTGGTGGTGATCCTTGAAACCGCCATGTCGTTGCAGGCGGCGCGCCGGGCCGGGCCGGATGTGGACTGGGGGCGCGTCGGCTATCTGATGCTGGGCGCGATGGCGGGCCTGCCTCTGGGGCTCTGGGCACTGACGACGGTGCCCGAGGATGCGGCGCGGGCGGTGATCGCGGGGTATGTCCTGTTCATGTGCGGCGTGCTGCTGATCGGCTGGCGGCTTCGGGCGCAGGTGCGCGGACCTGCGAACATGGTGGCGGGGCTGGTGTCGGGGTTGGCCAATGCGCCCGGCATGGGCGGGCTGCCCATCGCTGCCTTCTTCGCCGCACAGCCCATGCAGGCAGCCGTGTTCCGCGCAACGCTGATCGCCTATTTCCCGCTGCTCGACCTCTATTCGGCTCCGCTTTACTGGTGGTCGGGGCTGGTCAGTATGGATACGCTCTGGGCTTCGCTCTGGGCGCTGCCGCTGACGGTCCTTGGCAACTGGTTGGGCGGGCGGCATTTCTTCGGCACCGACCCGCAGGAGTTTCGCCGCTTTGCGATCCTGCTGCTGGCGCTGTTGGCGACCTTGGGTCTGGGGAAATCGCTGTTGTGATGCCGCTCGCAGGATTTTCTGCGATCCGGGTCGCAAACGGGAAATCATTCCGTCGTTTTGGACTGGTCAGGAACAACCGCCATGGCCACAGTCGCTTTGCAAGAACCGCGAAAACGACATGACCCTGAACCAGCCCGCCCTTGACCGCTCGCCTTCCGTCTCGGACGAAGTGCGCAAGACCACGTGCTACATGTGCGCCTGCCGCTGCGGCATCAACGTGCACCTGAAGTCGGGCAAGGTGAGCTATATCGAGGGCAACCGCGACCATCCGGTCAACAAGGGGGTCCTCTGCGCCAAGGGGGCGAGCGGGATCAAGCAGATCACCGCACCCTCGCGCCTGCGCGCACCGCTGCGCCGCGTCGGGCCGCGCGGATCGGGGGCGTTCGAGGAAATCTCGTGGGACGAGGCGCTTTCGCTGGCGGTATCCTGGATGAAACCGCTGCGCGAGACGGCACCGGAAAAGCTTGCCTTCTTCACCGGCCGCGACCAGTCGCAAAGCCTGACCGGCTGGTGGGCACAGGCCTTCGGCACGCCGAACTATGCCGCGCATGGCGGGTTCTGTTCCGTCAACATGGCGGCGGCGGGCATCTACACCATCGGCGGGGCGTTCTGGGAGTTTGGCCAGCCCGACTGGGACCGCACCAAGCTGTTCGTGATATTCGGCGTGGCCGAGGATCATGACAGCAACCCGATCAAGATCGGGCTGGGGAAACTCAAGGCACGCGGCGCGCGGGTGATCGGGGTGAACCCGATCCGCACCGGATACAACGCCATCGCCGACGACTGGTTCGGAATCACGCCGGGCACCGACGGGTTGCTGATCCTGAGCCTGATCCATTGCCTGCTGGAGGCGGGAAAGATCGACCTCGCCTATCTGGCGCGCTTCACCAACGCGCCCTTGCTGGTCAACGTCACCGAGGGCCCCGAAAAGGGCCTGTTTCTGAAGAACGCCGAAAGCCAGCCCTTCGTGATCGACCGCAAGACAGGCCAGCCTGCGCCCTGGGACGGCAAGGGGGTGGAACCCGACCTTGGCGCCACATGGGACGGGCACCGGACGGTGTTCCAGCACATGGCCGAACGCTATCTTTCCGCCGAAAACGCGCCCGAGGCCGTGGCCGCCCGCGTGGGCATCCCCGCCCCGCGCATCCGCGCGCTGGCGGCGGAACTGGCGCGCGTGGCCTTTGACGAGGCCATCGTGATCGACCGGGAATGGACTGATTTCCGGGGCGACCATCATGCCAGCATGACCGGCCGCCCCGTCAGCTTTCACGCCATGCGGGGCATTTCCGCCCATTCCAACGGCTTCCAGACCGCCCGCGCGCTGCACCTTCTGCAGATTCTGCTGGGCACAGTCGAGGTACCCGGCGGCTACCGCCTGAAGCCACCCTACCCCAAGCCGATGGAGGCCCACCCCACCCCGCATTTCGAGGTCACACCGGGCAAGCCCCTGTCCGGCCCGCATCTGGGCTACGTGCGCACGCCCGAACAACTGGCCCTGCGCCCCGACGGCAGCCCCGCGCGCGTCGACAAGGCGTTTACCTGGGAAAACCCATTTTCCGCGCACGGGATGATGCACATGGTCATCCCCAATGCCCATGCGGGTGACCCCTACAAGATCGACACGCTGTTTCTGTACATGGCGAACATGGCCTGGAACTCGTCAATGAACACCTCTGCCGTGATGGAGATGCTGACCGACAGGGATGCCTCGGGCGACTATGTCATCCCGCGCATCATCTATTCCGATGCCTATGCCTCGGAAATGGTGGCCTATGCCGACCTGATCCTGCCCGACACGACCTATCTGGAGCGGCACGACTGCATCAGCCTCCTGGACCGCCCGATCAGCGAACCCGGCGCGGCGGGCGACGCGATCCGCTGGCCGGTCACGGAACCGGACCGTGACGTGCGCGGCTTCCAGTCGGTGCTGCTGGACCTTGGCGCGCGGCTGGGCCTGCCGGGGATGGTGAACGCGGACGGCAGCCCGAAGTTCCGCGACTATGCCGATTACATCGTGAACCACCAGCGCAAGCCGGGCGTCGGCCCGCTGATGGGGTTCCGCGGCAATGGCGAGGATGTGGGCCGCGGCGCGCCCAACCCCGCACAGATGGACCGCTACATCGCCAACGGCGGCTTCTTTCAGGCGCATGTCCCGGACGAGGCCGCCTTCTACAAACCCTGGAACAGGGCCTATCAGGACTGGGCGGTGGCCATGGGCTTCTACGAATCCCCGCAGCCCTACCTTTTCAACATCTGGTCCGAACCGATGCGCCGGTTTCAACTGGCTGCAGAAGGGCACGGGGTCGTGCAGCCCCCTGATCGCCTGCGCGCCCGCCTGAAACAGGCGATGGACCCGCTGCCGGTCTGGTATCCCCCTTTCGGCGATGCCGCCGCCCCCTACGGCTATCCGGTCCATGCGCTGACGCAACGCCCCATGGCGATGTATCATTCCTGGGGGTCGCAGAACGCCTGGCTGCGGCAGATCCACGGGATGAACCCGCTGTATCTGCCCACCGCGATCTGGGTGGCAGGCGGCTTTTCAGAAGGCGACTGGGCCCGCGTCACCTCGCCCACCGGCACGATCGAAGTGCCTGCGGTCCACATGGCCGCGCTGAACGCGCAAACGGTCTGGACCTGGAACGCCATCGGCAAGCGGCGCGGCACCTGGGGCCTCGCCCCCGACGCCCCCGAGGCAACCGAGGGCTTCCTGCTGAACCACCTGATCCACGAGTTGCTGCCCGAACAGGGCGACGGGCTGCGTCGGTCAAACTCCGATCCCGTGACCGGACAGGCCGCCTGGTTCGACCTGCGCGTCCGGGTGGACCGGATCGCCCCGCAGACCGCCACCCGCCCGCAGTTTGCAGTCCTTGGGACCCCCGCCCGTGCAGCGCAAAATCCTTCAAAGGATTTTGCCAAGGATTTTGAAAAATCCTTGGCGCCGAATTTCCGAGGACATACCAGATGACATCCCTGCCGGACAATGTCGAACGCCGCCTTGGTCTGGTGATCGACCTTGACACCTGCGTCGGCTGCCATGCCTGCGTGACCGCCTGCAAGGGCTGGAACGATCAGGGTGCGGGTCTGTCGGACAGCGACCCTTACGGCGCAGACCCTTCGGGGGCTTTTCTCAACCGGGTTCACAGCTATCAGGTGCAACCCGCTGACGGTCCTTCGCAAATCATCAACTTCCCCCGGTCCTGCCTGCATTGCGAAAATGCCCCCTGCGTCACCGTCTGCCCCACCGGGGCCAGCTACAAGCGCACCGAGGACGGGATCGTGCTGGTCAATGAGGCCGCCTGCATCGGCTGCGGCCTCTGCGCCTGGGCCTGCCCCTATGGCGCACGCGAGATGGACCCGAGCCAGCATGTGATGAAGAAGTGCACCCTCTGCGTCGACCGGATCGACAACCAGACCCTGCCGCCGGAAGACCGAGAGCCCGCCTGCGTGCGCACATGCCCCACAGGCGCGCGGCATTTTGGCGACCTGTCGG
>JAAFHX010000054.1:0-11810 GCA_013297695.1 Rhodobacterales bacterium | reverse complement strand
CACCAACAAATACCTGCCCCCCCGACCCAAGGACCGCCCGCAGGAGGCGAGCCTGCTGGCCCCCCTGCTCGACATTCAGGCGACCGGGTTCGCCGGATGGCTCGACCGTGTGCTGAGCCGTCTCTGATGCATCCCGCCCCGTCCGTGATCATCTTTACCGTGCTGTCCGGGGCAGGCTTCGGCCTTCTTGCCTTCCTTGGCCTCGGCCTGCCCTCGCTGACCGGCTGGCCCGCCTTCTGGCTCTGGGGCCTTGGCTATGCCCTGACGGTCGGGGGCCTTCTGGCCTCGACCTTCCACCTTGGCCATCCCGAACGCGCGCTGCTGGCTTTCAGCCAGTGGCGATCAAGCTGGCTGTCGCGCGAGGCCTGGGCGGCCGTCGCGGCGCTGGTCCTTCTGGCTCCTGTGGCGCTGGCCGCCTTGTCCGGCGTGATGCTGCCGGCGGCCATCGGGGCGGCGGGGGCATTCGCCTGTGCGGTGGCCGTGTTCTGCACCTCGATGATCTATGCACAACTGAAGACCGTGCCCCGGTGGAACCACGCGATCACGCCCCTGACCTTTGCGGGCTTTGCCCTGACCGGAGGGGCGATCCTGTCGGGTCAGGGTGTTGGCGCTGCGACGATGTGCGTGGTACTTGGCGCGGTGCTTGCCTTGGGCTTTCGCATCGGCGACGGGCAGTTCCACGCGCGCGGCGTGACGCTGGCCGACGCGACCGGCCTGGGCCGGATCGGCGAACCCGCGGTCTTCGAATTGCCCCACACGGGCGGAAACTATCTGCTGCGCGAGATGATTCATGTCGTGGGCCGCAAACATGCCGGCAGGCTTCAGGTCATGGCGGTCGTTCTGGCCGCTGTTCTGCCCGCGCTGATCCTGCTTGTGCTGCCCGGCGGACGTCTTTCGGTGGCGATTGCCGCCGTCCTGCACCTGACCGGTGCCGTGGTGGCGCGCTGGCTGTTCTTCGCGCAGGCCGAGCATGTGGTCGGCCTGTACTATGGTCAGGGCGCGCGCTCCTGACCTACAGCCGGTAGATCCGCCGCGCCGTACCGTGCGCGACCGCCGCCTGCTCATCCGCCGAGAGCCCCGCCAGCAAGTTGCGGGTCATCGCGATCCATGCGGGCAGGCCTGCCCCAAGGTTCACCACCGGCCAGTCGCCCCCCCAGAGCACGCGATCCGTCCCGAAACAGTCCAGCACATGCGCGACATAGGGGGCCACTGCGGCCTCGCCGGCCTCGCCCGGCGCGCAATAGGCGGTGATACCTGACAACTTGCAGACCACATTCGGAAAGGCCGCCACTGCCCTGATCCCCAGGGCCCAACTGTCAAATGCGCCACCTGCGATATCGGGCACGCCGCAATGGTCCAGCACGAACGGCTGGTCAGGACAGGCGGCCAGCAGGTCGCGGGCGACGGGCAATTGCCGGGCAAGGAAACACAGGTCAAACGGCAAGCCACGCCGCCCGATGGCGCGCAGGGATTCGCGGAACCGCACGGTCTGTGACAGCCCGTCGGGCATCACATGCAGGATGCGCCGCAGGCCCACCACGTTCAGAGAGGCGCATTCGTCCAGCCAGCCCTCGATCCCGTCCTCCTCGGGGCGGCAACTGGCAATCTGGCCCAGCATCCGGTTCGCCGGGTCGGCGACCAGCCCGGCCACCATCCGCGCCTCGGCCTGCCAGTCGCCATCATCGACGCCGCATTCCATGAAGACTGTCGCCGCCACCCCGGCATCCGCCGTCAGCGCCTGATACTCGGCCACGGTGAAATCACCCGAGGCCAGCGCCGGAATTCCGGCAGTCCAGCCATAGCCCAGCCGGTCGCGGTAGATCAGATGCTGGTGCGTATCGATAAAGTCCATGCCGTTCCCCCTTTCTGCAAAAGGGGCGCCTCCCCCCCTTCATCTTGGCAAAAATATCCCCGCCGGAGGCTGCCCGGCCGGACACGGTCCCGCCGGATCAGATCGGCAGGCAAGCCGGGCCGATGGGGTCGAAACTCTTGTAGGTCAGGATGAATTCCTGATGCCCCAGGTCCTCGGACTTCGTGCGCTGCCCCGCGCCCACGGCCAGGACCAGATCGAAGATCGCCTGCCCCACGCCCTCCAGCGTTGCCGTCCCGTCCAGCACCGCGCCCGCGTTCACGTCCATGTCGTCGGCCAGGCGCGCATACATGTGCGGGTTGGCGGCGATCTTGATCACCGGGGCCAGCGCCGAGCCCACGACCGACCCGCGCCCGGTAACGAACAGGGTCAGATGCGCGCCGCTCGCCATCATCTCGACGATCTCGGCATTGTCGCTGATGTTCGGAAAGCCAAAGCGCACTTCGCCATCGGGCACCACGTCCATCAGGTAGAGGCCCCCCTTCGGCGGAATGTCCCCGGGCTTGATGAGGCCCGATATCGGCGACTGGCCGGACTTCATGTAGGCCCCGAGCGATTTTTCCTCGATTGTCGTCAGCCCGCCATCGGCATTGCCGGCCGCGAAAGACCCGTAGCCAAGCGTTGCGTAATAACGCGCGGCCTTTTCCACGCTGGCGCGCAGCTCGGCGGCAAGCTCCGGGGTGACGGCGCGGGCCGCCATGATCCCTTCGCAGCCGATCAGTTCCCCCGTCTCCTCGAAGATGCAGGCCGCGCCCGCCGCCACCAGCCTGTCAAAGGCGATGCCCGCAGCGGGGTTGCCGGTGATCCCGCTTGTCCCGTCGGACCCGCCGCAGACGGTGCCCACGACCAGCTCCGACACCGCCATCGGCACGGCCGGCGCGGCGGCAAGCGCGGCCGCCTGTTCCGCCACCCAGGTCCGACCTGCGGCAATCGACGCCCGCGTGCCGCCGTCGTTCTGGATCGTCACCGTGCGCACGGGGCGGCCGCTGTCGGACACCACCCGCTCCAACTGGTATCGGTCGAAGCTTTCGCAGCCAAGGCTGACCAGCAGCACCGCGCCCACATTCGGATGAGTGCAGAGCCGTTCCATCATCTTCTGCGCATAGGCGTTCGGGAAACAGCCCGGAAAGCCGATCACATGGGCGGCCTCGCGGTCGGCACCCGCGATCTCGCGCGCGACGTGATGGGCGCATTCCACCAGATAGGCCACGGCCACCACGTTGCGGATGCCCTTGCGTCCGTCGGCGCGCTGCCAGCCGCGCAGGGCGGTCATGTTGCACCCGTCAGCGCATAGGTGGGGGTATAGTCGCTTTTCAGGTTGTGCAGATGCACATGGTCACCAGCCGCGATGGCCTTTGTGGCAGAGCCGATGGGCGCGCCATATTTCACCACCTTGTTTCCTGCGGCCACCTCTACCCGTGCGATCTTGTGTCCCAGCCCAAGCCGCTGCGCCACGGTCACCGCCTGCCCTTCGACAAGCACGGTCTCGCCCGCCTCGATCTGCCCGCGCAGCACGAATACCGAGTCGCCGGGCGACAGAAGCAGCAGGCGCCCGTCGGACCTTGCTTCAGTCATGGTGAAAGACCTGTTCCATCGCCGCCCACCATTCGCCCTCTTTCCGCGTTGCCAAGGGCTCCTGACAGGGCATGCAGACCGCCCACCAGTCCTGCGTGCGCGGGTCGGCGGCCATGCGCGCCATGTCGGCGTCAAAATCCGTGCCGTGATACTCGAAACAGGAAAACAGCAGGTTCTCGGGCTCCTTCAGGTAGATCGAGTAATTCCGGATGTTGCAGTCGCTGATCTTGGCCAGAATTTCCGGCCAGACGGCGGCATGAAGACGGCGGTATTCCTCGACGCTGTCGGGCTTCAGCCCCAGAACGAACCCCTTGCGCTGCATCATGCCCCCTCGCTGATGATGTGATGGCTGCCCGGCACCGTCATGCGGGCTATCGCGCCCTCGTCCCAGCCGATGCCAAGGCCCGGCGTCTCGGGCGGGTGCGCCTGCCCCGTGCGGATATCCAGCCGCGTGGTGGCGATGGCGTCAAGCTGCGGGATGTATTCCAGCATCCAGGAATTCGGAATTGCGCAGACAAGGCTGACATGCAGTTCCATCAGGAAATGCGGGCAGACGGCAAGGTTATGCGCCTCGGCCATGTGGGCGACCTTGAGCCATGGCGTGATGCCGCCCACACGGGCCACATCGACCTGCACGATGGAACAGGCACCAAGCGCGATGTAGTCCTTGAACTGCCCCGGTGAATACAGGCTTTCGCCCACGGCGACGGGCACGCGGGATGCCGCCGCAAGCCGGGCATGCCCGGTGACGTCATCGGCGGGCATCGGTTCTTCGAACCAGGTGATCCCGTGATCGGCCAGCATATGCGCGCGCAGCAGCGCCTCGTGAAAAGGAAACGCCTGATTGGCATCGACCATCAGGCGATAGCTGTCGCCGACGGCAGCGCGCACCGCCGCCAGACGCGCGGCATCCTCGGCCAGATGGGGACGGCCGACCTTGATCTTCGACCCTGCGAACCCCTGCGCCTGCACCGCCAGAGCATCCTCGACCAGCGCCGCCGTGTCGATATGCAGCCAGCCGCCTTCGGTGGAATAAAGCGGGATCGACGGTTTCGCCCCCCCCGCCAGCCGCCAAAGGGGAAGCCCCGCCCGCTTGCAGCGCAGGTCCCAAAGGGCTGTGTCCACGGCGGCAAGGGCAAGGGAGGTGATCGCCCCCACCGCCGTGGCATGGGTCGCGAACAGCAGGTCGCGCCATGTCCTTTCGATCTCTTCCGCCTCGCGCCCGATCAGCAGGGGGGCCAGCGTTTCGCGCAGCAGGCTGACGATGGCCGGGCCGCCCTGCCCGATGGTATAGCTGTAGCCGGTGCCGCTGGCCCCGTCGGTGTCGGTGATCGTGACAAAGGGCGTTTCCTGCGCCACGAAACTCTGGATCGCATCGACCCGCTTGACCAGCGGCACAAGCGTTACCATCCGGATCTCGACGCGGACAATGCGGGCCATCAGATCGCCTCCAGGCTGCGGCCCGAGGCGGCATCGAACAGATGCGCGCGGTCAAGCGCAAGCCGGAAGGTCAGCCGGTCGCCGGGGTTCACGAGACGCGGGCCGTAAAGCTTGGCCTGCACCTCCTGCCCGGCAACCCGGGTGTAGATCAGGCTTTCCATGCCAAGGGGTTCCGCCAGCACCACGGACAGGTCAAGCTCGGCCCCCGGCCCGTCCTGCGACAGCCCGTGGCCGACCGGGCTGATGTCATCGGCGCGGATGCCAAGTGTCACCGCCTGCCCCTCGGCCGCGCGCCCGGTCAGACGTGGCGGCACCGGCACGGCCGACCCATCGGCCAGCCGCACCGCCCCGCCTGAGATGGTGCCGGGCAGCAGGTTCATCGGCGGGCTGCCGATGAAGGTGGCGACAAAGATGTTGGCCGGGTGGTTGAACACCTGCATCGGGGTTCCGACCTGTTCGATCTGCCCGTCGCGCATGACCACAATCCGGTCGGCCAGCGTCATCGCCTCCACCTGGTCATGGGTGACATAGACGACGGTGGTCTTCACCTGCTGGTGCAGTTTCTTGATCTCGGCCCGCATCTGGCCGCGCAGCTTGGCGTCAAGGTTCGACAGCGGCTCGTCGAACAGGAAGGCATCGGGGTGGCGCACGATGGCGCGGCCCATGGCGACGCGCTGGCGCTGACCGCCGGAAAGTTCCGCCGGCGTGCGGTCCAGCAGGTCGGCAAGGCCCAGAATCTGCGCCGCCTCATCCACCCGTTTTGCAATCATGTCCGGGGTCTGCCCCGCGATCTTCAACCCGAACCCCAAGTTGTCACGCACGTTCATGTGGGGGTAAAGCGCATAGTTCTGAAAGACCATGCTGATGTTGCGCTTGCGCGGCGGCAGGTCGTTGACCACGCGCCCGCCGATGCGCACCTGCCCGCCCGAGATATCCTCCAGCCCCGCGATCATCCGCAGCGTGGTGGACTTGCCGCAGCCCGAGGGGCCGACCAGCACCACGAATTCCCCCTGCGCGATGGTCAGGTCGATGCCATGCACCACCCGCAGCGCGCCATAGCGCTTTTCCACCCCGGTCAGCGTGATTTCCGCCATGACTATCCTTTCACGCCGCCGAAGGTCAGCCCGGCAATCAGATGTTTCTGCACAAGGAAAGTCAGGATCAGCGCGGGCACGATGATGATGACCGCCATCGCGCACATGCCTGCCCAGTCGATGGTGAACTGCGCGGTAAAGTCCAGCAGCCCCACCGGCAGCGTCTTTGAATCTGTCGAACGGGTCAGTTGGCTTGCCAGCGCAAATTCGTTCCACGAGGTCAGGAAGGCGAAGACCCCGGCAGAGGCGATGCCGGATTTCGCCAGCGGAAACTCGATCTTCCAGAAGGCCTGCCAGCGGGTGCAGCCATCGACCTGTGCGGCCTCGGACAGGCTGAGAGGAATCTGCCGGAAGAACCCGTCGATCAGCCAGATCGTGAAGGGCACGTTCAGGCTGACATAGACGATGATGAGGCCCAGTTTCGTGTCGATGATGCCAAGCCTGCTCCACAGCATGAAGACCGGCAGCGACAGCGCGATGCCCGGCACCGTGCGCAAGAGCATCAGGCCCAGGAAGACCGAGTTCTTGCCGCGGAACCGGAACCGCGCAAAGGCGTAGCCCCCGGCCATCCCGATCCCCAGGGCAATCACGGTCGAGGTCAGGGCGATCACCATCGAATTCAGGAAATAGCTGCCGACCGGAATGGCGATCTGTTCCGCGCCCCAACCGAATATCTTGCCGAAATTGTCCAGCGTCAGGGTTTCGGGCACCCAGACCGGCGGCTTGGCCAGAATCTCGCGGTTGGGCCGGAAGGCCGACAGGATCACCCAGAGGCCGGGCACGCACATCACGACCATCAAAAGGAACGTGGCGACCCAAAGGACCATGCCGCGTACGCGTTTCATTGCACACCGCCCATGAACCGCCGCGCGGCCATCAGCTTGCGATAGAAATAGACGGTGAAGGCGATGGACAGCAGCGTGGAGATATAGGCCATGGCGTTGGCCTTGCCCATCTGCGCATTCTCGTAGCCTGTGCGGGCGATCAGCGTCCACAGCAGTTCCGTCCGCCCCGCAGGCCCGCCCCCGGTCATCACCTTCACGATGTCATAGGCGCGGGCCACGTCCAGACTGCGGATCGTCATGGCGATGAAGGCGAAGGGCATCAGGAAAGGCAGCGTGATGTGGCGGAACACCTGCCAGGGGTTGCAGCCATCGACCCGCGCCGCCTCGACCGGGTCGCGCGGCATGGCGAACAGGCCCGCCAGCAGCAGGATGGCGAAGACCGACGTGCTCATCCACATTTCGGCAAAGAGGATCGAGGCCATCGCCAGCCACCCGTCCACCAGCCAGGGGATCGCCTGATCGGTGATCCCCAGCGACTGCAGCGCGTTGTTCAGGATGCCGATGTTGTCGTTGAAGATGAACTTGAACTGAAAGCCGACGAGGATGGGCGAAAACATCATCGGGAACATCATGATGGTCCGCAGGCCGCGCTGCCCCCAGGTGATCTGGTTGATGAGCAGCGCGATCCCCAGGCCAAGCGCGAATTCCAGGTTCAGCGCGATGGTCAGGAACAGGACCGTGCGCCCGAAGGGCACCCAGAAGGCCGGATCGGACAGCAACCTCAGATAGTTGTCAGCCCCGATGAAGACATAGAGCGAGGCGGGCTTGGTCAGCTTGTAGGGCGTCAGCGAGGTCCAGAGTGAAAACAGCAGCGGCAGCGCCACCACGAACAGCATCACCGCCACCGCCGGAAGCAGCAGCAGGAAAGGCGCAAGGTCGGTTCGCCGTGTTGTCAGTGCCCGGATCATTCTGGTCCTGCGGGGAAAAGGGCAGTGGCGCGGGGGTCTTCCCCGCGCCGCCCCCGTGTCAGTTGTAGCCTGCGTCGTGCATGATCGTCGCGGCCTCGGTCGCCGCCGCATCCAGCGCCGCCTGAGCCGTCATGTCGCCGACCATCGCCGCCTGCAGCTTGGGCCAAAGCACGTTCGACACCTCGATCCATTCCGGGATCAGGGGCGGGGTGAAAGCGTCTTCGGCCATAGACTGCCGGAAGGTCGAAAACACGTCGACCATGAAGGTGTTGCCGTCGGCCTTGAACTTGGCGGTGGCGTCATCCCAGACCTTGGACCGGGTGGGCAGAAGGCCCTTGCTGGCCTCGACCATCTGGTTGTCATAGCCGGTCAGAAACTCCAGAAAACTTGCCGCCGCAGGCTTGTTGTCGCAGGATTCGGTGATCGAGAAGCTGTGGCTGCCCGACCATCCGGTGCGGATGCCCGCCGTGCCCTTCGGCGCGCGGATCAGCCCGACATTGCCCGCGACCTTGGAGTTCTTGGGATCATTGAAGAAAGCCGACCAGCCGCCCCAGTCAAGGTCCATCGCGACCGACCCCGAGGCAAAGCCAAGGCCGGTATCGTCCCAGGTATAGTTGGGCACACCTGCAGGCACCGCCTTGGCCTTGTAAAGATCGACGAAGAACTGCAGCGCCGCCACGCCTTCGGGCGAATTGAAGGTCGGGTTCCACTTGTCGTCGAACATCTTGCCGCCGTTGGCGACCACCAGTTCGTAGAACCGGCCCGTGATCGCCTCGTCCTTGCCAACGAACTGAAAGCCGTAGAAATCCGGCGGCGCGGCGAAGAATTCAGCCTGATCCTTGACCTGCGCCCAGGTGTCGGGCGGGGCCAGATCATAGCCGTACTTCGCCTTGAACGCCTCTTTCTTCGCGGCATCCTCATACAGCGACTTCTGGTAGAACAGGTTCGACACATCCGAATGGCGCGGAAGCTGCACGAGGCGGCCGTTGACGGTGGAATGGCCGATCACCAGCGGCACGAATTCGGCGATGACCTCTTTCGGGATCAGCGTGTTCAGGTCGGCGTAGATGTCGCCGTACTGCGGCGCAAAGGACGTGTGGTTCGACCCCACGCACCAGTCAAGCGTCCCGGCAGCAATGTCCTGCTTGATTTCGCGGTCAAGCTCGAAGTGGTTCTTGCGGCTCAGGATTTCCACCTTGGCGCCGGTTGCCGCCTCCCATTTCGGGATCTCGGCGTAAAGCGGTTCATACTGCGCCCCGCCGATCAGCTTGACCCGCAGCGTATAGCCCGGAAAGCTGCCGTAATCCTGTGCGGCGGCAATACCCGCCGTCCACGTCGTCAGCGCGGTGCCGATCACCAGCAGCGTTCTCAGTCCCTTCATCCTTACCTCCCCAGGTTTGCCGTCATGGCCGTCGTGCTATCCCCGGCGGCGATGCCGCCAAGGCCGAATTCGTCGATGATCCGGGCGCGGTCTGCGCCCAGACCGGGGGCCGCGCGCGGGCTGGTCAGGGCTGCGCCGTCGATGCGCAGCGGCCCGCGCAGGGTATCAAGGCTCGCGCCCGGCCCGGCGATGTGCTGGATCATGTGCAGACGACGGAACGCGTCCGACGCCATCAGCGCGGGCCAGTCCAGCACCTCGGCGCACCAGATGTCGGCAGGTTGCAGCAGGGCAAGCCAATGCGCTGTGGTCTGGCGCGCCGTGGCCTCGGCCAGCCGCGCCTTGATCGCATCGCGGTCACGCATGGCGGCCTTGGTGTCGCCATACCAGCGGTCCAGCCCGTCGATGCCCATCAGCCCGGCCAGCCGTTCCAGCGACGGCGTCATCGCCAGAGCCAGCCAGCCGTCTGCCGTGCGATAGACGCCGTAAGGCGCGCCCAGATAGGCATGCGCCCCGTTCACCGCCGACCGCACCGGAATGCGGTGGCCGTCGTTCAGATGGGTCGTCAGCACCTCGAACTGGAAATCCAGCAGCGCTTCCAGCAGCGAGGTTTCCACAAGTGCCCCCTGCCCCCTGCGTCCGCGCCCGACCAGCGCCGCGAGTATCCCCTGTGCCAGCGCGTTGCCCGCCATCATGTCGGCCGCCGCCAGCCCCATCGGCATCGGCGGGTCGTCGCGGCTTCCGGTCAGCCACAGCAGGCCCGACCGCGCCTGCGCCAGAAGGTCCTGCCCCGGCAGGTCGACCCAGGGACCGCCTTCGCCATAGCCCGAGATCGAGCCGTAGACGATGCCGGGATTGATCGCCCGCACCGCATCATAGCCAAAGCCCTGCCGGTCGATCACGCCGGGGCGGAAGTTCTGGATCATCACGTCGGCCCGGACCAGCAGCGCGCGCAGCATCGCGCGGTCGCCCTCGTCGCGCAGGTCGGCGGTCAGGCTTTCCTTGTTGCGGTTGATCGCATGAAACAGCGAGTTGGTGCCGCCGATCTCGGTGTCGGAAAGATACAGCGTGCGGCACAGGTCGCCCGTGCCGGGGCGTTCCACCTTGATGACCCGCGCGCCAAGGTCGGCAAGCTTCAGCGAACACAGAGGCCCCGACAGGAACTGGCTGAAATCAACGACAAGGATTCCATCCAGCGGGCGGGTCATGCCCGGCTCTCGCGATAGGCGGCATCAAGGGCGGCGAGCGTCGCGGCTTCGGTCGCCTCGCCGCGCAGGCAGGCGTGGATGATGTCTCCTGCCCGGTCCTGCAAGCCCATGTAGCCGTCATGGCGCGGACGCAGCCAGGCGGTTTCCAGCGTGGCGCGGGTGTTACGAAAGAAGTTGGCCGTCAGCGCATTGCAGCCGTCATCCTCCCACGCCGCCGCATGGCCGGGCTGGCCGCCGCTGGCGGTGTAAAGCCCCTTCTGGCAGTCGGCCCCCGCAATCCAGAAGGCATAGTCCACCGCAATGTCCGGGTGCCGGGTGCGGGACGATACCGCGATGCCGGTTCCGCCCAGCACCGTGCCGCGCGGGCCGTTGTCGCCAAAGCCCGGCGCGTCATGGAACGACAACAGGTGGCGGCGGAATCCGCTGCGGCTGTAGTTGGTATAGCCATAGCCCCAGGGCGAATAGGCTGGGGCGTCGGGCCCCTCGCTCATCCAGTCATAAATCCCGATGGGGTCAAGCGTCAGACAGCGGGGGCTGACCGCCGATGCCAGACTTCGCAGGCGCGCCAGCGTGACGCGGCCCGCATCCTCGGCGATCAGACAGTCGGGCGCCTTGGCAACCGCGAAGCCTTCGTTCCGGGCCAGCCCGAAAAACGTCATCAGCGCGTTGATCGGGATCAGCGCCAGCGCCACGCGGCCCTGTCCGGCCAGCGCCATCACCTCGTCCCACCGGGCGGGCACATGGTCCAGAAGGTCGGGCCGACGGCAGGCGACCGGGGTGGCAGTGTCGATCGCCAGTGCCCATTGCCGCCCGGCAAAGGCATAACTGGCATGGCTCTGCCCGACCGATCCCGCCGCAAGCGCCGCCATCTCGGCATCGCGCAAGCCATCCAGCGGCAAGAGGTTCCCCGCGCGCGCCACCTCGCCCACATGCGGATGGTCGATCACCATCAGGTCGTAGGTATCTGCCATCTCGCCGATGGGACGGTCGGCAAAGGCCTGGAGCGAGCGCTTTTCCCAGGTGATCGTCACGCCCGGATGCGCGGCGGCATAGGCGACCGAGGTCGCGACCATCGGGTCGTACCCGCGCGCATGGTCCCATGTCATGCCGCGCAGGTCAGCCATGGCGATCTGCCTTGGCGGCCATCTTCGCGCGGGCCTCTTCGGCAAAGGGCGCCGGATCACGGTAGAGCGCGGTCAGAAGATGCTCGGCATACAGCACCAGTTCGCCTTCGCCCTTGTAGACGGAATAGCTGACCCGCACCTTGCCCTGCTTCAGATCATGGACCTCTTTCGACAGGTTTTCCCGGATCGTATAGATCGTGTCGCCGATAAAGACGGGCGCGATGAACCGCAGCCGGTCATAGCCATAGCTGAACGAATTCAGACAGTTGGTCGCCGCCAACCCCAGCCCCAGCGAAAACACAAAGGCCCCCGCGACCAGCCTTTTGCCGAACAGACCTTCCTCGGCGGCAAAGCGTTCGTCGCTCACA
>JAAFHX010000053.1 GCA_013297695.1 Rhodobacterales bacterium | reverse complement strand
CATCGTGTCGGTCTCGGCCAAGGACAAGGGCACCGGCAAGAGCCAGGCGATCACGATCCAGGCCTCGGGCGGTCTGTCGGATGAAGACATCGACAAGATGGTCAAGGACGCCGAGGCGAATGCCGAGGCCGACAAGGCCCGCCGCGAACTGGTCGAGGCGCGCAACCAGGCCGAAGGCCTGATCCACTCGACCAAGAAATCGATCGAGGAACATGGCGACAAGGTGGACCCGTCCACTGTCGAGGCGATCGAACTGGCGATGGGCGCACTGGAAGAAACGGTGAAGTCCGAGGATGCCGGCAAGATCAAGGGCGGCATCCAGAACCTGACCGAAGCCGCGATGCGTCTGGGCGAGGCCATCTACAAGGCCAGCCAGGCCGAGGCGGAGTCGGGCGATGCCGACGGCCCGCGCGATGTGGACGACGACATCGTGGACGCCGACTTCGAAGACCTGGGCGACAACAAGCGGAAATAAGTCCGCACGGAACACGGGCAGGGGCGGTCTGGCATCAGGCCGCCCCGAGCCGTGACCCATAGGGGTTTGCCATGGCAAAACGCGATTTCTACGAAGTTCTGGGCGTCGCTCGCGGAGCCTCTGCCGAAGACCTGAAAAAGGCCTATCGCACCAAGGCCAAGGAACTTCACCCCGACCGCAATTCCGACAATCCGAATGCCGAGGCCCAGTTCAAGGAAGTGAACGAGGCCTATGACGTGCTGAAGGACGCCGACAAGAAGGCGGCCTATGACCGGTTCGGACATGCCGCGTTCGAAGGCGGCATGGGGGGCGGGCGTCCGGGGGGTGGTGCAGGCCAGGGCGATTTCGCCAGCGCGTTTTCCGACGTGTTCGAAGACCTGTTCGGGGACTTCATGGGCGGCGGGCGGGGCGGCGCGCCCCGATCGCGCGCACAGCGCGGATCGGACCTGCGCTACAATCTGCGCATCAGCCTGGAAGAGGCGTTCAAGGGGGTGCAGAAGACGATCAGCGTTCCCGCTTCGGTCAGTTGCGAGGTTTGCCGGGGCACAGGGGCCGAGGGCGGGTCCGAACCCGCGACCTGCCCGACCTGTTCCGGCATGGGCAAGGTGCGGGCGCAGCAAGGCTTTTTCACGGTCGAACGCACCTGCCCCACCTGCGGCGGCGCGGGGCAGATCGTCAAGAACCCCTGCAAGGCCTGCGGCGGCGCGGGGCGGACCGAAAAGGAACGCTCGCTGTCGGTCAACATTCCGGCGGGGGTTGAAACCGGCACCCGCATCCGTCTGGCGGGCGAGGGCGAGGCGGGACTGCGCGGCGGGCCGACGGGCGACCTTTACATCTTCATCGAGGTCAAGGATCACCCGATCTTTCAACGTGATGGCGTGCATCTGTTCTGCCGCGTGCCGGTCAGCATCGGTACGGCAGCCCTGGGGGGCGAGGTCGAGGTGCCCACCATCGACGGCGGCAAAAGCCGGGTGAAGGTGCCGGCCGGCAGCCAGACCGGCAAGCAGATGCGCCTGCGCGCCAAAGGCATGCCCGCGCTGCGCGGCGGCGGTCAGGGCGACATGCTGATCGAACTGGCGGTGGAAACCCCGGTCAACCTGACCAGCCGCCAGAAGGACCTGATGCGCGAGTTCGAACGGCTGAGCGAAGACAACAATCCCGAAGGGTCGTCATTCTTTTCCAAGGTCAGGTCTTTCTGGGACGGCATGAAGGGCTGAGGCTGATTGCCTTGTCGGACCGGAAGCGGGGGTTTCACACCCCCGCACCCGCGGTCGGAAGCGGGGGTTTCACACCCCCGCACCCGCGGTCGGAAGCGGGGGTTTCACACCCCCGCACCCCCGTGGGATATTTCTCCAAGATGAAAGATGGTCCGTGGCCTTCCGATGCGGGGTGTCGGGGGTGCTGTGGTCCTGTGTTAAGGTTTCGTTCACCCTGTTGCGGCAGGCTGTGTGACATGACGCGTTCACCTGCCTTTTCGGAAAGCCCGCTTCCCCTTTTTCCCCCGGGGGATGAGGATGAGGCGACGGGCATGGCCCTGCCGGATCGCCTTCCGTCCTACATCAGGGATCACCGCAAGCGCCTGCGCGACCGCTTCACCGAAGGTGGGGCAAGGGCGATGCCGGATTACGAGCTTCTGGAACTGGTCCTGTTCCGCGCGCTGCCCCGGCAGGATGTGAAACCGCTGGCGCGGCTGCTGCTGGACACCTTCGGCGATTTCAATCGCGTCATCACGGCAGAGCCCGCGCGGCTGGCGGCTGTCAAGGGCGTGGGCGAGGCGGTGATTGTCGAGTTGAAGGTGATCGAGGCGGCCGCACAGCGCATGGCGCGGGCCAAGGTGATGAACCGCCCGGTCCTGTCGTCCTGGGATGCGCTGGTCGATTACTGCCATACCGCGATGGCGCACCGGCAGACCGAACAGTTCCGAATCCTGTTCCTGGACCGCAAGAACGTGCTGATCGCGGACGAGGAACAGGCGAAGGGCACGGTCGATCATGTGCCCGTCTATCCGCGCGAGGTGGTCAAGCGGGCACTGGAACTGAATGCCTCGGCGTTGATCCTGGTGCACAACCACCCTTCGGGCGACCCGACGCCGTCGGATGCCGATGTCTCGATGACCATCCAGATCCAGGAGGCCGCGCGGGTGCTGGGCCTGACCCTGCATGACCATCTGATCGTGGGAAAATCCCGCGAGCTCAGCTTTCGGGCGCAGGGATATCTCTGAGCGCAGGCAGGACCGGTGTCCCAGGTCTCGCAACAGCCGGGGGTTTCACACCCCCGGACCCCCGTGGGATATTTCTCCAAGATGAAAAGGCGACCCATCCGGCGGGCCCGTTCCTCGGGATGACGCGGGAAAAGCGGCTCAGGCCAGCTTGCCGTGGCAATACTTGAATTTCTGGCCCGATCCGCAGGGGCAGGGATCATTTCGGCTCGGGTTGCCCCAGGTGGCCGGATCGGCTTCGTCAAACCCGGCGACGAGGGGCACGCGGTCGGCCGGCGCAATCGGCGCGGGGGCGTCTGCCTCGGCGGCGATGGCAACCTTTGCCGGTTGCATGGCGGCGGCCGCAGCGGCCTGTTGCTGCGCCATGTACTGCGCGATCATCGCCTCGCGTGCCGCCTTTTCCTCTTCGGTCAGCGGACGAACCAGCGCAAGCTGCTGCGTGACGGTTGACCGCAGAGAGGTCAGCATGGATTCGAACAGCGCAAACGCCTCGGTCTTGTATTCGTTCAGCGGGTCGCGCTGTGCATAGCCGCGAAAGCCCACGACGCTGCGCAGATGCTCCAGCCGCACCAGATGCTCGCGCCAGTTGGCGTCGATGGTCTGCAGCAGAAGCTGCTTTTCGATGTTGCGCATCACTTCGGGGCCAAAGGCTTCGGTCTTTTCGGCCATGACCTTGTCCGATGCCTCGATGATCCGCTCGCGCATCACGTCCTGGTCGACGCCTTCCTCGCGTGCCCAGGCGATCACCGGGATCGGCAGCCCGACCTTTTCGATCAGCGCGGCATGCAGGCCTTCGGTATTCCACTGGTCGGCATAGGATTTCGGCGGCAGGTATTCGTCAACCACGTCATCGATGACCTGATGGCGCATGTCCTGCACCATCTCGGACAGATCCTCGGTCTCCATGATCTCGCGGCGCTGGCTGAAGATCGCCTTGCGCTGGTCGTTCATCACGTCGTCGAATTTCAGCAACTGCTTGCGGATGTCGAAGTTGCGGCCTTCGACCTTGGCCTGCGCCTTTTCCAGCGATTTGTTGACCCAGGGGTGAACGATGGCCTCGCCTTCCTTCATCCCCAGGGTGGACAGCACCTTGTCCAGCCGTTCCGACCCGAAGATGCGCATCAGGTCGTCTTCCAGCGACAGGAAGAAGGACGAACGGCCCGGGTCGCCCTGACGGCCCGAGCGGCCGCGCAACTGGTTGTCGATGCGGCGGCTTTCGTGCCGTTCGGTGGCCAGCACGAACAGGCCGCCTGCAGCCTTGACCCGTTCCTTTTCCTCGGCATGTTCAGCCTCGATCCGGGCGCGCACCTCGTCGGGGTGCAGGTGCGGATCGGCGCTGATCGCCTCGAGCACCTTCATCTCGACGTTGCCGCCAAGCTGGATGTCGGTGCCCCGGCCTGCCATGTTGGTGGCGATGGTCACGGCAGCAAACTTGCCCGCGTCGGCCACGATCTGCGCTTCCTGTTCGTGCTGGCGGGCGTTCAGCACGTTGTGCGTGATGCCTTCCTTTTTCAGCATGTCGGACAGGAATTCCGATTTCTCGATGCTTGTGGTCCCCACGAGGATCGGCTGGCCCTTGGCATGGGCCTCCTTGATGGTGGCCACGACGCCTTCGTATTTCTCGCGGGCGGTGCGGTAGACCTGATCGTTTTCGTCCTTGCGGGCCACGGGGCGGTTGGTGGGCACGGCCACCACGCCCAGCTTGTAGATCTCCATGAATTCCTCGGCTTCGGTCAGCGCCGTGCCGGTCATGCCCGCCAGCTTTTCATAAAGCCGGAAGTAGTTCTGGAAGGTGACCGATGCGAGGGTCACGTTCTCGGGCTGGATCGCCACACCTTCCTTGGCCTCGATGGCCTGGTGCAGGCCTTCGGACAGGCGGCGGCCCTGCATCATCCGGCCGGTGAATTCGTCGATCAGCATCACCTCGTTGTTGCGCACGATGTATTGCTGGTCACGGTTGAACAGCTTGTGCGCGCGCAGGGCCTGGTTGACGTGGTGTACCAGAGTGGTGCTTTCGGGGTCATACAGCGTCTGGCCCTGTGGCAGCAGGCCGACCGCAAGCAGGCGCTGTTCGATCGCCTCGTTGCCCTCTTCGGTCAGGGTCACGGTGCGGGTCTTTTCGTCCACCTTGTAGGCGTCGGTCCCCAGTTCGGGGATCAGCACGTCCACCTTCTTGTACAGATCGGATCGGTCCTGAGACGGTCCCGAGATGATGAGGGGCGTGCGCGCCTCGTCCACAAGGATCGAGTCCACCTCGTCGACGATGGCAAAGAAATGGCCGCGCTGCGCCATTTCCTCGATGGTGCCCTTCATGTTGTCGCGCAGATAATCGAACCCAAGCTCGTTGTTGGTCGCATAGGTGATGTCGCAGCGGTAGGCGGCGCGCTTTTCCGCATCCTGCTGGAACGGCACCACGATGCCGGTGGTCATGCCCAGGGCGGCATAGGCGCGCCCCATCCATTCGGCATCGCGGCGCACCAGATAGTCGTTCACCGTGACCACATGCACGCCCTTGCCCGCCAGCGCGTTCAGATAGGCGGGGAAGGTGGCGACAAGGGTCTTGCCCTCGCCCGTGCGCATTTCGGCGATGTTGCCCTGATGCAGGAAGATGCCGCCCTTCAACTGCACATCGAAGGCGCGCAGGCCAAGCGCCCGCCTGGCCGCCTCGCGGCAGTTGGCGAAAGCCTCGGGCAACAGCGCATCAAGGCTTTCGCCGCCCGCGATCCGTGCCTTGAACTCGGCTGTCTTTTCCTTGATCCCGTCATCGGTCAGCGCCGCAAACTTCGGCTCAAGCGCGTTGATCTTCGCGACCAGCGGGCGGACAGATTTCACCTTGCGGTCATTCGGCGTGCCGAAGACCTTCCGCGCGAGCGTTCCGAAACCCAGCATGTCTTCTCCGCCTGACCGTCCCTGACAAGATCGTGTGAAGGTGCGGCCCCGGTCCGGCCTTGCCCGCCTCTGCCGCCTTCCCTAGAAGGGCCGGGAAGGCATCGGAGACCCCGTCTCACGCGACCATCGCGATGTAAGGGGCTACCCGTGGAGTGTCAACGTCGCGCGAGGACGCGACCCCGTCAGGAGACTGTGAGATGACGCAAATCAAGAGTATCTGGGCCGCGCTGTCGGTCGGTGCGGTGCTGGCCCTGGCCCCGGCGGCCAGTCAGGCAGCCGACGCAACAACCGTTGTGGCCACCGTGAACGGCACCGACATCACGCTTGGAAATGTCATCGCGATGCGCGAAAGCCTGCCCGACCAGTATCAGCAACTGCCCGACGACGCGCTGTACAACGGCATTCTGGAGCAATTGATCCAGCAGACGGCGCTGGAGCAGGTGGCCGAGCCCGATCTTTCGAAGCGCGACCTCATCAACCTCGAGAACCAGCGGAGGGCCTATATTGCCGGGTCGCTGCTGCAGACCGTCGTCGCCGGTGCGGTGACGGATCAGGCGATCCAGGCCGCCTATGACGCGCGGGTCAAGGACCTCGCGGCGGCACCCGGCATCGAATACAATGCTTCGCATATCCTTGTCGCGACCGAGGCCGAGGCCAAGGACCTCAAGGCCCAGCTCGATGCCGGTGCCGATTTCGCCGAACTTGCCAAGGCACATTCGACCGACGGCTCGGCCGCCGGGGGTGGTTCGTTGGGCTGGTTTGGCCCGGGCATGATGGTCAAGCCCTTCGAGGATGCCGTGGTGGCTCTGAAGCCGGGCGAGATCGCGGGCCCGATCCAGACCCAGTTCGGCTGGCACATCATCAGGCTGAACGAAACCCGCGCCGCCGCCGCGCCCACGCTTGATTCGCTGCGCGACGAGCTGGCGGGGCAGATCGAACAGCAGGCCGTCGAAGCCTTCGTGAAACAGAAGACCGACGCCGCCACGATCACCCGTACCGAAGGGATTGACCCGGCCCTGCTTCGCGATCAGACACTTCTGGGGAACTGATCTGCAGGGGACGTCATGGCAAAGACCGACTGGAAGGCCGAGGCCAAGGCGCTGAAGAAAAAGCTGGTACGGCTGCGCGCGGCGACCCCGGTTGCCGACGCGGCCGGCCCGAAGGTGAAGGCCCCGAACCCGGTTTCGCCGCTGGCGCCTGCCGGATTTCCCGATCTGCCGGTGATCGCCGGAGTCGAGTTCGCCGCCGCCGAGGCTGCCGTGCGCTATGCCAACCGGACCGACGTGATGCTGGTGCGGCTGGCACCGGGAACGGCTGTGGCCGGAGCCTTCACAAGGTCGTCGACACGCGCGGCCTGCGTGCTCGACTGTCAGGCCAAGCTGGCGGAACGCGTGCCGGCCGGTGCAGGCGCGGCGATCATCGTCAATTCGGGCAATGCCAATGCCTTTACCGGCAGCGCCGGAGCCAAGGCGGTCGATGCGGTAACCGGGGCTGTGGGTCTGGCCCTGGGCATTCCGGCGTCCCGGGTATTCTCGTCTTCGACCGGGGTCATCGGCGAACCCCTGCCGCATGACCGAATCGCCGCCAAGATCGATGAACTTGCCGCGAGCCTGTCGCCCGGAGCCATCGGCATGGCTGCGCGGGCGATCATGACGACCGACACCTTTCCCAAGGGGGCATCGGCGGTCGTGCAGGGCGAGGGCGGAGAAATCCGCATCGCGGGAATCGCCAAGGGATCGGGCATGATCGCGCCCGACATGGCGACCATGCTGGTGTACATCTTTACCGATGCCAGGGTAGCCCCCGGGTTGCTGCAGAAGATGCTGTCGCGCAATGTCGATGATACGTTCAACGCCATCACGGTGGACAGTGACACCTCGACGTCGGACGCGCTGATCCTTGCCGCCACCGGCCAGAGCCTTGCCGCCGAGATCACCGCCCGCGGACCTGTCGCGAAAGCCTTCGAGGCGGCGTTGCACGGGGTGATGACCGACCTTGCCCAGCAGGTCGTGCGGGACGGCGAGGGCGCGACAAAGTTCGTCGAGATTCGCGTGACCCGGGCCGTCACACCGCAAGACGCGCATCGGGTGGCCATGTCCATCGCCAATTCCCCGCTGGTCAAGACCGCCATCGCGGGGCAGGACCCGAATTGGGGCCGCATCGTCGCTGCGGTCGGCAAGTCTGGGGCCGAGGCGGATCGCGACCGGCTGTCGATTCGGTTCGGCGACATTCTGGTGGCCGAGAAGGGCTGGCGCGCGCCGGATTACAGCGAGGCAGAGGCTGCGGCCTACATGCGCAAGTCCGATCTGGTGATTTCGGTGGATCTGGGCCTGGGGCGTGCGTCAAGAACGGTGTGGACCTGCGACCTTACCCACCGCTACATTGACATAAACGCAGATTACCGGTCTTGAATCTACTTCTGGTTGCGGCCGTTGCCTTGATCGACGCCGACGGTCGTGTGCTTTTGGCACAGCGGCCGGCGGGAAAGTCGATGGCAGGGCTGTGGGAGTTTCCCGGCGGCAAGATCGAGGCGGGCGAATCACCCGAAGCGGCTCTCATCCGTGAGTTGTACGAGGAACTGGGCATCGAGACCTGGAAAAGCTGTCTTGCGCCGCTGACCTTTGCCAGCCATGCCTATGAAAAGTTTCATCTTTTGATGCCGCTTTTTGCCTGCAGGCGGTGGCAGGGCATGCCTGTGCCCCGCGAAGGGCAAGTTCTGGCTTGGGTTCGCCCGACCGCCTTGCGCGACTATCCGATGCCGCCTGCCGACCTTCCGCTGATCCCGATCCTGCGCGATTGGCTCTGAACGGGATCAAATCCTGCCTTCCGAGGCAGACTGCCTTCTTTTTCAGCCAAAAAACACGCTCCAGATGAATAAATGTTGATGCTTTCTTAAACAAATTTTGAAACAGTATGATCATGCAGCGCTGATTGGGGGGAAAGATCATGCTGAGAACGATATCACTGGGTACCTGCGTCTCGGTTCAGGGGCAACTCGTATCGCAACTGGCGGACGGCAAGATCGTGGTTCGTGTGGACGGCAAGACCTTCGTCGGTTTTCCCGTCGGCACAATGCGGAAGTCCTGACTACGCATTTCCCGGGGGGGAGATCAGGGACTTTCGCGCTGGCTTGGCCAGCAAATGAAAAAGCCGGGCTTCTGCCCGGCTTTTTCTTGTCTGCATCGTTCAGGCCAGCTTGCGCTGAACCTCTTCGCGTTCGAAAATCTCGATCACGTCGCCCTGGCGCAGATCGTCATAGCGTTCAAAGGCCATGCCGCATTCGGTGCCGGACTGGACTTCCTTCACCTCGTCCTTGAACCGCTTCAGCGTCTTCAGCGTGCCTTCGTGGATCACCACGTTGTCGCGCAGCAGGCGCACGCCGGCCGACCGGCGGGCCACGCCTTCGGTCACGATGCAACCGGCGACATTGCCGATGCCGGTGACCTTGAAGACTTCCTTGATCGTGGCATAGCCGATGAAGGTTTCGCGCACTTCGGCCTTCAGCAGCCCCGAGGCAGCGGCCTTCACGTCATCGACCAGATCGTAGATCACCGAGTAATAGCGAATCTCCACGCCCTTCTGGTTCGCCACCTGGCGTGCAGACGCATTGGCCCGCACGTTGAAGCCGATGACCGGGGCACCGCTGGCTTCGGCAAGGCCCACATCGGTTTCGGTGATGGCACCCACCCCATAGTGGAGCACGCGGACGCGAACCTCTTCGTTGCCGATCTTGTCCATCGCCTGCACGATGGCCTCGGCCGATCCCTGAACGTCGGCCTTGACCACGATGGGCAGTTCCGACACCGACTTGTCAGCCTTGGCCTTGGCCATGAGCTGTTCCAGCGTGGTCGCCGCCCCGGCGGCGGCGCGCTTGTCCTTCGCGGCCTTCTCGCGGTAATCGGCGATCTCGCGTGCCTGCGCCTCGGTTTCCACCACGTTCAGGGTGTCGCCGGCCTGCGGCGTGCCGTTCAGGCCCAGCACTTCGACCGGCACCGAAGGCCCGGCCTCGGCGATCGTCTCGCCCTTGTCGTTGATCAGGGCGCGCACCTTGCCCCACTGTTCGCCGACGACAAAGATGTCGCCCTTCTTGAGTGTGCCGTTCTGCACCAGAACGGTCGCCACCGGCCCCCGGCCCACATCCAGCTTGGCCTCGATCACTGCGCCCTGTGCCGGACGGTTCGGATTGGCCCGCAGGTCGAGAATCTCGGCCTGAAGCGCAATGTTTTCCAGAAGCTCGTCCAGACCCTGCCGGGTGACGGCCGAAACCTCGACATCCAGCACATCGCCTGACATCTTCTCGACGACGACCTCATGCTGCAGCAGATCGGTCCGGACCTTGTTTGGATCGGCCGATTTCTTGTCGATCTTGTTGATCGCCACGATCATCGGCACCTTCGCCGCCCTGGCATGGGCGATGGCTTCCACCGTCTGCGGCATCACGGCGTCATCCGCCGCCACCACAAGGATGACGATATCCGTCACATGCGCGCCGCGCGACCGCATCGAGGTAAAGGCCGCGTGGCCGGGCGTGTCCAGGAACGTCAGCGTGCTGCCGTTCTCGGTCGTCACCTGATAGGCGCCGATATGCTGGGTGATCCCGCCCGCCTCGCCAGACACGACGTTGGTCTTGCGGATCGCGTCCAGAAGGCTGGTCTTGCCATGGTCCACATGGCCCATGATGGTCACGATGGGCGGGCGCGGCACGCGGTTGTCGTCGGTGTCGCGGACCTTTTCGATCACCTGTTCCACGTCCGAGTCCGAGACCCTGACCGCCCGGTGCCCGAATTCCTCGATCACCAGTTCCGCCGTGTCGGCATCGATGGTCTGGTTCATGGTCACCATCATGCCCATCTTCATGAGCGACTTGACCACGTCGGCGGCGCGTTCGGCCATCCGGTTCGCCAGTTCCTGCACCACGATGGTTTCCGGCAACTGCACGTCGCGGACCATCTTTTCCGGCTTGGCGTTGAAGCCCATCGCCTTCTGGCGCGCCTTTTCCTGCTTGCGCTTCATCGCGGCCAGGCTGCGCGTGCGTCCGCCCTCGCCGGCCAGCGCCTCGTTCAGGGTCAGCTTGCCTGCGCGGCGGTCGGTTTCGCCCTTGGCCTTGGCGGCCTTGTCGCCCTCGCTGCGGCGGTCATCACGATCCCGGTCGGTCTTGCGCGGGCTGAGGCCCGGCTTGGCAGACCCCGGTGCCGTGGCGGCAGCAGCCGTGCGCGTCGGCGCTTCCTCGGCGGCGGGCGCGGCCTTGGGTTCGGGCGCAGACTTCTTCGCCTCTTCGGCGCGCTTTGCGCGGGCCTCGGCAATCGCCTTTTCACGCGCCTCTTCCTCGGCCTTCAGCCGAGCAGCCTCGACGCGTTCGCGTTCCTCGCGGTCGCGCGCCTCGATCTCGTCGCGCTTGCGCTGGCGGTCGTCTTCGCGCTGCTTTTCGCCTGCCGCGCGCAGGGCCGCATCCTCGGCCTCGCGCGCCTTGGCGTTGCGCAGTGCCGCAAGACGGCGTTCCATCTCGGCATCGGAAATTCCCGCCGGCCGTTTCGACGGGTCGCCCAAATGCGATGCGCCGGAGGGCCCGGCCTGGCCGGGCGTTCCCGGCTTTGGCGGCGCAACAACACGCTTGCGCTTGGTCTCGACCACGACGTTCTTCGTCCGGCCGTGGCTGAAGCTCTGCTTCACCTGACCCGACCGTGACCCGCCAAGGCCAAGGGGCTTCTTTCCGTCAGTATCGCTCATGCGTTCTTCGTATCCTTCGTGACGGCCATGCCGTCGATCTGCTCGCGCAACCCCGCAAGCTTTGCCGCTTCCTCTACAACACGGGGGGTGAGTCCGCCAGAAGCAAGCGCGCCGTGTATTGCATGTTCACGCCCGAAGGACAAACCCAATTCCCGGGCCGTCAGACAGCCGATGAAACTTGTCTCGCCGGGCGGGGCGTGCAGCTTGGTCTTGCCGCGCTCTGACCCGTCGCTGGCCTGGATCAGCACCGCCGCCCGACCCTTTTCCAGCCAATCCTTCACCTTTTCGAACCCCATCACCGCATCTCCCGCCTTGCGGGCGAGCGAGATCAGGTCAACCACCCGCCGGGCAAGCTGGTCCTCGATCTCGTTCACCAGACCGTCGGGCAGCTTGACCGCCTGTCGGGCGGCGCGGGCGAACAGGCCCTTCTTGACGGCCTTTTCCAACGCGGACCGACGGGCCGTCACATAGAACCCGCGCCCCGGCAGGCGACCCAAGAGATCGGGCACGACCTGCTCTTCGGGCCCCACGACGAACCGGATCAACCCGCCTTTCGGCTGGCTTTCCCCGGTCACGATGCACTTGCGTTCCGGCTCGTCCTGATCCTTGTTGCGCCCGCCGCGGGTCATTCCCGGTGATCCGAGGCCTGGCTCAGGCCTCGGCCTCCTCGTCGCCGTCGTCTTCTGCATCCTCATCGCCTTCATCGGCCATGAGTTCGGTCGGATCGACCCAGCCCAGCATGACCCGCGCGGTCATCACCAGATGCTGCGCCTCTTCCAGGCTGACGTCGAACTTCTCCAGCACGCCTTCGTCCTTCTTGCGCTGGCCGTTCTCGGTGGTCCAGCCGCCGGCCAGTTCCCAGTCTGCGCAGGTCGCAAAGTCTTCCAGCGTCTTGATGTTGTCTTTCGCCAGCGCCTCCAGCATCTGCGGGGTCAGCCCTTCGAAGTTGATCAGGCTGTCCTCGACCCCCAGGGCCATGGCGGCATCCAGCGCGCGTCTGTTTGCCGCCTCGATCTGGTCGCGGGCCCGGGCCTGCAGTTCCTCGGCGGTCGCCTCGTCGAACCCGTCGATGGACAGCAGTTCTTCCTGATCGACGTAAGCCACCTCTTCCAGATTGGTGAACCCTTCCGAGACCAGAAGCTGCGCCATCATCTCGTCGATATCCAGCGCCTCCATGAACAGGTTGGTACGCTCGGCGAATTCGGCCTGGCGGCGGGCGCTTTCGTCCGATTCGGTCATGATGTCGATGTCGAGACCCGTAAGCTGGCTGGCCAGCCGCACGTTCTGCCCGCGCCGTCCGATGGCAAACGAAAGCTGTTCGTCCGGCACCACGACCACGATCTTGCCCGCCTCCTCGTCGATGACGACCTTGGACACTTCGGCGGGCTGCAGCGCGTTCACAAGGAACGTCGCCTGATCCTGGTTCCACGGGATGATGTCGATCTTCTCGCCCTGCAACTCGTTCACCACGGCCTGCACCCGGCTGCCGCGCATGCCGACGCAGGCCCCCACAGGGTCGATCGAGTTGTCATAGCTGATGACCGCGATCTTGGCCCGGCTGCCGGGGTCGCGGGCCACGGCCTTGATCTCGATGATGCCGTCGTAGATTTCGGGCACTTCCATCTTGAACAGTTCGGCCATGAACTCGGTCGCCGTGCGGCTCAGGAAAATCTGCGGACCGCGCGGTTCACGGCGCACATCCTTGATATAGGCGCGGATGCGGTCGCCCAGCCGATAGCTTTCGCGACCGATCTTTTCGTTGCGCCGCAGGATCGCCTCGCCGCGCCCGTTCAGATCAACGATGATGTTGCCGTATTCCTCGCGCTTGACCACGCCGTTGAGGATCTGGCCCTTGCGGTCCTTGAATTCCTCATACTGGCGGTCGCGCTCGGCCTCGCGCACCTTCTGCAGGATCACCTGCTTGGCCGATTGCGCGGCGATGCGGCCCAGATCGACCGGCGGCACCTCGTCGATGATCAGCTTGCCCACCTGCGGGTCGTCGATCAGCCCTCTGGCCTGCGCGACGGTCAGTTGCGCCTGATAGTTCTCGACCGCCTCATCCTCGACGATGGTCCGCACGCGGGTAAAGGCGGCGCGTCCGGTCTTGCGGTCGATCTTCACGCGGATGTCCAGTTCCGCGCCATAGCGCGACTTGGCCGCGCGGGCCAGGCTTTCCTCCATCGCCTCGATCACCAGATCGGGGTCGATCATCTTCTCGCGCGCGACCGCCTCGGCGGTCTGAAGAAGTTCAAGCTGGTTGGCAGAGGTGATCGCCATGGTTGTCCCCTATCGTCAGTGTTTCGTCTCGGGCGCGGCGGGGTCGTCCCCGTCCTCGTCGCCCTCGGTTGTCTCGATCTCGTCGAATTCCGTTTCGTCGATCACGCCCGACGCCTTGCGCTGGCGCAGCATCTCGGCAATCAGATCATCGGTCAGGACCAGCTTTGCATCGGCCAGCCAGTCGAACTTCAACCCGATGGTCACCGGTGCCCCGGCATCCTCGATCTCGATCAGCACCTCGTCGCCTTCGGTTCCCGACAGGGTGCCCTTGAAGCGCCGCCGCCCGTCGATCAGCTCCTGCGTCTCGATCCGCGCCTCATAGCCCTGCCAGACGTCGAAATCCTTCAGCCGGGTCAGCGGCCTGTCGATGCCGGGCGACGAGACTTCAAGGATATAGTTGTCTTCGACCGGGTCCTCGACATCCAGGATCGCCGAGACGGCGGTGGAGATTCGCGCGCAATCCTCGACCACGATGCCGCCTTCGGGGCGGTCGGCCATGATCTGCAGCGTGCGCGTCTTGCCGCCCATCAGGCGGATGCGCACCAGTTCGAACCCCAGCCCTTCGATGGCGGGGGTCACGATATCCGCAAGGCGGCGGTCGATGGCGGTCTTGGCGATCAGGTCGGACATGACGGGGTTCCAGAAATGAAAAAACGGGCCAGCGGCCCGTCCTGCGATCCGGTGGGCCCGGGTGTGGACCCCGAACCGCGCTGTGAGGACGCAGATAGGCCCGAATGGCGCAGGATGCAAGGCCCGATGCCGGGATCAGCCGCGCAGCCCGTCCATCAATCGCACAAGCTCGGCCGAGATGCCGGGTTCTGACAATGCGTGACCGGCCATCGGGATCAGCTTCAGTTCGGCCTTCGACCAGCCGTCCGCCAGCCGCCAGGCCGCTTGCGGCGGGCAGATCATGTCATAGCGGCCCTGCACGATGCTGGCCGGGATATGTTCGATCCGCCAGCGTTCGGCCATGATCCAGCCGTCATGGTCCAGAAAACCCGCATTCTGGAAATAGTGATTCTCCAGCCGGGCAAAGGCGCGGGCATATTCTGCCGGGCTTTCGCCCATCGGTCCGTCATGCTGGACCGAGGCCAGCGCGTTTTCCCAGTTGGCCCAGGCACGCCCGAACCGCGTTTCTTCCATCAGGTTGCCCGAGAACAGACGCCGGTGATAGGCGGCGATCAGATCGCCGCGTTCGTCTTCGGGGATGGGCCCCACGAACCGCGCCCAGAGGTCGGGAAAGAACGCCCCCGCCCCGCCGCCATAGAACCACGTCAGTTCCGCCTGCGTCATCAGGAACACGCCGCGCAACACCAGATGCGCCACGCGGGCGGGGTGCCGGATGGCATAGATCAGGGCCAGCGTGGCCCCCCAACTGCCGCCGAAGCAGATCCAGCGATCAATGCGCAGGTCGTTGCGGATCGTCTCGATATCGTCCACGAGATGCCAGGTGGTGTTCGCCACGACGCTGGCATGCGGGCGCGACCGGCCGCAGCCGCGCTGGTCGAACAGCACGACACGGAACACCGCCGGGTCGAAGTAGCGCCGCATGGCCGCAGAACAGCCGCCCCCCGGCCCGCCGTGCAGCACGACAACCGGTATGCCCTGCGGGTTGCCGCACTGTTCGACATAGATGCGATGGCCATCGCCCATGTCGATGATGCGCTGATCGAAGGGATCGATCGGCGGGTAAAGGAATTCTACTGCGCGCTTTTGGCCTGATCTCTGGTCCATCATCGCCCTATATACTCGGTGAACTGTGCCCTTCCAGATGCCAAACCGCAAGGAATTCGCCATGCAGACCACGATTGATCCTGCCGAAGTCGCAAAATTCGAGGCGATGGCAGCCGAATGGTGGAACCCGCAGGGCAAGTTCAAGCCGCTGCACATGCTGAACCCCTGCCGGCTGGACTACATCACCACCCAGATCGCCGCCGAGTTCGACCGGGACCTTGCGGCACCACAGCCCTTTGCCGACCTGCGGATTCTGGATATCGGCTGCGGCGGGGGCCTTTTGTCGGAACCGATGGCACGGTTGGGGGCAGAGGTTGTGGGCGCTGACGCCGCCCCGCGCAACATCCCCGTGGCACGGCTGCATGCCGAACAGTCGGGCCTGACCATCGACTATCGCCACACTACCGCCGAGGACATGGCGGCGGCGGGCGAACGGTTCGATGTGGTGCTGAACATGGAGGTGGTGGAACATGTGTCAGATCCGCTGGCCTACCTGACTGCCTGCCATGACCTGCTGCGCCCCGGCGGGCTGATGGTCTGTTCCACGCTGAACCGCAACCCGAAAAGCTATCTCATGGCGATCGTCGGGGCCGAACATGTGATGCGCTGGCTGCCCAAAGGCACGCATGACTGGGCAAAGTTCATCACCCCCGACGAGCTTTGCGACCTGCTCCGCCGCGCGGGGCTGGACCCGGTGGATCGCAAGGGAATGGTCTTCAACCCGCTGTCCTGGTCATGGAGCCTGTCGTCCCGCGATCTGTCCTGCAACTACGTCACGGCCAGCATCCGGCGCTGAGCCCGCAGTTGCATGCCCACGCCGACGGGCGCAAGGTGACGCGGCAGACTTGCCGCGAACGGAAGGAGCCGCACAGTGCAGCCGACTGATTTTCTGGGCGCGAATGCCGTTCTGCTGGCAATTGCGGCCTTTATCCTTCTCAGCCTGTTTCTGGGCATCAAGATCGTGCCGCAAAGCCAGAAATTCGTGGTCGAACGGTTCGGGCGGCTGAACAAGGTGCTGGGGCCGGGGATCAACTTCATCGTGCCCTTCCTTGACCGGGTGGCGCACAAGGTTTCGGTGCTGGAACGGCAGTTGCCGACCGCGCATCAGGACGCAATCACCACCGACAACGTTCTGGTCAAGGTGGAAACCAGCGTCTTCTACCGCATCACCGAGCCGGAAAAGACCGTCTACCGCATCCGCGACGTCGATGCGGCCATTGCCACCACGGTCGCAGGCATCGTCCGGTCCGAGATCGGCAAGATGGAACTGGACCACCTGCAATCGAACCGCGCCGAAGTGGCACAGAACATCCGCGAACAGGTGCGCCTTCTGGTCGATGACTGGGGCATCGAGGTGACGCGGGCCGAGATACTCGACGTGAACCTGGACGACGCCACCCGCACCGCGATGCTGCAGCAGTTGAACGCCGAACGCGCGCGCCGGGCGCTGGTGACAGAGGCCGAAGGCAAGAAGCGCGCGGTCGAACTGAACGCCGACGCCGAGCTTTATGCCGCCGAACAGGAGGCCAAGGCCCGCCGCATCCTGGCCGATGCCGAGGCCTATGCGACCAGCGTGATCGCCGTGGCGATCAAGGAAAACGGGATCGAGGCGGCGCAGTATCAGGTTGCGCTGAAACAGGTGGAGGCGCTGACCGCGGTGGGCCAGGGCACGGGCAAGCAGACGATCATCGTGCCGGCCCAGGCACTCGATGCCTTCGGCGATGCATTCAAGATGCTGAAGGGGCGCGTCTGATGGCAGGCGAATGGTGGCACTGGATGGTGGCGGGCCTTGGGCTGGCGATCCTGGAGGTCGTGCTGCCGGGCTACATCTTTGCCGGATTTGCAGTGGCCGCCGTGGCGACCGGCGGGCTGATCTGGGCCGGGGCGCTTGGCGGCAGCCTGCCGCTGGCCCTGGTGGTCTTTGCCGCGCTGTCGGTGGCAGGCTGGATCGTGCTGCGGCGCGCCTTCGGCAAGAACCTGGGCGAAGTGAAGCGGTGGGACCGCGACATCAACGACAACTGACAGTGCACCGGGAATCGGGACGGATCAACCGTCGTGGTCCTTTGACCGGCTGGCGGCGCGGTGCAGGTCGGACGAATGGCGGCGGCTGGTTTCACCCACCACGAAGACCAGCACCGATCCGGTCCAACTGAAGGTGAACAGCCCCGAAATCGCGATCATCGGCCCGATCAGCCGCCATGCCTGCGGCAGGGCAATGTTGGAATCACCAAGCGTCGTGTAGGTTTCCAGAACGAAGTAATAGCTGTCACGCCCGGTCGGAATCAGCCCCGAGGCCCAGATCGGAATCGCCCAGAGCAACGTTTCCGCCAGATGAGTGACCGCCAGCAGGGAAATCGTGACACCCATCAGCGCGTTCACCCTCCACTGCGCCGCCCGGGCGGGCAGCCGTGCCAACTGCCAGGAAAACAGCCGCGAAATCCGCGTCATCGACCAGCCGTGCACCCCGACGATCAGGACGAACACGATCATGGCAAAGGCCAGTTCCTCGACCGGCCCGGGTTTGACCAGACCGAAGGCAAGGGTCTGGTCGACCGTCTGGATGATCGGCTCCACCGCCCCCTTGACGATGTCTTCTGTCGCCATCCGCCGCTCTCCGCCCTGAACCGGCACGCCGAAAGGTGCCGGGCACATCTAGCCGCAGCCGCTGCCGCACAACAAGCACGTCACAGCATCAGGCAAGGTCTCTGATGATTGCCGCCGCCGCCGCGCGCGGGTCGGCGGCCTGCCAGACCGGACGGCCCACGACGATATGGTCTGCCCCGTCGCGGATCGCCTGTGCGGGTGTGGCGGTGCGCTTCTGGTCGCCCGGGGCGCTGTCTGCGGGCCGCACGCCGGGCGTCACGATCAGCCGCCCCGCCGCCTGCGGCAGGGCGCGGATCGCCGCCGCCTCCTGCGGGCTGGCAATCACGCCGTCGGCCCCGGCCTCCAGCGCGCGGGCCGCACGCTCCAGCGTGATTTCGGCCAGATCGCCGGGGCGGATCAGGTTCGCATCCAGATCGGCGCGGTCAAGCGAGGTCAGCACCGTCACCGCCAGTATTTTCAACCCCCTGCCCGCCCGCCCTTCGGCTGCCGCCCGCACCACCTGCGGGTCGCCATGGACGGTCAGGAAATCAAGGTCATGCTGCGTGATCCCGCGCACTGCCGCCTCGATCGTGGCACCGATGTCGAACAGCTTGAGGTCAAGGAAAATCCGCTTGCCCTGTTCCTGCTTCAGCTCGTTGGCCAGCGCAAAGCCGCCCCCGGTCAGCATCCCCAGCCCGATCTTGTAAAAGCCGCAGGCGTCGCCGATTCGGGCTGCCAGGTCCAGCCCCTGCACGATGTTCGGCACGTCAAGCGCCACGATCAGCCGGTCGTCGGGCATGGGGGTCTCCTTGTTTCGGCGGTGATGGTCCGGGGGCGGGCGGCTGTCAAGCGCAAGGCCGCTACCCGATCCCCCCATCGGGATGCTATGGCTGCAGGGCGGGGAGGGGCCGGGAATGCTTGCCTGTTTCGATATCGGCGGGTCGCGGATCAAGGCGGCGCGGTCGGATGCGCCCGGTGTCGTGACCGTTCAGGGCGACGCCGCGACGCCCCTGACCGACTTTGCCGCCTTTGCCGCCGTTCTTGCCGGGTTTGCGGGCGGGGCGCGGCGGATTGCGATCTCCATCGCGGGCGTGACAGACCCGGACACGGGCCAGATGAAGATCGCCAACATTCCCTGTCTGGATGGCCGCCGGGCGGCGCGCGATCTGGCCGGGGTGCTGGGCCTTCCGGTCTGGATCGGCAATGACGCCGACTGCTTTGCGCTGGCCGAGGCGGGGCGCGGGGCCGGGCGCGGACATCGCAACGTGTTCGGGGTGATCCTGGGCACCGGGGTCGGCGGCGGGCTGGTGATCGACGGGCGCATCGTGACCGGCGCGGGCGGCTTTGCCGGGGAATGGGGGCATGGCCCGGTGCTGAACGCGGCCCGCGTGCCGTGGTTCGCCTGCGGCTGCGGGCAGGCGGGCTGCGTAGACACCATTGGCGGCGCACGCGGGATCGAACGGCTTCACCGCTTTCTGACGGGGCAGGCGGAGCCGTCTCAGGCCATTGTCGCGGCCTGGCGGGCGAGAGACGCAGCGGCGGTCGAGACGGTCGCGGTCTGGGCCGATCTGGTCAGCGGCCCGCTGGCCATGGTGCTGAACGTCACGGGATCGTCCATCGTGCCGGTGGGCGGCGGGCTGTCGAACGCGCCCGACCTGATTGCCGTGCTGGATGGTGCGCTGCGCGCCAAGGTCCTGCGGGCCACCGACCGGCCCCTTCTGGTGCCTGCCGAACTGCCGGTCGAGCCGGGGCTGATCGGGGCCTCGCTGGCCGGTCATGCCGAGGTGCCGCATGCCTAGGGCGGTGCTTGAGGTCTGCGTGGACAATCCTGCCGGGGTGCGGGCCGCAGTTCGGGGCGGGGCCGACCGGATCGAACTGTGTTCCGCGCTTGAGGTGGGCGGTCTGACACCCTCGGCCGGGCTGATGCAGGCTGCAGCCGGATGCGGGGTGCCGGTTCTGGCGATGATCCGGCCAAGGTCCGGCGATTTCGCCTTTTCGGCCGACGAGGTTGCCGTCATGCGCGCCGATATTGCCGCCGCGAGGGCGGCGGGGCTGGCGGGCGTGGTCCTGGGGGCCGCGCGGGCGGGCGCGCTGGACCAAGGGGTGCTGGCCGATCTGGTCGCGGCGGCGCAGGGGCTGGACATGACGCTGCACCGAGCGGTGGACCTGTGCGACGATGTCGGGGCGGCAGTCGAAATGGCAGTGGGACTTGGTTTTCAGCGCATCCTGTCGTCAGGCGGCGCGGCCAGCGCCGGGCAGGGTCTGGCAAGGCTGGCGGCCATGATCGCCGCCGCCGGGGGGCGCGTTCCGATCATGCCCGGGGCGGGCGTTACGGCGGAAACAGTCGGGCTGCTGCGCGCTCTGGGGGTTTCCGAGGTCCACGCCTCGTGCAGCGTCCCCGGCGTTTCGGCACCTCTGGGGTTCGGCGCGCCCCGGGTGACCAGCGCGGACAGGGTGCGTGCGCTGAAGGCGGCGCTGTTGACTTGGGGCTGACTTCGGGGTGACCCTGCGGCAACTGAAAAGGCAGAGGCCCCATGCGCAGCTTTCTGGAAATCTACACGCTGGCCACAGGTCGCACGACGCCCGTGCTGCAGACCGCGCGCCTGATCGAGGCGCCGAACTGGCACCCCGACGGCTGGCTGATGGTGAACGGCGACGGGCGGCTGTACCGCGTGCCGCTGGACCGGCCCGACCTGCATCTGATCGACAGCGGCGAGGCCGTGCGCTGCAACAACGACCACGGCTTTTCGCCGGATGGCCGCCGGATCATCCTGTCGTCGCATACCGGGCGGGGGTCCGAGATTTTCACCATTGCGCTTGCGGGCGGGATACCGGAACCGGTCACGCACAACGCCCCAAGCTGGTGGCACGGCTGGTCGCCCGATGGTGCGACGATTGCCTATGCGGCGGCGCGGGGC
>JAAFHX010000052.1:14382-20954 GCA_013297695.1 Rhodobacterales bacterium | reverse complement strand
ACAGCCCTGCTGGGGTAGAGCGTTGCGGGCGACATGCCGTCTTGTCTATTGACTCCATGCCCAGCTTGGAAGACATATCACCTTCATGCAATCTTTAGTTTATCTTAACCCATGAGCGACTGGCTGCCTTCGCTGAACGCCTTGCGGGCCTTCGAGGCGACGGCCCGATTGCGTAGCTTCACGAAGGCCGCCGACGAGCTGTCGGTTACGCCTGCCGCGGTCAAGCAACTGGTGGGCAAACTTGAACTGGCAATTGGCGTGCCTTTGTTGGAACGGCGCGCTGGCGGGATGGAGCTGACGCAGGTCGGCGCAAAAGGATGCGTTGACCTGCAGATCGCGTTTCAGCATCTGTTTTCGGCCGTCAAACTGATGCGAAGCGCCAAGGACTCCAACCGCCTGGTCATCTCAGTCGATCCATCACTTGCGTCGTCATGGCTGGCCCCAAGGCTGCATGGTTTCAAGTCTGTCAGCCCAGAGGTCGAGGTTCTGGTGCATGCCTCTACGGATGTGGTCGATCTGAAGACCGGCTTTGCCGATGTGGGAATCCGGTTCGGGGTCGAGGATCACGGCGATCTGATCGCGCACAGACTGTTTGACGAGCGTCTTGTTGCCTTGTGCAGCCCGCGTCTGGCTGAGGGCCCGCCAGCGATCACCAGACTTGAGGATCTGCAACATGTGGCCATGCTGCGCTGGGATTTGTCCGAGTTCGAATGGGCAACAAACACAAGGAAGTGGAATCTCTGGCGCACCTGGCTGGACGCGGTCGGCGCGGGGCATATCACGCCGGGGCCAGGGGTCAAATTCAACGACTACAACATCGCTCTTCAGGCGGCGATAGCCGGGCAAGGGATGATTCTGGGAAGCCTTCCTGTTCTGAAACACTTGATAGACTCTGGACTGCTGGTCGATCCGTTTCAGGTCTGTGCCACGCCAAAGATTGGCTACGACGTGGTGACCTCTTCTGAGGCGATGAGCCGCCCCTGCGTCACCCAGTTCCTGGCCTGGATCATTCAGCAAGACGCTCCGGAACCATCCGTACACCCTTGATCGTGTCGCCGCCCCGGTTCACAACCGCCCGCCGGGACCGGACTCCGAGGCTGGTTTGCCACCTAGTCGCCACTGTCGGGCTATCTTTCGTCCTTGGCAGATCCCCTGCCTCTCGGCCAGCGAGACTGGATTAAAGTTGGTGAAGAGATGGCAAAAACGCCGTCCCTAATCGCATCCCGGATAGATTTTCTAAACCATCAAGTCAGATTAAACGCGTTTTCAACCGGGTTCCGGAACAGCATACTTTTTTGGCAGGCCGGCTGAAACTGCAGCAAGGAAGCCCAAGGATCGCAGGTGTTTTTCTTACAGACACTCAGTCGAGGGCATTGCAACTGACCAGTTCGCTTCACGCGATGGCCAGAAAAGCTGATCAACGGCACGGGCGCCCTGACCGGCGCTGCCATTCGACAAGAGGACTATGGCAAGAATAACGCTACTGGGAGGGATGACATGACGAAGCTGCGAAGTGCAATGCTGTTGGTGACAACTGCGGTGGCGGCGTCCGCGATGGCGGGGATGGTCGCGGCAGAGGACGCTTGGGTCTGGTGGCCGAATTCGGCCGAACGGATCACGGACGACCAGGTCGAAACGTTCGACTATGTTCCGCGTCTGGAACCCGTCACCCAGAAATGGGATATCTGCGTGCTTCTACCCCATCTGAAGGACACGTGGTGGGTCGGCATCGCTTACGGTGCAATGACGGAAGCGAAACGCCAGGGTGTCAAAGCTTCTCTGTTCCAGGCAGGTGGCTATACCGAGTTGAACAAGCAGCTGTCGCAATTCGACGATTGCGTCGCTTTGGGCGTCGATGGCATCCTGATCGCCGCTATCTCGGAGGGTGCGCTGAAGCCGAAGATCGAAGAGGCGCGTGGTAAGGGGATCAAGGTTGTCGCCGTCGGGAACCCGATCTCTGGCGTCGAACTCGATGCCGCGGTGTTTGGCGACTACAACGTTGATGCGGGCGTGGCCGGGCGTGCATTGGTTGAACACTTCAAGGCGCAGGGCAAGGATCATCCTCGCGTCATCAACTTTGCCGGCGTCGCAGGTGCCGGTTGGGCAGAGCAGGCCGTCACCGGCTGGGCCGACGCTTTCAAGGACACCGGGGTAGAGATCGTCGAAGTCAAGTACGGCGAGACCGGCAAGAGCGAGCAGCTGAAACTGGTCGAGGATGCCTTGCAGACCTACGACGACATCGACGCTTTTGTCGGCGTGCCGACAATGGCCGAAGTGGCGCCAGGCGCTCTGGAACAGGCCGGGTTGGCCGGAAAAGTTGATGTTGCCGCGTTCTATCTGACCGAAGGTGCCTATCAGGGCGTCCTTGACGGAAAGGTTCTGGGCTTTGCATCGAACCCGATGGTGGTCGAGGCAGCAGTGGCGATGGACCTGGCCATCCGGCTGGCCGAAGGGGAGGCCGTGGGCAAACGCTTCCGGATGCCGCCGATCTGGATCGACAAGGCGTTCATCGAAACCCATGACATGTCCAAGTTCACGACACCTGCGGGCTGGGACGTCGTCTATACGGTGGAGTGAAATTCGGTTCCCTACAGACCCACCCATCCCGACCGTGGCGTGTTCCACGGTCGGGATGGTCCGCCAAAAGCGACGTGCTTCGCGCGCTGTCCGAGCTACCAAGCCTCCGGGGATTGTGAAACATGCCTTTCGCCCTTCATCTTGTCTCGTCCCACGGTATCGCGCCTGCCCCGCCACTGATTGAGATGACCGGCATCCAGAAGCGGTTCCCCGGCGTTCTGGCTTTGGATCAGATCGACTTCACGCTGAACCCCGGCGAAGTGCATGTTCTGTTCGGCGAGAACGGAGCCGGAAAATCGACCCTGATCAACGTGATGGCAGGCACGCATCACCATGACGGCGGTACCTATGCCTATTGCGGCCAGGCATTGACCGACCTTTCGCCGCATCGCGCCCGCGAAATTGGCATCTGTCCAGTCTTTCAAGAATTCAGCCTGGCCTCGGACCTGACAATCGAGGAAAATCTGTTCCTAGGGCGCGAAATTTGCCGGGGCGGAATTCTCGACAAGGCGGAAATGCGCGCACGGGTCGCGCGCGTGCTAGCAGATCTGCGCTTTGACTTGCCACCCCGGGCGAAGGTATCGACCCTGTCGCGGGCTGAGCAGCAGATGACCGAGATTGCCAAGGCGTTGTTGCAGGATATCCGGGTGCTGATCTTGGACGAGCCGACCGCCTCGCTGAGCGAGCGCGAGACGGAACGGCTGTTCGAAATCATCGCCGATCTGAAGCGCAAGGGAGTCGGGATCGTTTACGTCTCGCACCGGATGGTCGAAATCAAGCGGCTGGCAGACCGGGTGACTGTGTTGCGCGACGGCAGGCGCGTCGGCACGGTCGAGGCGGCTGCGGTCAGCGAGACGAAGCTGATCGAGATGATGATCGGGCGCAGCTTTGGCGCGATGTTTCCCGACATCGCCCACCGGCCTGGCAGGGTGATGCTGGAAACCCGTGGGCTAACCACGGCGGATGGTCTGGTTCGCGAGGCGGATTTCACCGTGCAGGCGGGCGAGGTGGTCGGTATCGCGGGCCTCGTCGGCTGCGGTAAGTCCGAACTGGCCCGGGCGATCTTCGGGCTAAACGAGGTCCAGTCGGGCGCAATCATGCTGGAGGGACAGCAGGTTACCCAGCCGTCGCCTGCCACGATGCTGCAGAGCGGGCTGTGCTATTTCCCATCGGACCGTGTCGCCGAGGGTCTGGCCCTGGCTCGGCCGGTGCGCGAAAACATGACGCTGGCCGCCCTGAACCTGCCCGATTTCGTCAAGAGCGGATTTCTGCGATTGCGCCGGGAAAAGGATCGTGCACGCGAGATGATCGCAAAGCTTGGGCTAGCGCCGCCTGACCCGGAAAAGCGGGTGGAATTCCTGTCGGGGGGCAATAAGCAAAAGGTCATGCTCGCGCGCGGCATCGCGCGCGAGGTCAAGGTCTATCTTTTCGACGAACCGACGGTCGGCATCGACGTCGGTGCCAAAGCCGAGATCTACAAGTTGATCAAGGAGGTGGCCGAGAGCGGGGCGGCCGTGGTGGTGATCTCTTCGGAGCTGCATGAAGTCGTGTACCTTTCGAACCGGGCCTATGTGATGAGCGGCGGGCGCTTGGTCGTGGAACTGCGCGGGTTAGAGATCACCGAAGCCGCGATCCTGTCGCACTTCTTTGATCGCAAGCCCGCCACAACTGTTGGGGTCGGGGCTCCGGGTACAATATGACCGATCCAGGCAACGCCATTCCGGAAATCCAAGGTGCCGCTGGCGGCATAAGGCAAAGCCTGCAGCGGATCCTGGCAATCGGATTGCTGCCACTGCTGATCGTAACGCTGTGTGTTGTCTTGGGGTTCCTTGAGCCGAAATTCCTACGGATCGGCAATCTGATCAATGTGTTGCGCAACGCATCCTTCCTGATGCTGATCGCCTGCGGGCAGATGCTGGTGCTGATCATTGGCGGATTCGATCTTGCCGTGGGCGCAGTTGTCGCGCTGGCCAGTGTGACCACCGCGTTATCAATGGGCGTGCTGCTGGGGGTCTTTCCGGAGTCGCCCTTGCTCGTCACTTTGCTTGGGGCTGGTGCGGGGCTGGCGGCTGGTGCCGCCGTGGGCCTGCTGAACGGATTGGTGGTGGCGCGGATGAAGGTCAACCCCTTCATGGTGACGCTGGGGACGCTGTCGATCGCGTCGGGCCTTGCGCTTTATCTGACGCAGGGTGTGCCGATTTACGGGATGCCGGACCTTTTCACCCATGATTTCGAAAGGTTGCGGGTCTTCAACGTACCGGTGATTATCTACTTTACGGCGATTCTGCTGGCGGTGCTGTGGTGGGTGATGAACCAGACCCGCTATGGCCGTTATGTGTATGCCATTGGCAGCAACGAACATGCGGCCCGGGTGTCGGGGGTCCGGGTCGCCTTCATGGTGGTTGTAACCTACACGCTTTGTTCGCTGCTTGCGGCGTTGACGGGCGTTCTGTTGACTGCCCGTGTCGGTTCAGGGGAAGCGACGCTGGGCTCTACGCTGATGATGGAAAGCATTGCTGCGGCGGTCATCGGCGGCGTCTCGCTGCGCGGCGGAGTGGGCCGGGTCGAAATGGTGGCGTTGGGGGCCCTGTTTTTGGCGCTGATCAGCAACGCCCTGAACCTGCTGCGAGTTGACAGCAAGCTGCAGACGATAGTGGTCGGTGTGATCATCATTTTGGCAGTCGGGATCGAACGTTTTCAGACCAGAAAGGGCAAGCGATGACCGAGAGGACCGCACTCCGACCGGCAATCGGACCCGGTGCATGGACCCGCCTTCTGCGGTTCTTTGCGAACTATGGCTTTCTGCCGGTAATCTTGGTGGCCCTGTGCCTAGGATTCGGCGCAGTTGAGCCGGTTTTCCTGACCGTCCAGAACGCGCTGAACATCGCAGAGCAGGCGAGCTATCTGATCGTTTTGGCTGCGGCACAGATGTTTGTGCTGTTGACGCGCGGCTTCGATCTGTCGATGGGGGTCATCGTGTCCGCGATCAGCGTTATTAGTGCGATGGTGATGGTGGCCATCGCACCGGAAGGTCAAGGGCCTGTGCTGCTGGCGCTGTCGGCCGGCATCCTGACGGCGCTGGCGTTTGGCGTCATTGCGGGTGTGGTAAACGGGACGCTGGTGGCGTTTTTCGACATCAACCCATTCGTCGTCACACTGGGGATGCAGGGCATTGCCTTTGGGATCGCCACCACGGTGTCGGGCGGCTTTCCAGTCTTCGGCATCCCGGCTGAACTTACCACCTTCCTCGGACAGGACGGCGCATGGTTCGGCTTTCTGTCGCCGCCGGTCGCGGTTTGTCTGCTGATCCTTGGCGTGTCCTACATCATCCTCAACCATACCGTGCTTGGCCGCAGCCTGTACCTTGTGGGATCAAACACCCGTGCCGCAGAGGTGGGAGGTCTGCCTTGGCGGCGCCACATCATGATGTCCTACGTTCTGTGTTCGCTGATCACGGCGGTCGGTGCGATCCTGATGACCGCGCGCACCGGCACAGGGGAGCCCAGCACCGGGGGCGGACTGGTTTTGCTCAGCATTGCGGCGGCCGTCGCGGGCGGAGTGTCGCTGCGCGGTGGAGAAGGTCGGATCATCCATGTGGTTATGGGCGGGCTTCTGGTGTCGGTTCTGTCGATCGGAATGAACCTTACACGGATCGACGGCTTTCTGCAGCAAGTCGTCCTCGGGATCATCGTGATCGCCGCCGTGTTCCTGGACAGGCTTCGGTTACGGATCAGGAGTTAGGACCGTGTTCGGATTTGCGACTTGATCTACATGACACCGCCAGAAAATCGGACTTCCGAACCGGGCCAGTTGCCTGCGTTCTTCAATTCCCACGTGCAGGGATGAATATAAGGAAACCCTTGATGGCTGTATTGGTCGCGCCAACCATTGCCTCAGCTTCCGATAGTGCTGATCCGATCGTCATTGCTACGCACAACTGGTCCAGCCAAATCGTGATGAGCCATGTCATAGGCTATATCCTTGAACACATCGGC
>JAAFHX010000052.1:0-14372 GCA_013297695.1 Rhodobacterales bacterium | reverse complement strand
TTTTGAGGCCGAGGTCTGGGAAGGGGTGTTTCATAATTTATTCACGTCAGCAGTCGAAACTGGAGGTGTAGTGGATTCCGGGTCGCATGCGGCCACAACCCGCGAAGACTGGTGGTATCCGAATTTCGTCGGAGAGATGTGCCCAGGACTGCCGGACTGGCAGGCGCTAAATGCCTATGCAGACAAGTTTGCGACGCCGGACTCCTCCGGAAGGGGCGTGTTTCTGGCGGGACGAAAGAACTGGCCGCAGCACCACACAGAAAAGATCGAGGCTTTGGGCCTCAACTTCACAATGATGCATGCGGCATCAGCTGACGCCCTGTGGGCAGCAATCGGCACGGCGGAGAAACACGGTCGGGCCATTGTCCTGCAAAACTGGACGCCGAACTTCATCGAGGCTGTAAACCCCGGCAAGTTTATCGAGTTTCCGGTTCATGATTACGGCGCGCCGAAGAACGGCTACCTCAAAAAGGCAGCTTGGTCGGGCATGCAGAATAAATGGCCAGGCGCATTCGGAATACTGACCAGGATTTCGTTCTCGAACGCCCAGATTGCAGAGATGGCAAAGCTGGTTGATGTCGCCCGCATGTTGCCAAAGGAGGCGGCCAAAGTCTGGCTATCAGCCAACGAAGCCGTCTGGAAACCCTGGATGGAATAGACCCACTCCCTGCGGTGCGCCTCACAAAGGGCCTTCGCCGCCACCTCCGCCGGAAACCGCATCTTGTCGCGGTTTCCGGTTTTTTCCATTTCTGCAGGGCATTTGCCCTGCCGGATTGCCGCAGCTTTGCATGCCCGCCTCAATGAGTTCAGGTTCGGCCAGGGCCGCTCAATAAATAGTCCGATCCGGTCCTGATACTGCCGCACGCGCAGGGCAATGCTCAGTGCAATTGTCCTGCGCTGCTGGAGCTTTCCGGCAAAACCTTGCAACTTTGTTGCCCCTTCAGGAGTCAGATTTCCTAATCCGTGGGCAGAGATAATCCGGTTTCCTCAGCGCCGCGCCCGACTTTATAGCGGTTGTGTCAGCCCCCGTTGCGCCGCGCACTTGCCGTGCAATTCCGAATCTAACGGACCGACGGCGGGTGCAGTTTTAAATCATGCTGGAGTCGTATCATGCAGGACGCAACCCGCTCACCCCACTTCGACAAAGTGATCCACGCCAACTCGCATACCGTCGTGCACCTGAACTGCAAACGGTTCGACAAGTCGCCCTACTTCGACAAATGGGCAACGGAAGCGACCATCTTCGGCATCTACAATACGCGGCTCTATCCGGTATCGTTTGGCGAGGATGTCATCCGGCATTATTGGAAGCTACGGGGCGGCATCATGCTTTATGATGTGCCAGAAAAGCCCATCTCCATCAAAGGCCCGGACGCGATCAGACTGCTGGAGCGGGCGTTGACCCGCCGTATCTCTGACCTCAAGGTCTGGAAAGCGCGCTATGCCGTGGCCTGCACGCCGCAGGGTGGCATCATCATGGACGGTGTGGTGATCCGGCTCGCCGAGGACCATTTCTGGTATATTCAGGCCAACGGTGCGTTCGAGCACTGGCTGAACCTGCTGTCCGACGGTATGGATGTGACCGTCAGCGACCCACAATCGCGGGTCTTGCAGGTCCAGGGACCGAAGGCGCTTGAGTTTCTTGAACGGGCCTGCCCGGGTCAGATGCCCGAGAAATTCGGCTATTTCAACGCCGGTCTGTTCAGCTTCAACGGCATGGAGGCTGTCGTTTCCAGAACCGGCTTTACCGGGGAAATGGGGATCGAAATCTACGGCAATCCAGCGAATGACCCGTCCAAGTTCTGGGACTACATCATGGAAGTCGGCCAGGCCTTTGATCTGGAAATGGGGGCGGGCGGCTCGATGACCCTTCGGCGGGTCGAAGCGGGGATTCTCGACTACGACATGGACATTAATCCGGGCACCACGCCCTTCGATGCAGGTCTCGCAGCCTTGGTTGAGTTCGACCAGCCAAACTTCGTAGGCCGCGAGGCACTTTTGAAAGCTGACCGTCGGCCGCGGTTGTTCGGGCTGACCTGTGCCACGGGCATCCCTCGGGTCGGGACGGTGGTGTTGGAAGCGGACGCACCGGTGGCGCGGATGACTATCGGCGACTGGTCTCCAACGCTGGAAAAGGGCATCGGCTACGTCCTGTTCGACCAGCCCGAACATCAGGAGGGCCCGTGGGTTGGAAGAAGATTGCAGATCAGGACACCTGACGGCGTCACGCATGATGCAGATATCGTTGCGCTGCCGTTCTTTGATCCGGAAAAGAACATTCCGCGCGGACTGGCGCAGGCGCCTGCCTGAGCCATTGGAGGGGAGATTTCTCCGTGGAAATGACTGGAGAACAGCGGATCAAAGCTCCGCAGGGTATAGTATGGTGGGCCTTGAACGACCGCGACGTGCTTCAGGCGAGCATCCCAGGTTGCAAAACGCTCGCCAAGACTTCGGAGACGGGGTTCGAAGCCACGGTGACAGCCAAGATCGGACCCGTCTCAGCCACGTTCACCGGTGCTGTGGTGCTGTCAGATATTGACGCGCCGCACAGCTATCGGATCTCCGGTCAGGGCAAAGGAGGCATTGCAGGCTTTGCGTCCGGCAGCGCAGACATTCATCTGGTGCCGGATGGGGATGAGACGGTACTAACCTATACGGTTCACGCCCAGGTTGGCGGCAAACTCGCCCAGATCGGTAGCCGGCTGATCGACAGCGCCGCGCGCAGCCCGGCGGCTCAGGTCTTTGTCAACTTTTCTGAATGTCTTTCGGCGCTTGGACCAAAGGATGCGCGGAAAACCGGTGTGGTCGTGCCGACGATCTGGGTGTGACAGTCCAGCGACAGGGTCGCGCTGCGTGGTCACAGAACATCTGCCAACGGCAGAAAAACTGAACGATGAGCTTAGATCATTTGGTTTTTCCTGCCGGTGCTTCGCCTCTATAGTCATCACCAACGAAAACGGCATGCGCATCTAGGCGTGCGATTGCCGGGCCGAAGGGGGATCGACATGCGACGCATCACCATGACCGTAAATGGCCGCGAGATCACCTGCGAGGTAGAGGAAAGACTGCTTCTTGTGCAGTTCTTGCGGGAAACGCTGAAACTGACCGGAACCCATGTCGGTTGCGACACCAGCCAATGCGGTGTCTGTGTCGTGCATGTTGACGGGCAATCGATCAAATCCTGCTCGATGTTGGCGGTGCAGGCGGATGGCCGCTCAGTCACAACCATCGAAGGTCTTATGAAAGACGGCGAGATGCATCCGATGCAGGCCGCGTTCCACGATCAACACGGCCTGCAGTGCGGGTTCTGCACGCCGGGAATGGTGATGAGCGCGATCGACCTCTTGCAGAAGAACCCCGACCCGACCGAGCAAGAAATCCGCGAGTGGTTGGAAGGCAATCTGTGTCGCTGCACAGGGTATCACAACATCGTCAAAGCGGTCCGCCAAGCGGCGACGGCCATTTCTCGGCAGGGGGAAGCCAGGACATGACCGAACTTCTTGTCGGCAAATCTATGAAAAGAAAAGAGGATCAGCGCCTGCTGACGGGCCGGGGCCGCTATGTCGATGACATTCGGCGGCCCGGAGAAAGCCACGCGTACTTCGTCCGCTCCCCCCATGCCCATGCCGAGATCAGATCGGTGAAAAAGGACGCCGCGCTCGCGTCGCCGGGTGTTCTGGGGGTTTTCACCGGCAAGGACATCCAGCGCGACAATTGGGGATCCATTCCCTGCGGCTGGGTCGTGACCGACCGCTACGGCAAGCCGCACAAGGCGGTGCCGCATTATGCGCTGACGCCGGACAAAGCCCGCTATGTCGGCGACCATGTGGCGGTGGTCGTGGCCGAAACCTACGCACAGGCCCGCGATGCCGCCGAACTGATCGAAATCGACTATCATGAACTACCCCCGGTCATCGACCTTGCGACCGCGATGTCGGGCGCGCAGATCCATGATCTGGCACCGCAGAACCTGTGCTATGACTGGGAGCTTGGAGAGCAGGCAGAGATCGATGCGGTCTTTGCACGCGCCCATCACGTGGCGTCGCTTGATCTGGTGAACAACCGGCTTGCCCCCAGCCCGATGGAGCCGCGCGCGGCGTTGGCCGAGTATGACCCGGCGCAGGAAAGCTATACGCTGTGGTCCACCAGCCAGAACCCGCACATGCTGCGCTGGATGCTTAGCGAGAACGTGTCCGGTATTCCCGAGACCAAGTTGCGTGTCATCTCGCCCGACGTGGGCGGCGGCTTCGGCATGAAGATCTACTGCTATCCCGAAGAGACCACCTGCCTGTGGCTATCAAAGCAAGTCGGTCGCCCTGTGCGCTGGACCGGCGATCGCTCGGAATCATTCCTGGCCGATGCTCATGGGCGCGATCACCGCACCAGGGTCGAGCTTGCGCTGGATGACAAGGGCATCTTCTTGGGGCTGAAGGTCGACACGGTTGCCAACATGGGGGCGTATCTGTCGAACTATGCGACAAGCATCCCAACCTACTTCTATGCCACTTTGCTGGCCGGGTGCTACAAAACACCCGTCATTCATTGCGACGTGAAGGCGGTTTTCACCAATACATCGCCGGTCGATGCCTATCGTGGCGCCGGACGGCCCGAAGCGGCCTATCTGATCGAACGCATCATCGACGTTGCCGCAATGGAGATGGGTGTTGATCCCATTGAGCTGCGGCGGCGAAACTTCATCAAGCCTGCGGACTTTCCCTATCAGACACCCGTGCATCTGATCTACGACATCGGCGACTATGACGCTTCACTGGACGAGGCGCTGCGGATGATCGATTACGCAGGTTTCCCTGCACGCAAGGCCGAGTCCAAGTCGCGCGGGAAGCTGCGTGGAATAGGCGTCGCCTGCTATATCGAGGCCTGCGGCGTGGCACCGTCGCAACTGATCGGCAAGATGGGGGCCGGGGCGGGTTTGTGGGAATCGGCCCAGGTGCGCTTCAATGTGACTGGCACGGCGTTCGTTCTGACTGGCACCCACGGCCATGGTCAAGGCCACGAGACGACCTTTGGCCAGATCGTGGCCGACATGTTCGGCATCCCGATCGAGCATGTCGAATTGGTCCACGGTGACACCAGTCAGGTGCCGATGGGAATGGGCACCTACGGATCACGCTCGCTGGCCGTTGGGGGTTCGGCCATCGTACGGGCCGCTGAAAAGGTGATAGCCAAGGGTCACAAGATTGCGGCCCATATGCTCGAGGCTGCCGAGAATGACGTAGAATACGCTAGGGGGTGGTACTCGGTTCCTGGAACCAACCGCAAGGTCAAGCTGACTGACGTCGCCAAGAAGGCCTATATCCCCGTCGATTACCCGGTCGGCCTTGAACCCGGGCTGGACGAAACGGCCTTCTATGACCCTGCTAACTTCACTTATCCCGCAGGAGCTCACATAGCGGAGGTCGAGATTGACCCCGAGACCGGCACACTCAAGATCGTCGACTGGGTAGCGGTGGACGATTTCGGCAAGGTCATCAATCCGATGATTGTCGAAGGCCAGATACACGGCGGTCTGGCGCAGGGGATCGGGCAAGCGATCTTGGAAAACGTGGTTTACGACAGCGAAACTGGGCAACTCTTGTCCGGATCGTTCATGGACTATGCAATGCCACGGGCCGACGATTTTCCAAATTTCAAGGTCGGCTACACCGAAACTCCCTGCACACATAATCCGTTGGGTGCCAAGGGTGCGGGCGAAGCCGGGGCGATTGCCTCGCCCCCTGCGCTGATCAACGCCATCTCGAATGCGTTGGGGATCCGGCACATCGATATGCCGGCCACGCCACAGCGGATCTGGCGCGCTGCCCGTGCCGCAGGCGCGGCCGACGCGCAGAAGGAGTGAGCGGCGATGTACAATTTCACCTATTCCAACCCCGAAATGCTTTCAGACGCCGAGCACCTTCTTGGGACAGGCGAAAGCCCGACACTTCTTGCTGGCGGTCAGACCTTGCTTCCGACGCTGAAGTTGCGGCTTGCGCAACACTCGAGCCTGGTTGACCTTGGCCGGATCGTAGCGCTCAAAGGCATTGTCGCCGAGGGCAGTTGCCTGCGCATCGGGGCCATGACAACGCACTGGGAAGTGGCGTCGAGTGCCACGGTAGCCGCCGCCATCCCGGCACTGTCGCAACTGGCGGGAATGATCGGCGACCCACAGGTGCGTCATCGCGGCACCATCGGTGGCAGCGTCGCAAATAACGACCCTTCGGCGGATTATCCGGCGGGATGCCTTGGGCTAGGGGCCACTATCCACACCAACCGCCGCGACATCTCTGCCGACGACTTTTTCGTCGGCATGTTCGAGACTGCTCTGGAAAACGGTGAGATTATCACCGCGTTATCCTTTCCGGTGCCCGAGGTGGCAACCTACGTGAAATACCCCAATCCGGCATCACGCTACGCCTTGGTCGGCGTGATGGTGTCCAAGGGAGTATCTGGCATACGCGTTGCCGTGACAGGTGCAGGAAACGCCGGTGTCTTCCGGGATACCGCCATAGAGGCCGCCCTGCAGAAAAACTTCGTAGCTGATGCCGTCCCGGAAAGCGGTGTATCCGAGGATACGTTGATGAGCGACATGCACGCCGCCGCAGACTACCGCAAACATCTCATCGCCGTCATGGCACGTCGCGCCGTGGCTGCCGCCACCTCTTGATGCGAATTGGGGAGCCCGTATGAGCAACTGGCTCCCCTCGCTCAACAGCCTGCGCGCGTTCGAGGCTGTCTCGCGCCACCTCAACTACCGGAGGGCGGCAGAAGAGCTGCATGTCTCGCCGGGTGCGGCAAACCAACTGGTGCGAAAGCTGGAAGAGTCGCTCGGTGGCAAGCTTCTAGAGAAGAAAGGGCGAAAGCTCATTCTTACTCCGATGGGCGTGGTCGGCCGCGACGGGCTTTCGCCTATGTTCCGGCACATGGTCGAAACGGTTGATCGAATGCGCAAGGTGCACGGCACAAGGCGCCTCGTGGTGTCGACAACGCCGTCCTTTGCCGCCTCGTGGCTGGTGCCACGGCTCGAGAGCTTCAAACAGCAGAATCCCGGAATGGAGGTGCTAATCGACTCGACGCCACACATCGTCGATCTGGAACATGGCGTAGCCGACGTCGGCATTCGCTTCGGCGTGAAGGAGCATGGCAATCTGCGGGTCCACCGGCTGTTCGACGAAGTGCTGTGCGCCTTTTGCAGCCCTCGGTTGGCCAAAGGTCCACCGGAGATCAGTCGATTGGAATATCTGGAAGACGCCGTCCTTTTGCGGTGGGATCTGGCGCAGTTCGATTGGGCCGAAAACACCAGCCGCTGGAATCACTGGAAACACTGGCTGGCGCAAATGGGGGCAGGTCATGTCAAGCCGGGGTCCGGAAGCCGGTTCAGCGACTACAATCTGGCTGTCCAGGCCGCCATCGCTGGGCAGGGCTTCATCATCGGAAGCAAGCCCATTCTGCACGATCAGGTAAAGGCAGGACTTCTGGTCAATCCATTCCAGATCGAAGCACAAACTGACGTGGGCTACGATCTTGCGGTTTCGGAACAAGCACTTTCGCGAGAAGAAGTTGCGGCTTTTGTGCAATGGGTCGTCGACCAAGCCAAATCATCCGTTGCGCGTGAAGCCGTCTGATGCCCCCGCAAACGATCAAGAATTAGCTGCGGCCTTCGTCGGTCACGACCACAATCACCATTGAGGGCATGTCGCTCTACTCGGTTGGCAGCTTGCGCGGACCATGTGGAAGCTTGGCGACAGCATCCTGCAGTGGCTCCCTACCTCGGGGGCGGCACCGTGCAAAGCGCGGACGGTTTGGCCTGTTTGCGCTGCAATTCGATCAGAACCCGCAGCTCTAGTTGCCTAGTTCAGTTGACCATACGGATTTGATCGACACGCACGGAACAGGATTGACTCGACCGAGAACGTGCATAATACTTCAAATACAGAACGACGTTCTCCATAAGAGAACGCATTGCCATCCACCATCAGGGAGTGCGCTTATGCTTCAATCCTCACCTTCCCGGCGTCAGGTTCTTGCCGGACTTGCTGGGACATCCATGCTTGGCCTCGGCCTGCCGCGCATTGCGAGTGCTCAGACCAACGAAATCACGATCTTCACGTGGGAGACCTATCATGACGACCCATGGATTGAGGAATACACGGCGGCCACTGGGGTCAAGGTCAACGTCATCCGCACGGGTTCGGTGGACGAGATGTATGCCCAGACCCGGTCGGGCGCCATCGAGGCAGACATCCTGTACTTCGACACAGGCTCAGTTCCGCGCTATGTCGAGGCGGGGCTGATCGCGCCATTTGATGCGACCAAGACCCCAAACTCCTCGCTGATCTCGCCCTCGATGGACTGGGTGAACCGGTTGACGCTGAACGGCAGGCTGTGGGGCATTCCCTACAACTGGGGCACGCAGCCTCTGATGTTCAACAAAGACGCAGTGGGCGACGAGCCGCAGACATGGGCCGCGCTGTGGGATCCGAAATATGCGGGCAAGGTCAGCATGTTCGACGATGCCTACGTCACCTTCCCGATGATCGCGGCCTACGTGAAAGCCGCCGATCCCTTCAACCTGACCGATGACGAGTTCGAGGCTTGCGCCGATGCGCTGCGCCGACTGCGCCCCCAGGTGGGAACCATTGCGCGCGGGTTCGACGATGCGCAGACGATCTATGCCGCAGGCGATGCTGTGATCGGCTATTGCCAGAACATCGCCATCGTCAACAACCTAAACGGCCTGGGCAAGAATTTCGGCTACAGCTTCCCCACGGAAGGCACGCCAACCTGGATCGACTGCGCGATCCTGACCCCCAAGGGCGAGCGGCAGGAAGTCTATGACTTCATCAACGCCAACCTGACCCGCGAATGGCAGGGGCGGTTCATCACCAAAAGCTTCAACAACGGTGTGCTGACCGAGGCCGAAGCGCGGGCCGCGGGCGTTCCGGAGGACATCCTGCTGAAGACCAATGTCATTGACCAGGCGACGGACGGGTTCTGGAAGAAGATGATCGTATTGCAGCCGCCCGAAGACATCGATCGTCGCCTTCAGATGTGGAACGACTTCAAGGCGGGAACGCTCTGACCAAAAGGGGCTGCAGGATGCTGAACAAAAGCAATGGGCCGCTGTTGCGGCTTGACCAGGTATCGAAAGCCTACGGCAGCTATCAGGCCCTGCAGCCCACGTCGATCTCGGTGGACGAGGGTGAGTTCTTCTCCCTGCTCGGCCCGTCGGGGTGCGGCAAGACAACCACCCTGCGGATCATCGCTGGGTTCGAGGTGCCAAGCGGCGGAACGGTGCATCTTGGCGGTCACGACATCACCCGTACTCCGCCAAACCACCGCGACACCAATACGGTGTTCCAGTCCTATGCGCTGTTCCCGCACATGACGGCGGCAGAGAATGTCGCCTATCCGCTGAAGATGCGAAAGGTGCCCGCGTCAGAAATACCGGCGCGGGTGACCGAGGCCATTGGCCAGGTCGAGATGTCGAAATTCGCGGAACGCCTGCCGCACGAGATGTCGGGCGGCCAGCGCCAGCGCATCGCCCTTGCCCGCGCCATCGTCGGGCGACCCCGGGTGCTACTGCTTGACGAACCTTTGGGCGCGCTGGACCTGAAACTTCGTGAACAGATGCAGCATGTGCTGGTCCACCTTCAGCGCAAGATCGGCATAACATTTGTTTACGTCACCCACGATCAGGGCGAAGCGCTGTCGATGTCAGACCGCATCGCTGTGATGAGCGGTGGACGGTTGCAGCAATTGGCAACCCCGCGCGACTTGTATTACCAACCCGCCAATTCCTTTGTGGCCAGCTTCATCGGCAAGTCGAACGTCATTTCCGGCACAGTCGAGACCAATGCTGGCCGTACCGTGCTGCGGTCCGGCGCTCTGTCGATCCAGATGCCAGACCGCGCAGCGAAACCGAAAGCCGCCCTGCGCTACGAGGCGATTGCCATCGGCCCAGAATCCGAAGGTCGCGACGTGGTGTTCGATGCTAACGTTGATGACGCGCTGTTTCTGGGTAACTCAGTCGAGATCACGCTCGATCTTGGCGGGTCACGGCTGGTGGCCATGGCCCCTTCGCAGCGCGACGGGCAAGTACGCCCAGGCGACCCAGTTCGCGCAGGCTTCAATTTCCGCGATTTGGTGCCGCTCGATGACTGACTTACCGCCCCCTGCAACCGGAGGTTTTGGCGCGCTGCTACGCCGGGTTTCGCCGCTGACCGTGTATCTGTGGCTGATGGCGCTAGTTGTCCTGCCCAATATCCTTCTTGTCGGCACCAGTTTCCTCAAATCGTCGGGCGGCGTGCTTGTGTACGAGCCGACGCTGGCCAACTACAGCCGCACCTTGGCCTCGGGCACGGTGCAGCTTCTGATCCTGCGTACGATCAGTACCGCCTTTGCCGCAGCACTGGTAGCAGCGCTGATCGCCTTCCCGCTCGCGTTTTACGTCAGTCGCTACATGAAGCGGTGGAAGGTCGTCGCGGTGATGCTCGTCGTCGTTCCGCTGTGGATTAGCCTTCTGATGAGGGTCTTCGCCTGGCGGATCATCCTGGGCGAGAACGGGGTGCTGAACTCGTTCCTTGTGTCCACAGGTTTGCTGACCGAGCCTTCGGATGCGTTCCTTTACTCGCGATTTGCCGTGATCTTAACGCTGGCCTATATGGCGATCCCTTACGTCTTCGTGTCGTCCTACACCGCACTGGAACGAGTGCCACAAAGCCTGATCGAGGCGAGCCAGGATAGTGGCGCGGGCCTGTGGAACACGTTCCGCAATGTGGTCTGGCCCCTGTCGAAACAGGGCCTCGCCATTGGGTTTGCGCTCGCGTTCCTGCTGGCTGTCGGTGACTACATCACGCCGTCGATGGTTGGCGGCCTTGACGGGACGATGCTGGGTATGGTGATCGCTAGCCAGTTCGGCATGGCGGGAAACTGGCCGCTGGGGGCGGCGCAGTCCGTCGTGTTGATCGCGGCGGTTAGCCTGGTGCTGGGGTTGATCTTCTGGCTGGCACGATCGCGCGGTATTCTTCAATCGGTCGATGCCGGTACCGGGGCCGAGCTGCGCGCGCCCCAGACGCTGCGCGACCATCTGGTGCTGTGGTTAGTGCGGGTGGCAGTCGTGCTGCCCTACCTGTTCCTTTACCTGCCGCTGATCATCATCACCGTGTTCTCGTTCAACGCGAGCCAGATCCAAACGCTGCCGTTAACAGGCTTCACGCTCGACTGGTATGTGGCGCTGTGGGGGGATCAGAACCTGATCGACGCCTTCCAGCGGACGATGATCGTGGCGCTCGTCACTGTGGCGTTGTCGGTGGTGGTGGGCATCGTCTTTGCGATGGTCTTTGCCTACCGCAATTTGCCATTCTCGCGCCTCTTGCAGTCCGGCATTGCCATTCCCGTAGCGATCCCCGGTATCGTTCTGGGCATTTCCATTGTCATCACAGCGCAGCTTCTGGGGATCCAGCCTGGGATATGGCGGGTCATCATCGGGCACATGACCTTTGTGATGCCGGTGGTGATGCTGATCATCCTCAACCGGTTGCAGCGGCTGGACCCGTCTTACGTGCAGGCATCGCTCGACCTTGGGGCGGACTATGGGCAGACCTTCCGCCATGTGCTGTTCCCGATGATCCGCACGGCTGTTCTGGGCGGCGCGCTGCTGGGCTTCACCCTGTCGGTGGACGAGGTGATCGTGACACTGTTCCTGACCGGGACCGAGCCGACGCTACCAATCTATGTATGGAACCAGATGCGCTTTGGGTTCACCCCGTCGGTGAACGCCATCTTCACCCTGATCGGCGTGGCCTCCGTCGTCCTGATCCTGATCGCCATGATCGTGATCGGACCAGACCGCGACCAAGAAAAAACTTGAGGAAATGACATGACAACACGTATCCCCCATGGCACCGCAAAGGGCCAGCCTGTCGAGCAGGTCACCCTGACCTCCGGTGCGCTGACCGCCAAACTGATCTCCTTCGGCGCGCGGCTGACCGAATTGTGGGTGCCGGGTCGCGACGGCACTCAGGCGGACATTGTGCTCGGCTTCGACACGCTACCAGAATACGAGGCGACCGAGACCTATTTCGGCGCCACCTGCGGCCGTTACGGTAACCGAATCCGCAAGGGGCAGTTCGCACTGGATGGCGTGAGCATTAAGGTTGACTGCAATGAACATGACAACCACCTGCATGGCGGGGTTGAAGGCTTCGACCACAAGGTTTGGTCGATCGCCGATCTGACCGGAAGCAGCGTGGTTTTCACCGCCCTGTCGGCGGATGGCGAGATGGGTTTCCCCGGCCGGGCCAACCTACGCGCGACATACACGCTGACCGACACCTGCCTGTCGATCGTGATGGAGGCCGACACCGACTCCCCCACTCTGATGAACATGGTACATCACAGCTATTTCAACCTCGCCGGACAGGGCTCTGGTGATGTTCTGGGCCAGATGATCCGTCTGAACGCGCCCTTTTACACGCCAGTGGATGACGAATTGCTGGCCACCGGCGAAGTGCTGGCCGTCAAGGGCACAGCCTTTGACTTCACAATCCCCAAACCCATTGGGCGCGACATCGGGGCGCTGCCGGGCGTTGGGGCCGAGATTTTCGGCGAGGGCGGCGGTTTTGACCACAACTGGTGTCTAGCTGATGCAGGACAGCGTCTGCGCGAGGCGGCCACCGCCTGGGACCCGGTCACGGGCCGCAAGATGGTGCTGACCACGACGGAACCCGGCGTGCAGTTCTACACGGGCGGTTATCTCTCGCCCACCCACAAGGGCAAGGCGGGGGCCAGCTTGTGCAAATACGCAGGCTTCACGCTGGAGACGCAGAAGTTCCCCGACACCCCCAATTTCGCACATTTCCCGCACTGCCGCCTGAACCCCGGTGAGTCATACCGGCAGGAAATGCACTTCCGCTTCACCACCTGCACGGAGACTGGCGATGACCTTTGACGCTGTAATCATCGGTGGAGGCCATAACGGCCTAGTCGCCGCGAACTATCTGGCACGCGCCGGTAAGTCCGTCTGTGTTGTCGAGGCGCGCGATGTGGTGGGCGGCGCCTGCGTGACTGAAGAACTGGTGCCGGGCTCGCGCTGGTCGTCCTGCTCATTTGTCATGGGGATGCTGCGGCCAGAGATCATTGCCGATCTGGAATTGGAGAAGTACGGGCTGAAGGCCATCTCGCCCGACATTCAGGGCTTCGGTCTCTGGGACGATGGCGACCACGTCATGCTGCATAAGGACGTGGACCTGACGCTGAAATCCATCGAGGCGCATTCCAAGCCCGACGCCAAGGGGTTCTTCGAATTCGGCGCGCGCAACAAGCGCTTTGCCGATCTGACGCGCGATTGGCTGCTGTCGGACCCGCCTTCTCGCTCCGAAGTCTTCGCTCGCTTCGAGGCGGCGGGGGAGACAGAGCTTCTGAACGAGTTCCTCCTCCTGTCCACCTCGGATCTGCTGGACCGCTATATCACCTCGGACCGGCTCAAGGGCTATATGATGTTCCTTGGCATGGTCTCGATCTGGGGCGGGCCGCAAACGCCGATGACCTCCTACGTCTATGGCTACCATGCCTGCGGCGAGTATGAGGGTTCGTTCGGTCGCTGGGCACTGCCGGTGGGCGGGATGGGAGCGATCACGCAAGCCCTGCGCAAGGGAGCCGAGGCGCATGGGGCCGTGGTCCGAACAGGCTGCCCGGTCGATGAAATCCTGATCAAGGGTGGAAAGGCGGCAGGCGTGCGGCTGGTGGGTGGCGAGGTGATTGCCGCCGAAACCGTGCTGTCGAATGCCGAGCCGGGGCGCACCCTGGGCAAGCTCCTGCCCAAGGGCACGCTGGCCGCCGCGCTGAAATCGCAGGTCGAACGTCACGACACACGCGGGTCGATGGCGCGGATGCATATCCTGATCGACACGCTGCCGCATTATGTGGGCTTCGGGCCGGAACTCGGGCCTCAGCACAAGGGCCACACCATCCTGAACGCGACGCCGCAGCTTTACCAAGACGCCTACGAGGCGCAGCTCCACGGCGAGTTTCCCGACGATTTCGTAGTCGAGGCGCTGATCCATTCCGTCACCGATCCCTCCGTCTGCAAGCCTGGCCAGCACACGCTGGCTCTGGGCGTACAACAACTGCCGATCCACCTGAAGAATGGCACCTGGGATGACCACAAGGATGCCTGGCTCGACCGAGTGATGGAGACGGTCTACCGGTTCGCCCCCAACTTGCGCGGCCATGTGATTGGTCGGAGCAACATCACGCCGCTGGATCTCGAGCGCACCTATGGTCTTACCGGGGGCAACATCTTCCAGGGTTCTATGGTCGGGTTGGAAAACCTCTTCTCGGCCCGCTCCGCCCCAGGAGGCGAAGGGTATCGC
>JAAFHX010000051.1 GCA_013297695.1 Rhodobacterales bacterium | reverse complement strand
GGGCAAGGGCATGTTCAAGCCCGGTTCCGACACGCTTGAAAAGGCCTTTGTCGAACCGCTCGGGCGGATCGCGGATGCCCTGAAGGATACCGCCGGCCCCTTGCTGGTGGTGGGCCATTCCGACAACGTGCCCACCGGCAAGACTTCGCGTTTTGCCTCGAACACCGAACTGTCGCTGGCGCGGGCCGAAAAGGTGCGCGCCATGCTGGCCGGGGTGCTGGGGCCCGACCGTGCGCTGACCGCCGAGGGCCGGGGCGATGCCGAGCCGCTGGTGGACAACGACTCGGCCGAGAACCGCGCCCGCAACCGCCGCATCGAGATCGTCCTGATCCGGGAGCAGTCTTCATGATCCGCCGTTTCTTCCGCGCCCTGTTCTCGGGCGTCGGCATCGTGCTGATGGTCACGACGGTGCTGTCGCTGTGCCTGTGGTTCCTGGGCAGCTATTTCGCCTTTGGCGACGCGCGCCCGTTCGAGTCGCTGGTGGGCACGCTGGTCGGGCTGGCGGTGCTGTGGATCGGCGCGCTGCTGGTGATCCTGCTGATCCTGCTGACCGCCAAGACCCGCGACGACAACATGGCGGCCGAAATCGTGTCGCAGGCCGCCGACGCGGGCCAGGCGGACAACGAGGTTGTTACCGCCGAACTGTCCGAGATGCGCACCAAGCTGAAGGCCGCGCTGGCCAGGCTGCGCAAGTCGAAACTGGGCCGCAAGCACCTGTACGAACTGCCCTGGTACATCATCATCGGCCCGCCGGGTGCGGGCAAGACCACGGCCATCGTGAATTCCGGCCTGAAGTTTCCGCTGGCCGACGAGGTCGGTCCGGGGGCCATCGGCGGGGTGGGCGGCACGCGCAACTGCGACTGGTGGTTCACCGACAATGCCGTGCTGGTGGATACCGCCGGGCGCTATACCACGCAGGAAAGCGATGCCGAATCCGACAATGCGTCGTGGCTGGGTTTCCTTGCGATGCTGAAGAAGTATCGCCGCCGCCAGCCGATCAACGGGGCCATCGTGGCGATTTCCCTGTCGGACCTGTCGCAGCAGGACGAGGTCACCCAGAAGAACCACGCCGCCGCCGTGCGCCGCCGCCTGCATGAGCTGCGCGAAAAGCTGGGGGTCCGCTTTCCGGTCTATATCCTGTTCACCAAGGCCGACCTGATCGCGGGCTTTACCGAGTTCTTCGAGACCCTGCCGAAAGAGGACCGCGACCAGGTCTGGGGTTTCACGCTGCCGCTGCCCAAGGGCAAGGGCGATGCCCAGGCGCTGTCGGCCTTTGACGAGGAGTTCGGCCAGCTTGTCGCCCGGCTGAATGCCCAGTCGCTCGACCGGATGCAGGCCGAGACCGATCCGCAGCGGCGCAGCCTGATTGCCTCGTTCCCCGCGCAGGTGGCGTCGGTGCGGCTTGTGGCGCGGGATTTCCTGTCGGAAGTGTTTCAGGAAAACCGCTATGAGCATCGCCAGATGCTGCGCGGGGTCTATTTCGCCAGCGGCACGCAGGAAGGCACGCCGATCGACCGGCTGATGCTGGGCATGGCGCGGACCTTCGGCATCGGTCGGCAGGCCATCGGGTCGGGGCGCGGCACCGGGCGCAGCTATTTCCTGACACGGCTGTTCGACGGCGTGATCTTCCGCGAGGCGGGCCTTGTGTCGGCCGACGACCGTGAAGAGCGGCGCTATCGCTGGACGTTGCGCGCCGCCGTCGCCGGGTCGCTGATCGTGGCGGTGGGCATCGGCGCGCTGTGGGGCCGCAGCTATCTTGGCAACCGCGCGCTGCTGACCGCAACGGGGGTGCAACTGGCGGATTACCGTGCCAAGGCCACGCAGATTCCGCCCAGCCCGGTGGGCGACACCAATCTTGCCACGGTCCTTCCTGCGCTTGACGTGCTGCGGCTGCTTCCGGGAACAGGCCCTCAGGCCGGGGTCGTGCCCGAGGGGCTGGGTTACGGCCTCTATCAGGGCGACGCCATCGGCAACCAGGCGCGGATCGCCTATCGCCGGGCGCTGAACCACCACTTCCTGCCGCGCCTTCTGCTGCGGCTTGAAGACCAGATGCAAAGCAGCATGAACGACCCCGACACGCTGTACAACCGGCTGAAGGTCTATCTGATGCTGGGCCAGTCGGAACGGCTTGACGCAGGCCAGGTCCGTGACTGGCTGGAGGCGCATGGCACCGAGGGCAACGAGGACCCTGCCGCCATGGCCGCGCATCTGGATGCCCTGCTGTCGGCCCCGATGGACCAGATCGAGCTGAACAACGATCTCGTGTCGCAGGCGCGTGCCGTGCTGAACGAGATGCCGCTGGCACAGCGGGCCTACAAGGGCATCCTGCAAAGCAGCGCCGCCGCCGACCTGCCGCAGTTCCGCCTCAGCGTGGTGGGCGACCCCGACATCGCGCAGGTGTTCGTCCGGCCGTCGGGCCGGGCCATGAACGACGGCATTCCCGGCATCTACACCCAGGCCGGGTTTCACAACGTGTTTCTGGAACAGGCCGTGACGGTCGCCGAAAGCATTCAGGCCGATGCCTGGATTCTGGCCAGCGATGCCGGGGCCGAACCTTCGGCGGCCAGTCTGGATGCGCTGCGGGGCGATGTGCTGGCGCTGTATTACAACGATTACATCGCACGCTATGACGGGCTTCTGGCCGATCTGAACATCATCCCGCTGGATTCGGTGGCCAAGGCGGCAGAGGTGACGGGCATTCTGGCCGGGGCGACATCGCCCATGACCAAGGTGCTGGAAGCGGTGGCACAGGAAACCCGGCTGGCCGAAGAGCCGCCGCCACCCCCGGAAGAGGCCGCCGATCCCGCGGCCGACCCCGCAGCGGCGGAAAAGGTGCTCAAGGCCGCCAGCCCGGCCGCGCTGGCAAAGCTGGAGCAAAAGCGCAAGATACTGGAACAGTTGTCGAAATCCTCGGCCGACGGGTCGGGCACGCCGCAACCGCCCGGAACCTTCGTGCAGGACCGTTTCGACTGGCTGCAAAAGCTGGTGGACCGGCCCGATGGCACGCCGTCGGACCTTGACGGGCTGACGGCGCTGCTGGCCAAGGTGAACGAGGAACTGAAGGGGCTGGCCCGGTCGGGCGATGCCAATGCGGCGCAAGGCGACAATGTCGCGATTCTGGAGTTCACCGAAAAGGTGCCGTCGCTGCCCCTGCCGCTGCAACCCTGGGCCAAGGAAATCGCGCAGGTCTCGTCAGGGCTGACGGCGGGGGCCACCCGGTCCAAGCTGGACCGGGTCTGGCAGCAGAAGGGGCAGATCTGCGCGCAGGCGACCAATGCCGTCTATCCCTTTGACCGGGCGTCGAAGGCCGACATGGCGCTGAAGGATTTCGCCACGATCTTTGCACCCGGCGGGCTGATGGACAGCTTCTTCACCGAGAACCTTGCGGCCTTTGTCGACACCACCGCGAACCCGTGGACATGGAAGGCGGTGAATGACAGCGATCTGGGCATCTCGTCCGAGGTTCTGGTGCAGTTCCAGAATGCGGCGGCGATCCGCGATGCCTTTTTCGGAATCAACCCGATGCCTTCGGTGCCTTTCCAGATGATGGTGATGGCGCTGGCGGTCGGGGCGGATGCCGTGCTGCTGGACAGCCACGGGCAGAAGCTGGAATACCAGAGCACGCAACCCGTGCTGCCCGCGTCCTTTACCTGGCCGGGGGATCAGCCCTATGCCGGGGTGATGCTGGTCCCCGGGGTGGCCGGGTCGGAAAACCAGCTCACACGCGACGGGCCGTGGGCGATCTTCCGGCTGCTGGATGCCGCCAAGGTGGTGCCGACCGACGTGCCGGATCGCAAGAAGGTCTATTTCAACGTGGGCGGGCGGCAGGTGGTCTTCCAGATGCAGTCAGGGTCGGTGAACAGCCCCTTCGGTCTGGCGGCGCTGAAGAACTTCCGCTGCCCCAAGTCGTTCTGAAATGGCGGGGACAGGACAGATGGCGGCGGCAACGGGCGGCTACGGTGCCTATGGCAAGATGCCGTCCCTGGGGGATTTCTTTCGCGTCGGCCTGCCCCCGGCCTTTGTCGACCCCTGGGACCGATGGCTGCAGCAGGGTCTGGCCGGCCTGCGGGCCTCCTTTGGCACCCGGTGGGACGCCTGCTACATGACTGCCCCGATCTGGCGGTTCACGCTGGCCGCCGGTCTGGCCGGGCCACAGGCGGCGCAAGGGGTGCTGATGCCCTCGGTCGACCGGGTGGGGCGGCAGTTCCCGCTGACGCTGGCGCGGCTGCTGCCGGGCCAGCCGGGCGTGGCTGCGGCAGATGCCGCCGGGCTTGCGGCCTTCGAGGCGCTGGAAGATGTGGCGCTAGAGGCGCTGGACGATGCGATGACCCGCGACCGGCTGTCCGCCATGCTGGCCGCCGTTCCGGTGCCCGCGCCGCCCGGCCCCGACGCAGGCGCGATGGCCGGGCCGGGGCAAAGCCTGTGGTCCGCGCTGATCGACGGGCAGGTCTGCCGGATCAGCCATGCGGGCCTGCCCGAACCCGCCTTGATGCGCACCTTCTTCGACCCCAACCCGCCCGCCATGGCCCCTGACAGTTCGCAGGCCGCCCTTCTGACCGATGCCGAGGGCGATCCCCTGGCCGACCTGCTGGCCGATGCGTTGGACGACCCCCCTGCTGACGAGGCCCGGCCATGACCCGCTACCGGCATTCCGCCCTCAGCCATGTGGGCCGCGTCCGGCGCGTGAACGAAGACAGCATCCTGTCGCTGCCGGATCAGAAGGTGTGGGTGGTGTCGGACGGGATGGGCGGGCACGAGGCCGGCGATTTTGCCAGCCAGACCATCGTCGAGGCCGTGGCGATGATCCCCGACGGGTTGACCCCGTCCGAGGAGATGCAGGCCCTGCGCGCGGCGATCCTGCAGGCGCATGACGCCATCGCCGCCGAGGCGCTGCGCCGGGGGGCGGATATCGTCGGGGCCACGGTGGTGGCGCTGTTGCTGAGCGACAGCCATTACGTCGCCTTCTGGGCCGGTGACAGCCGCCTGTACCGTTTTCGCGATGGCGGGATCGAGCTTCTCACGACAGATCATTCCACCGTGGCGGAACTGGTTCTGTCGGGCAGCCTGACCTGGGACGAGGCCGAGCATCACCCCCAGTCGAACGCCATTACGCGGGCCGTGGGCGTGGGCGACGATCTGGAACTGGACAAGGTGCATGGCGAAGTGCGGCCGGGGGACCGGTTCCTGCTGTGTTCCGACGGACTGACGAAATATGCCGGGTTCCAGACGCTGCGCCGGATCGTCACCGGCGCCCCGATCGAAACCGTCTGCGAGCGGCTGATGCAACTGGCGCTGGACAGCGGCGGGGCCGACAATGTCAGCGTCATCGTGGTTGATGCGATCTGACCGACCCGGGCGGAAGTGATCGGGCGGGTTGTTGACGGCGGAGGGAAGCCGTCGCACAGTGCAGGGGTTGGGCAGCAGCAAGGGGAATGTGCGGGCAATGCGGGCGGTTCCCCTGATTGTCGGTGCCATCTTCACGCTGGCGGTGCCGCTGGTCGTTCTGGGCGTGTACCAGATGATCCCGCGCGATGCCGATCAGGACATCGAGGCGCGCGCCTCGGTGGAAAGCATGAAGACCGAGCTTGCGGCGCTTCAGGCACAGATCGACGACCTGAAGGCGCATATGGCGCAGATGGAAGGCGATATCGAATCGATCAACGCAGGCAACGGGCTGGCGATGGACAGCCCGATCATCGATCCAGCCACGATCCAGCCGACCACGAGTGTGCCGAATCCGGTGCAGGATGCCTATGCCGATCTGGTGCTGATCGCCGACCGGGCGATCATCAACCAGGGCACCGAAGTGGCGACGCCCAGCTTTCTGGAAGGTTTCCTCGGCCGTCCGCGCGCCGTGCTGAGCGACGACTGCGAGCCGATGGAAAACCCCAAGCTGGCCGCCATGCTGGTGACGGAACAGGTCGGCCCCATCAAGGTGCAGATGCTGCAACCGGCGGTCGACAGCCTCAAGCGGGTGATGGACACGATCAAGCAGGTCGATACCGATCTTTACGACAGCATCGGCACGGCAGGGTCGCTGTGCGTGCGGCGCATCCGCGGCACGATCGACCGCACCTCGTCGCATGCCTTCGGGCTGGCGGTGGACCTGACCATTGCCGGGCGGCTGGACGGTTTTGCCGACGGCAAGACCCAGTTGGGCCTGACCATGATCCAGGACATCTTTCGCAGCGAGGGCTGGGCCTGGGGCGCAGGCTTTGGCCGCGAGGATTCGATGCATTTCGAGGTCAGCCGCAAGACGCTCGAGGCCTGGCGGGCCGAAGGCAAGATCTGACGGACCCTCGCTCGCGGAACCGGCGCTGTCGCCCTGCGGATGCGACCGGATCGGCAGACCACGAACAGCGTCGGCCTTGGTCTTTTACTGCACGGATCGGCACGCGTCCGGTCATCAGGGTCAGGTTGCGCTGCATGGCGGCACGGGGGGCGCGGCCCGATACGCGGCCATCGTTCCGGGGCATGGACCTTCATATGGGCATCGTCGCCTTGCGGGTCGGGCGGGGTCACGCGGCGGGTACCACCTCGACCGACAGGATATTGGGCAGGTGGCGGGAAATCTCGGATAAGCTTTCGCCCTCGTCCGGGCTGGCAAAGATCGACCCGGAGTTGGTGCCGAAATAGACACCACCCGCCGGGGTGGTTGCCTCGACCGCCATGGCCTGCCGCAGCACGGTGAAAAAGCAGCGCGCCCGGGCAGCCCTTCGCGCAGCGCGTGCCAGGTGGCCCCGCCGTCGCGCGACCTCCGGACCGCAGCCGCCGCGTCCGGCGGAAAGCGGCCCTTGCTGTCGCCGTTCAGGGGAAAGACCCAGACCGTCTGCGGATCATGCGCATGCGCGGCAACCGGAAGGCCGAAGGTCGAAGGCAGGCCCGCGCTGATATCCGCCCACGTCAGCCCGCCATCGGCGCTGCGCCAGACCCCATGGGGATTCTGCTGACAGATCAGGTCACCCGGCCCGGGTGCGCGCCCCAGGTTGTGCACGCACAACCCGGTTTCGCCTTCGTCGGTCGTGGCGGCATTGGCGCGGCGGTTGCGCCGGTGCCATGTCGCGCCGCCATCCTCGGTGGCAAAGACCCCGGCGGCCGAGATGCCGACCCAGAGCCGCGCCGGGTTGCCCGGGTCATCCACGATCGAATGCAGCGTCAGCCCCGCCGCCCCCGGTTCCCACCCGGGACCCGAAGGATGGTCGCTCAGGCCCTGCACCCGGTCCCACGTCGCTCCGCCGTCCCGGCTTTCGAACAGCGTCGCGGGCTTGGCCCCGGCCAGCAGTCGCCCACCTTCCACGCCGCCCACCAGCCGCAGCGACCACATTGCGGCGACTCCCTCCAGCCCGTCGGTGGACAGCGTCCAGCCTGCACCGCCATCGTCAGACCGCCAGATGCCCGGCCCGTGCCAGTCGCTGCCCTCCGCCGCCCAGAGCCTGCCGCGCCCGTCACCGATCACATGATTGACCGGCCAGCCGCCAGGGAACGGGCCGGATACCTGCCATGCATCGCCCTTGTCCGTCGGGACAAAGACGCCCTTCGTGGTCCCCAACAGAACGCGCCGCCCCCGTGCCGTTGCCATGCCCTCCCCAGCCAGCAGACCGGCAGGTTGGCAGACTTCCCGCGCTGCGCGGGCGTTGGCGTCGCGGTCAGACCCCGGCGGGGTTGCCCACGTCATGCCCCATTGCCGCCAGATCGGCATAGCGGTCGCCGATCCGGTGGTGTGGCCGCCCGCCGGTCGCGGCCCCAAGCGCCACCACAAGTTCATCCGGCGCGGGTGCATCGGGGATGGTGAACTGCACTGTCAGGTAATGCGACCGCCGACCGGCATCATGCTTGTCCATCAGCGGGACCTGAATCTGCCCGCCCGCCGCGCCGCGCACGGTGGTAAAGCCCAGATAGGTTCTGGCCCCCACGGCCTCGCGGTAGAAATTGCCGAAGCGCAGCGTATGGATCAGCGCCGAAACATGTTCCATCTCGGCTCCGGTGCCGCCCATCGCCGCCTTGCCATAGGCCTGGATCGCCTCGCCCGAGCCTGCAATCGCCACCAGACGGTCGGTCAGAAGCTTTCCCAGCAGCGGGGCCATCCGGGCGATCTCGGGGCCAAGGTCCTCGACATGGCCGCGCCCGGCCCAGGGGTTGCGCACCACGGCGGCCACCGCGATCAGGCGCAGCGCGGGGTCGGCGGCACGGTCGCCGTCGCGGTGCACCTCTTCCTCATAGATCACCAGCTTGCGCAGTTCGGGCAGGATCATGGCAGGGGCCTTTCAGGGTTCGGGCAAAAGGTGGCGGCGCAGGAAGGCGATCAGCGGCGTGTTCACCGCCGCCGGGTCCTCGGCAAGCGCCATGTGGCGCAGGCGGGGCAGGATGACGACCTCGGCCCCCGCGATCCCGGCAGCGATGGCGCGGGCCATGTCGGGGGAATTGCCGCTGTCCTGATCGGCGGTCAGCACGAGGGTCGGGCAGGCAACGGGTGGCACGGGGTCCGCGACCTCCTCCACGCCTTCGGCGAGGATCGCATAGATCTGCGGATAGATCGCCGGATCATTGGCCAGCACCCAGCCCCGCACCAGGTCCAGCAGACCGGGCGGTGCGGCATCGGTGAACCAGCGGTCCAGCGCCGCTGCCACCGTCGCCTGCGGGCCATGGGTCCGCGCCTGCGTGACGCGCGCCCGCACCGCCTCTTGCGCCTCGGCGGTGCGGCGGTGGGGCGAATTCAGGATGGCCAGCGCCGTGACCCGCCCCGGATGATCCTGCGCCACCCGCCGCACGACCATCCCGCCAAGCGAAAAGCCGACCAGCGCCGCCCGGTCGATGCCAAGCGCGTCCATCAACCCGACAAGATGTGCGCCAAGCACGGACAGGTCGGGGTTCGGCGGGGGCGGCATGCTGTCGCCATGGCCCGGCAGGTCATAGGCCAGCACCCGGAACTGCCGCGACAGGTCAGGCACCAGCCATTGCCAGCAGCCCCGGTTCAGCCCCAGCCCATGGACCAGCACCACCACCGGTGCCCCCTTTGGCCCGGTCAGGTCATGGCCCGTGCCCTGCATCAGCCCCTCCTCCCGATCCTTTCGGGCAGATTGCACGGCCTGACCGCAAGGTTTGCGGATTTTTCGTCGTAAACTGACGAAAAATCCGCCATTCCGGTGCAAGGACCCGGCAAGATGCGCCTTGGTACATAACCCGGAGGCAGCAGATGACCGCGATCAGGACCTATCACATGCTGATCGACGGGGATTGGGTCGCTGCCTCGGACGGGGGCAGCTTTGCCTCTGTGTCGCCCGGCAGCGGTCAGGTCTGGGCCCATATCCCCGAGGCAACCGCCGACGATGTGAACCGTGCCGTGCGTGCCGCCGACCGCGCCTTCACCACCGGCCCCTGGGCCGCGATGACCCCCACCGCGCGCGGCCGCTGCCTGCGCCGACTGGGCGACCTTCTGGCTGACCGGTCCGAAGACCTTGGCCGGATCGAGACCATCGATACCGGCAAACTGCTGACCGAAACCCGCTGGCAGGCGAAGTACATCGCCGAATTCTTCCATTTTTTCGCCGGGGCCGCCGACAAGATCGCGGGCGAGACGTTGCCGATCGACAAGCCGGACCTGTTCGTCTTCACCACCCGCGAGCCGCTTGGCGTGGTCGCCGCCATCGTGCCCTGGAATTCGCAGCTTTTCCTTGCCGCCGTGAAACTGGGGCCTGCACTGGCGGCGGGCAATACCGTGGTTCTGAAGGCGTCGGAACATGCCTCGGCCCCGTTGCTGGAGTTCGGTCGGCTGATCGAACAGGCGGGCTTTCCGCCCGGCGTGGTGAACATCGTGACCGGGCATGGCGCGGTCTGCGGCAAGGAGCTTACCTCGCACCCGCTGGTCGCGCGCGTGTCCTTTACCGGCGGCCCTGGCGCGGCGCGGCAGGTGCTGGTGAACTCGGCCGAGACCTTTGCCGAGGTGTCGCTGGAACTGGGCGGCAAGTCGCCCTTCGTCGTGTTCGACGATGCCGATCTTGAGTCAGCGGTGAACGGGTCCGTCGCGGGCATCTTCGGGGCTACGGGGCAAAGCTGCGTGGCGGGGTCGCGGTTGCTGCTGCACGAGGGGATCGCGGACGCGTTTCTCGCCCGCATGACTGCGCTTGCCGGGCAGATCCGGCTCGGAGATCCGCTGAACGAGGCCACGCAGATGGGCCCGCTTTGCACGACCGGCCAGTTGGCGGCGATCCGCCATCATGTCGATCTGGCGGTGGCCGAAGGCGGCACGGTCCTGTGTGGCGGCGGGCAGCCCGACCTTGGCGGCACGTTCTTTGCCCCGACCATCATCGACTGTCCCCGCCCCGGCATGACCCTTCTCGACACCGAGCTTTTCGGCCCCGTGCTGGCCGTGCAGCGGTTCCGGACCGAGGCGGAGGCCATTGAAATGGCGAACGACAGCCGCCACGGCCTTGCCTGCGGCATCTTCACCCGCGACGGCGCGCGGCAGTTGCGCCTGGCGCGCGCGGTGCGGGCCGGCATCGTCTGGGTCAACACCTATCGCACGGTCTCGCCCATCGCGGCCTTCGGCGGCGTCAAGGGTTCGGGCTTTGGCCGCGAAAGCGGGTTTCAGGCGATGGCCGACTACACAAGGCCCAAGACGGTGTGGATCAACACCTCGACCGCCGCAATGGCGAATCCCTTCGTGATGCGCTGACACACCAGAAACAGGACAGACAGACAGATGAAATTCCAGCTTGCCATCAACATGGAACGGATCGACGACCAAATCGGCATGGACGCCGTCGCGCGCCATACGCTGGAGATGGTCCAGATCGCCGACCGGGGCGGCTTTCGTGTCGCCTGGGCGGCCGAGCATCACGCGCTGGAAATGACCATCGCGCCCAATCCGTTTTCCATCCTGACCTGGTGGGCCGGTCATACCGACCGCATCCGCCTGGGCACCGCCTGCATCGCAGCCCCCTACTGGCACCCCATCAGGGCGGCGGGCGAGGCGGCCTTTGTCGATCTGATCTCGGGCGGGCGGCTGGAATTCGGCATCGGCGCGGGGGCCTACCAGCGCGAGTTCGACCGGATGCACCCCGGCCTGAAACAGACCGACGGCTGGCGCTACATGCAGGAAATGCTGCCGGTGATCCGTGCGCTGTGGCAGGGCGATACCGCGCATGACGGCGAGTGCTGGAGCTTTCCCACCGCCACCTCCTGCCCCAAGCCGGTGCAGCCGGACGTGCCGGTCTGGGTCGCCGCCCGGTCGCCCGGCACCTATGATTTCGCGGTCAAGCACCACTGCAACATCCTGTCCTGGCCCCTGACCCGCGACATGGCCGAGGCCGAGCTTTACATGGCCCGAATGGCCGAGGCGATGGCCGCCAACCCCGGCGCGCCGCGCCCGGTGATGGCGATGATGCGCCACACCGCCGTCACCGGCCCCGGCGACGATCCGATGGTGCCGGTCCGCGCGATTCAGCGCCTGCAATCGCAGTTCGAGAACCTGTTCAAGAACCTCGGGCAGGTGCAGAACGGCTTTCCCGCCGCGATCCCGCTGGACCAGCTTGGCAACCGCGCGGAATACGATCCGGCGACATTGCAGCGCAACCTGATGTTCGGCACGCCCGATCAGGTCATCGCCAAGCTGAAGCTGTACGAGGCGATGGGGGTGGACGAGTTCATCTATTACGCCAGCATGGGGCTGGGCCATGCCGAACAGAAGCGCTCGCTGCGCCTGTTCTGTGACGAGGTCATTCCGGCCTTCGCCTGACCGACCCTTCCCGTCCCGGCAGGGCGCGCAGGAAATCGGCCAGCGTGCCGGGCCAGCTTGGCGCGGGGTCGCCCTTGGGCCAGCCCTGGCGATAGGCGCTTGGGCGGCGGCCAAAGCAGCGGGCAAAGGCGGCCGAGAAATGCTGCAGCGTGTCAAACCCCGAGGCGGTGGCGATCTCGCGTACCGACAGCCGCGTGGCAATCAGCAGCACGCGGGCATGCTGAAGCCGCAGCAGCAGGCCGAACTGCACCACGGTACAGCCGGCCTCTGCCCGAAAGCGCCGTTCCAGTTGCCGCTGTGACAGTCCGAGGCGCGCGGCAAGTGCGGGCACCGGCAACGGTTCGGCCACCGAGGATTCGATCAGCGCGATGGCCTCGCGCACGGGGGGCGACAACCCGTCGATCCCGTGGCCAAGCGTCCGGCGCTGCGGTTCGGTCGCGGGGCGACCCCTGCCTGCAAGCATCTGGTCGGCCACCGCCCCGGCCAGCCCCTCGCCCCGGGTGTCGGCTACCAGGCGCAGCATGAGGTCCACACCCGCCAGCCCGCCGGCACAGGTCATCACCTGATCGTCAAGGGTATACAGGCGCTCGACCAGATCAAGGTCGGGGAACCGTTCCCGCACCCCCGGTGCCCAGGACCAGTGCGTTGTGACAGACCGCCCGGCCAGCAGCCCGGCGCGGGCCAGCAGATAGACCCCCAGTTCCACCGCGCACAGCCGCGTCCCGGCCCGCGCCTGCCGCCGCAGCCAGGCCACGGCGGGGCGGTTGGTATCCTCTTCCGCCCCCCAGCTTGCCAGCACGAACACCGTCTCGCCACGCCGGTCCCGGTCGCCGGGCAAGCCCGCCTCAAGCGCCAGCCCGTTGCTGGCCGCCACCCGAGGGCCGTCGAACGACAGCACTTCCCATGCATAAAGCGGATGTGCCGACAGGTAGTTCGCCGTCCGGGCGACTTCGATCATCGAAATCAGCGTGCCCATGTTGAACCGGGGCACCACCAGAAACGCCAGCCTTGCGAGCGGCGGCGGGGGCGTGCCGGGATCGGACCGGGCGGGCACCCTTGCGGCGCGGCCTAACCGGGCAGGTCGGTCAGGCTGGCCTTGAACGCCTCGGCCCAGTCGGGATGCCAGCGTGACAGCGCCGGGCGGTTGTGGATGATGTCGCCCGCCGCCCAGGCGATGCGGCGTTCGTCCAGCGCGCGGGTCACGTCATTGTCGGGGCAGAGGATGTAGAAATCGCCCGCTTCCAGCCCGGCCAGCATGAAGTCAACCGCCTGTGCCGCCGTCCAGGCCCCGGCGGGTTTCGGGGCCCCCTCGGCGGCGGTCAGCCCGGTATGGACCCATCCGGGGATCATCAGATGCGCGGTCACCTGCGCGCCGGGCCGGTTGCGCAGTTCATGCGCCAGCAGTTCCGTATAGGCCTTCACCGCCGCTTTCGAGACGTTGTAGGCCGGATTGCCCGGCGGCAGGGTGATGCCCTGTTTGGACCCGGTGTTGATGACCGCGCCGGGCTGTCCATGCGCCAGCATGGCCGGGACAAAGGCCTGCGCGACATTCAGGATTCCGCCGAAGTTCACCGCCAGCAGCCGGTCCCACCCGGCCGGGTCCAGCGCCGAGGATGGCGGCCCGAAGCCCGCGTTGTTGAACAGCACCGTGACCGGGGGCATCGCCGCCGCCACGTCCCCGGCCACAGCCAGAACGGCGGCACGGTCCGCCACATCGGCGGCAAAGCCCCGCGCCTGCGGCCCGAGGCCCGCCACCGCCGCGTCGAGCCTTGGCCCCGGCAGGTCGATCAGCGCAACCGCCATGCCCTGCGCGGCCAAAGCCTGCGCTGCCGCAAGCCCGATGCCCGAAGCACCCCCGGTGATGACGGCGGTCCGGCCCGGCACGATGGCGGGATGGGTCATGATGCAGTCTCCTTCAGCCGGTTTCCGCCCAAGCGATGCCACGGTCGCCGGGCGATGAAAAGCGCCCTTCCTGCACCACGGCAGCCTAGCGCCGGAAACCGGGCCACATCCGCTGAAACACCCCGTCCCGCTTGATGAACGCATGCTGCAGCGCGGCCCCCACATGCAGGGCGACCAGCAGGATCACGGCGTAATGCGCGGCCCAGTGCACCGTCTTTGCCACCCCTGCCAGCGTCTCGGATTTGGGCACAAGACGCGGCACCCCGATGGCATCCCAGAATTCCAGCGGAAAGCCCCCGGCCACCACCCGCACATAGCCCGACACCGCCATCACCAGCACCGCCGCATACAGCAGCACATGCGTCAGCCCCGCCACCCGCTGCTGCCAGGGCGCCACCGAGGCGGGCAACGGCGGCGGCGCGTGCAGGGCGCGGTAGCCAAGGCGCCACAGGATCAGGATCAGCACCACCACGCCCATGTTCTTGTGGAACGTGAACAGCAGGTTCTGCAACGGGCGGTCCAGCCCCGGCGTCAGCATCACGATTCCCGCCGGGATCATCGCAAGGATGATCGCGGCAACGATCCAGTGCAGGGCGCGCGCAAGCGGGCGATAGGCGGCGGGGGGCGGCAGGTCGGGCATGGGCGGCTCCACGGGTGGCAGTCGGAAGAACGGCAAGGCCTGAGGAAGGACAAGGTCCGGCAAGGCTTTCGCCGGCCGGAACATCAGCCATCTTGACACCCCGCCCCTCAAGCCTACACCGAGTGATGTGAAAACGGCAGACTTTCGACCCCCCTCGTCCCCTCTTCCTGACCGTCTCCGCCGACCCCTCGTCGCGGCGTGCGGTGTCGGTTTCGGTGTTGCCGCGCTTGGCGGACTGGGACTGACAGGCGGGCGGATGGGTGGCGCGGCGGTGGCGGCTGCCCTGTTTGTGCTGATCGTCGGGGTCTCGGCCCGGCCCTTCGTGCAGCAGTATCCCCATTCCCGGCTTGGCCTGTGCAACATGGTAACGCTGCTGCGCGCGGCGCTGGCGGCGGGCGTGGCGGCCCCGCTGGCGATGCCGGGGCTTCTGGCGCAGGACGCGGGCCTTGCCCGGGCAGTGCTGGCCGTGGCCGTGCTGGCGCTGGCGCTGGACGGGCTGGACGGCTGGCTTGCGCGGCGCAGCGGCCTTGCGTCGGATTTCGGCGCGCGGTTCGACATGGAGGTGGATGCGCTGCTGGCGCTGATCCTGGCCTGCCTTGCGCTGGCCAACGGCAAGGCCGGGCTCTGGGTGCTGGCGCTTGGCGCGATGCGCTATGGCTGGCTGGCGGCAGGGCTGGCCCTGCCCTGGCTGATGGCAGACCTGCCGCAGCGGTTCCGGCGCAAGGCGATCTGCGTGGTCCAGATCGCAGTGCTGATCCTGCTTCTGGCACCCGAGGTGACCCCGCCCACCTCGACCCTGATCGGGCTTGCGGCCACGGCGTTGCTTGGCTGGTCCTTCGCGCTCGACGCGATCTGGCTGGCGGGCCGCCGGTGACCAGGGCCCCCTCCCTGCGCAGCCTTGTCGCTGCCGCGCTGGTCCTGCTGGCCGTGCTTGTCCTGCCCGACAGGCCAGGTGCGCTGTGGGACGGGCTGACCACGCTGCCGCTGGAACTGCCGCTGATCCTGTGCGGCCTGATGCTGACGCGACCGGCCAGCCCGGGGACGACGGCGCTGCGGGTGCTGGTCACGTGCTGGCTTGCGGTGGCGCTGCTGCTGAAGATCGGCGATTTCGGCATGCAGGCGGCCTTCAACCGCCCGTTCAACCCGGTGCTTGACCTGCCGCTGCTGCGGTCGGGGTTCGACCTTGCATCGGGGGCGGTCGGGCCTGTGCTGGCGGGTCTGGCGGTGGCGGCGCTTGCAGCGGTCCTTTGCCTGCTGATCGGGCTGCTGTGGTGGGCAACGGGCGTCTGGGCGCGGTTGCAGCCGCGCCCGCCGCTGCGCCGACCCGTCGCGCTTGGCGCTGCACTTGCCGCCGTCCTGACCCTGGCCGATGCGGGCCACGCCGCGCGCCTGTTCACCCTGCCCGCCGACCCGCCCGGCCGCGCGGCGACGGCCCGCCTGATCCCCGAACGGATCGCGCTGCTGCGCCAGACCTTCGCCGACCTTGCCGCCTTTCGCGCGGCCGCCGCGACCGACCGCTTTGCCGACACCCCCGGCCTGCTCGACCGCCTGCAGGGGCGGCAGACGGTGATCGTCTTTGTCGAAAGCTATGGCCGCACCAGCTTTGACACGCCGCTTTACAGCGCCACCCACCTGCCCACCCTGCACGCCGCCGAACCCGCCCTGCGCAAGGCCGGGTTCGCGATCCGGTCCGGGTGGCTGACCTCGCCCATCATGGGCGGGCAAAGCTGGCTGGCGCATGGCACGCTGGCCTCGGGGCTGCGGCTGGACAACCAGACCCGGTACGGGGCGATGCTGGCCAGCCCGCGCCGCACCCTGTTCCGGATTGCGGCAGACGAGGGGTTCCGCGCGCTTGGCGTGATGCCCGCCATCACCCTTGCCTGGCCCGAAGGCCCGATGCTGGGCTTTTCCGAGATTTTCGCCGCCGCCGACCTTGGCTATCGCGGGCTGCCCTACAACTGGGTGACCATGCCCGACCAGTTCACCCTGACGGCCTTTGATCGGCTGCGCGTGCCGGGCGAAAGCCTGCTCGCCGAGGTCGTCCTCGTCTCGTCCCACGCACCCTGGACGCCGGTGCCGCAGATGGTGCCCTGGGACGCGGTGGGCGATGGCACGATCCTGAACCAGTGGGCCACCTCAGGCGACCCGCCGCAGGTGGTGTGGCGCGACGAGGCGCGCATCCGCGACCAGTACCGCCAGTCGATCGACTATTCGCTGCAGGCGGTGACCGGCTTTGCCGCCCGCCAGACCGGCGCGCTGCCGCTGTTCGTGATCCTGGGCGACCATCAGCCCGCGCCCTTCGTAGCACAGTCCGACAGCCGCGACGTGCCGGTGCACCTGATCGGCCCGCCCGACCTGATCGCCCTGACCGACGGCTGGGGCTGGACCGAGGGGCTGATGCCCGACCCCGCCCTGCCCCCCTGGCCGATGGAGGCGTTCCGCGACCGCTTCCTTGCGGCCTTCACCTCGGCCCCGCCTGCACCATGACCCTGCCGGCAGACCCGGTGCCGCGTCGCCCGTGGCGGCATCTGCGGCTGCTGGTGCCGGTGGCGCTGCTGGCGCTGCTGTGGCAGGTGGCCGACGGCCCGGCCGTGCTGGACAGGCTGGGCCGCAGCGATCCGCTCTGGCTGCTGGCGGCACTTGCGGCGACCAATCTGCAGACGATCCTGTCGGCGCTGCGCTGGCGGCTGACGGCCGCGCGTCTGGGTCTGCGCCTGTCGGTGGGGCAGGCGGTGGGCGAGTATTACCTGGGCATGCTGGTGAACCAGACCTTGCCGGGCGGTGTGCTGGGCGATGCGGCCCGTGCCGTGCGAACGCGTCCGCAGGGTCTGCGGGTGGCGGCGCAGGCCGTGGTGATCGAGCGTCTGGCCGGGCAGGCAGCACTTCTGGCCGTGACGCTGGCCGGGCTGGCGCTGGCGACACGGCATCCCGCCGGCCTGTCGCTGCCCGACGGGGCGGGGCTTGCGCCGCTGGCCCTGATCGGGGCGGGGGCACTGCTGGCGGGGGTGCTCTGGGCGGGGGGCCGGGTCTGGCCGCGCCTTGCCGACCGGATCGGACGCGGCTTTGGTGCGGCGGTCTGGCGGTCATTGCTGGCGCGCGACGTCTGGCCCCGGCAGGCGGTGCTTGGCCTTGCCATCGTGGCCTGCAATCTGCTGACCTTCGCCTTCTGCGCCCGCGCCACCGGCAGCACCCTGCCGGTGCCTGCGGTTCTGGTTCTGGTGCCGCTGATCCTGACGGCGATGCTGGTGCCGCTGTCAGTCTCGGGCTGGGGGCTTCGGGAAGGGGCAGCGGCGGGCCTGTTGCCGCTTGCGGGCATCGCCCCTGACGCCGCCGTGGCCGCCAGCCTGGTCTTTGGCGGGGTGATCCTTGCGGGCAGCCTGCCGGGCGTGGCAGTGCTGCTGCGCAGCGCAGGATGACGGGCCGTGCTGCACGGACCGCATTGCCACCTGTGCCGGGCAGACTAACATATGACGGAAGTGCGACAGACCTGCCGCACCCGCAATCGGCCGGACAAGCACGGGGAACGGAACAATGATCGGACTGACACGGCGTGGCTTCATCGCGGCGGGGGCTGCGGCCATGGGCACGGCAGGACTGGGCCTGCGGCCCGCGGCGGCACAGGCGGCAACCGATGTGGCGCTGCAGCTTTCGTGGCTGCATTCGGTGCAGTTCGGCGGCAGCTACATCGCGCAGTCGAAAGGCTACTGGACGGAACTGGGGCTGAACGTGGCCCTCGTGCCCGGCGGGCCGAATGCGCCGGTGGAACCCCCGGTCGTTTCGGGTCAGGCGCTGGTCGGCATCTCGGCCGCCGACTACACGGCGGCAGCGGTCGCGCAGGGCGCGCCGTTCCGCATCGTGTCGGTCGCGATGCAGAAGAACCCCTTCGCCATCGCCTCGCTGCCCGCCAACCCGGTCAACACGCCCGCCGACCTTGCAGGCAAGAAGATCGGCATGGCGCTGGCCAACACGCCGGTCCTGCAGGCGCTGTGCACGCTCAACAACGTCGATATCACGCAGATCCAGATCGTGCCCACGCAATACGATGCCGCCCCCCTGATGGCGGGCGAGGTCGATTGCCTGCTGTGCTGGGCGACCGACCTGCCCGTGGCCATGGCGGTCAAGGGGATTGACGCGGTAACGATGCTGATGGCCGATCACGGCTATGCGGTGCATTCGCAGACCTACATCGCCACCATCGACAGCATCGCCACCCGCCGGGCCGAGATCGTGGCCCTGCTGCGCGGCGAGGCGCGGGGCTGGGGCGACTACAAGGCCGACACGGCGGCGGCAGCGGCGCTGACGCTGCAGATGTTTCCCGATGCCGGGCTGGACCTGCCGACGCAGGTGCTGCAGGCCGAACGGCAGGTGCCGCTGATGTTTTCCGACCTGACCGACCGCTACGGCTTTGGCTGGTTCACAGACGAGACGGTGGCCGCCAATATCGAGACGCTGGCCCTGCTGGGCCGCAGCGTGACGCCCGATCTGTGGGACCGGTCGCTGCTTGAAGAAGCCTATGCAAGCTGACACCGGCCCGCGCCTACCGCCCGAGATCGCCTGCGACGATCTGGGCAAGACCTTCGGGCGGGGGCGCAACGCGGTCGAGACGCTGCGCGGGCTGACGCTGCGCCTTGGCGCGGGGCAGACGACGGCGCTTGTCGGCCCGTCGGGCTGCGGCAAGTCCACGCTTCTGCGGCTGATCGCGGGGCTGGAGGTGCCCAGCACCGGATGCGTGACCATCGGCGGCGAAACCCCGCGTCAGGTCGCCGAACGCGCGGGCCTTGCCGTGGCGTTTCAAGAGGCGTCGCTGCTGCCCTGGCGCAGTGCGGCGTCGAATGTGGGCCTTGCGCTGACGCTGGCGCGGCGTCCGGCCGACCCGGCGGCGGTGCAGCGCCTGCTGTCGCTGGTGGGGTTGCAGGGGTTCGAGAACCGCCGCCCGGCGGAACTGTCCGGCGGCATGCGCCAGCGCGTCGCCATCGCGCGCTGCCTGCTGACCGGGCCTGACCTTCTGCTGCTGGACGAACCCTTCGGATCCGTCGATGAACTGACGCGGCTGCGGCTGAACCTGGATCTGCCGCCCTTGTGGCAGGCGCGCGGCACGACGACCGTGCTTGTCACCCATTCGGTGACCGAGGCTGTGCTGCTGTCCGACCGCATTCTTGTCTTCTCGCCCCGCCCCGCGCGGGTGACGGCCGACATTCCCGTGCCCCTGCCCCGCCCCCGCAGTGCCGACACGCTGCGCAGCCCGGCCTTCCGCGAGCTGGTCGAACAGGTGTCGGGCATGCTGGCGGGCGGCGACCTGTCGCGCCGTCCGCTGGCCGCCGAATGACCGTCGCCGCTGCCGCCCCGGCCCGCCTGCCCGCGCACGGGCTGGGCATCGTGCTGGCCCTGATCCTGTGGGAACTGGCCGCCCGCGCCCTTGCGGGCAGCTATATCCTTGCCGGTCCGATCGAGGTCCAGGCCTACCTGTGGCAGAACGCAGGTCCGATGGGCCGGGCGCTGTCGGTCACCCTGCGCGAGGCGGCGGCGGGTTTTGCGATCGGCAATCTGGCCGCCGTCCTGCTGGCGCTGGCCGCGATCCTGATCCCGCGTGCGGAACGGTTGATTGCCGCGCTGGCGCTGCTGGTGTTCTGCCTGCCGCTGGTCGCCACCGGGCCGATCCTGCGGGTGATCTTCGGGCCGGGGGCCGGGCCGCAGGTCACGCTGGCGGCGCTGGCGGTCTATTACACCACCTTCGTGCCGCTGATGGTCGGCCTGCGCGCCGCGCCCGCGCTGTGGTTCGACCTTGTGCGCAGCTATGGGCGCGGGCGGCTGACGACGCTGTGGCAGGTGCGCCTGCCCGCCGCCCTGCCCTATCTGGCCGCCGGGCTGCAGATTGCCGCCCCCGCCGCCTTTCTGGGCGCGATGGTGGGCGAGTTCACCGGGGCCGAGCGCGGCATGGGCGTGCTGGTGATCCAGGCGATGCGCAGCCTTGACGTCACGGCCACCTGGGCACTGGCGACGCTGGCCGCCGCCGTGTCGGTCGCGGCCTATGCGGCCATCGGTGCGCTGGCGCGGCGGTTGCAGGTGGCCCCGCCGCCGCTGATCCTTGCCTCGCCGCCTGCCCAGCCCGCCGGATCGCCCGCCCTCCGCGCGCTGCGCACCTTGGGAACCGCCGCGCTGATCGCCGCCCTTGCCCTTGCACTGTGGTGGGGCGCGATGGAGCTGTTTCACCTGAACCCCTTCTTCGCCAAGCGCCCCGCCGATGTCTGGGCCTTTCTGGTCACCGATCCGCAGTCTGCCGCCAACCGCGTCGTTCTGGGCACGGCTTTGGGTCAGACGCTGGCGCTGGCGCTGCCGGGCTATCTGGCCGGCCTTGCCCTGGGCGCGGGCCTTGCCATGGCGCTGATCCTGATGCCCGCGCTGGCGTCAGGCCTGCTGCCCGTCGCGGTGGCGCTGCGGTCGGTGCCGATCCTGACCACCGCGCCGCTGATCGTGCTGGCGCTTGGGCGCGGGCCTGCGGGCACCATCACCATCGTTGCGGTGATGATCTTCTTTCCGACGCTGGTCGCCTGCCTCAGCGGATTGCGCCAGACCCCGGGGCAGGTGCTCGACCTGTTTCACAGCTATGCCGCCCCGCGCCGCCTCGCGCTGGTCCATGCCCAGCTTCCCGCCATGCTGCCCGCCTTCTTCGCCGCCGCCCGCATGGCGGTGCCCGCGGCCATCCTGGCCGTCACCACCGCCGAGTGGCTCGCCACCGGCACCGGCACTGGCGCGCTCATGGCGCTGACCGCCTCGACCTCGGCCTATGGCATGCTGTGGAGTGCCACGGTTCTGCTGTCGGTCATCGCGAGCCTGGGCTACCTTGCGGTCGGTGCGGTCGAACGGGCGGTTCTGCACCGCTTTGCCGCCGAACA
>JAAFHX010000050.1 GCA_013297695.1 Rhodobacterales bacterium | reverse complement strand
CTCACCGGCAAGCGCGTGTTCCTGTTCGGCGACGCGACCCATGTCATCGCCGCCGCCCGGATCGCCGCCGCCGAGATCGGGTTCGAGGTGGTGGGCATGGGCTGCTACAACCGCGAACAGGCCCGCGCGCTCCGCGCCGCAGCAAAGGACCACGGCGTCGATCCGCTGATCACCGACGACTATCTCGAGGTCGAGGCTGCCATCGCGGCCCTGCAGCCCGAGCTGATCCTCGGCACCCAGATGGAACGCCACATCGGCAAACGCCTCGGCATTCCCTGCGCCGTGATCTCGGCCCCTGTCCATGTCCAGGACTTCCCCGCCCGCCACAGCCCCCAGATGGGGTTCGAGGGTGCCAACGTGATCTTCGACACCTGGGTGCATCCGCTGGTCATGGGGCTGGAGGAACACCTGCTGCACATGTTCCGCGAGGATTTCGAGTTCCACGACGCCGCCGGGGCCAGCCATCACGGCGGCCACCACGCGCCTGCGCGGCACGCAGCGCCGGGGGTTTCACCCCCGGACCCCCAGGATATTTCTGCCAAGATGAATGGACAGAAGATCAGGCTTCCGGACCCGGTCGCCGAAGCCGCCGCTGCGGCTGCAGCCGAGGCGGGCTCGATGCCCGCCGAGGCTGCCTCCTCCGCCCAAATCCTCTGGCTGTCCGACGCCGAGCGCGAACTGAAGAAGATCCCGTTCTTCGTGCGCGGCAAGGCCCGGCGCAACACCGAGGCCTTCGCCGCATCGAAGGGTCTGCACGAAATCGGGATCGAGACACTCTACGAGGCAAAGGCCCATTATGCGCGATGAAGGCTGCCTTTCCCGCTACCGCGTGGTGATCGTCACGCTTGACCAGCATGCCGCAGGGCCTGCGGCGCGCGTCACGCCCAAGCTGCAACAGGACTTTCCCGGCATCTCGGTCGAAATTCACGCCGCTGCCGAATGGGGCAGCAATCCCGCTGCACTGGCCGAATGCCGCGCGGCGCTGCGCGATGCCGACATCGTGGTGGCGAACCTTCTGTTTCTGGAAGAACATGTCGCGCCGATCCTGCCCGACCTGACCGCCGCCCGCGCCCGCTGCGATGCCTTCGTCGGGCTGGTGGCCGACAGCCAGATCGTCAAGCTGACGAAGATGGGCGACCTCGACATGGCAAAGCCCGCCTCGGCCGCCATGCAGATGCTGAAAAAGCTGAAGCCGTCCAAGGGCCAGGCGCAGGGCTCGGGCGAACGCCAGATGGCCATGCTGCGGCGCATCCCCAAGATTCTGCGCTACATCCCCGGCAAGAGCCAGGACCTGCGCGCGTGGTTCCTGTCGATGCAATACTGGCTCGGCGGGTCCGACGACAACATCGAACAGATGCTGCGCTATCTCGTGTCGCGTTATTCCCCGAATCGCGACTGGGCGCGCGTCACCGCCCGCGCCCCCATCGACTATCCCGATGTCGGGCTTTACCACCCCGATCTGGCGAACCGCATCACGACGAAGGCGTCCGATCTGCCGCGTCCGGCGGCGGCCCGCGCCACCATCGGGATCATCCTCTTGCGCTCTTACGTTCTGGCCGATGACCGGGCGCATTATGACGCCGTCATCCGCGCCTTCGAGGCGCAGGGGCTGGCCGTTGTTCCCGCCTTCGCAGGCGGCCTCGACGGACGTCCGGCGATGGATGCCTATTTCAAGGGACCGACCGGCCCGACCGTCGATGCGCTGGTCTCGCTGACCGGGTTCAGCCTGGTCGGCGGCCCGGCCTACAACGACAGCCCGGCAGCCGTCATGGCGCTTCGGGCGCTCGACGTGCCCTATATCGCGGCCCATCCGCTGGAATTCCAGACTTTGGCGCAATGGGCGGCTTCGGGCAGCGGGCTCGGGCCGGTCGAAACCACGATGCTGGTCGCGCTGCCCGAGATCGACGGCGCGACCAACCCCACGGTCTTTGCCGGCCGCCACGGCACCGCCCCCTGCACCGGCTGCGCGCGGCACTGCAACGGCACCTCGGAGGTGCGGGCCATGGCCCCCTGCCCCGAACGGATCGGGGCGCTGGCCGACAAGGTTGCCCGTCTTGCCGCCCTGCGCCGCAGCACCGTTTCCGACCGCAAGGTTGCCATCGTCCTGTACGGCTTTCCGCCGAATGCCGGGGCCGTCGGCACCGCCGCCTATCTGTCGGTCTTCGAATCGCTGCACAACACGCTGCACGCCATGGTGCGCGAGGGCTATGACCTTTCCCCGCCCGCCACGGTCGAGGCGCTGCGCGAGGCCGTCCTGCAGGGATCAGCCCGGCAATACGGCCAGCCTGCCAACGTCCTGGCCCATGTACCCGCCGACGACATCGTCGCCCGCACCCCCTGGCTGGCCGAGATCGAGGCCGTCTGGGGCCCTGCCCCCGGCAAGGCCCAGTCCGACGGGCGCGGTGTCTTCGTGCTGGGCGCGCGGTTCGGCAATGTGGTCGTCGGCGTGCAGCCGGTGTTCGGCTACGAGGGCGACCCGATGCGCCTGCTGTTCGAGCGCGGCTTTGCCCCGACCCATGCCTTCGCCACCTTCTACCGCTGGCTGCGCGAGGATTTCGGGGCCGATGCGCTTCTGCATTTCGGCATGCATGGCGCGCTGGAATTCATGCCGGGCAAGCAGTCGGGCATGGGCGCGGGCTGCTGGCCCGACCGGCTGATCGGGGCCCTGCCCAACATCTACCTCTATGCCGCGAACAACCCCTCCGAGGCCTCGCTGGCCAAGCGCCGGTCGAACGCGATCACCGTCACCCACCTGACGCCGCCGCTGGCGCAATCGGGCCTGTACAAGGGCCTGCTGGAACTGAAGGACACGCTGACCCGCTGGCGCGCGACCGCCCCCGATGCGCCGGAACGGGCCGATCTGGAAGCGCTGGTCGCCGAGCAGGCCGAGGCGGTGGACATGGCCGGGGTCGCGCCGTCTGCCCTGTGGGTACGTCTGCTGGAAACCGAAGATGCGCTGATCCCCGATGGTCTGCATGTGCTGGGGCGCGAGATGTCGCCCGCGCAGGTGTCGGCCTATCTGGACATCCTTACCCCCGGCAACCCCGAGGCGCGGGCCGACCTGGCCGCGAAACTGACCCGGCAGACCGAGATTCCGGCCCTGTTCCGCGCCTTGTCGGGGCGGTTCATCGACCCTGTTCCCGGCGGTGATCTGATCCGGTCGCCCGACATCCTGCCCACGGGCCGCAACATCCATGCCTTCGACCCGTTCCGCATGCCGACCGAATTCGCGCTGCGCGACGGCGCGAAACAGGCGCAGCGGCTGCTTGAGGCGCATTCCAGCCTGCCGCGCTCGGTGGCGCTGGTGCTCTGGGGGTCCGACAACATCAAGTCCGATGGCGGGCCGATCGCGCAGGCGCTGGCCCTGATGGGCGCGCGCCCGCGGTTCGACAGTTATGGCCGCCTGTCGGGGGCCGACCTGATCCCGCTGGCCGAGCTTGGCCGTCCCCGCATCGACGTGGTGATGACGCTTTCGGGCATCTTCCGCGACCTGCTGCCGTTGCAGACCCGGATGCTGGCCGAGGCCGCGTGGAAGGCCGCCACCGCCGACGAGCCCGAAGCCCTGAACTTCATCCGCGCCCATGCGCTGGCCTATGCCGCGCAGATGGGGGTGGACATGGACGTGGCGTCGCTGCGGGTGTTCTCGAATGCCGAAGGGGCCTACGGGTCGAACGTCAACACGCTGGTCGACTCTTCGGCCTTCGGCGAAGAGGACGAACTGGCCGACGCCTACGAGGCGCGCAAGTCCTTTGCCTATGACCGCACCGGTCGCGCGGTGAAGAACGCGGCGCTGCTGCAGAAGGCGCTGAAGGATGTTGACCTCGCCTATCAGAACCTCGAGTCGGTGGAACTGGGCGTCACCTCGGTCGATCACCACTTCGACACGCTCGGCGGCATCGCCCGGGCGGTCAAGCGGGCGCGCGGCGGGGCGGCGGAAACCCCGGTCTACATCGGCGACCAGACCCGAGGGCTGGGCAAGGTCCGCACGCTGCGCGACCAGATCGCGCTGGAAACCCGGTCGCGCAGCCTGAACCCCAAGTTCTACGAAGGCCTGCTGAAGCACGGGGCTGAAGGTGTGCGACAAATCGAGGCGCATGTGACCAACACGATGGGCTGGTCGGCGACCACGCAGGCGGTGGAGCCCTGGGTCTATCAGCGCCTCTCCGAGACCTTCGTGCTGGACGAGGCGATGCGCCGGCGGCTGGCGGCCCTGAACCCCGAAGCCAGCGTCCGCATGGCCAACCGCCTGCTGGAGGCAAGCGACCGGAACTACTGGCAGCCCGATGCGGCCACGCTGGCAGCACTTCAGGGTGCCGCCGATGAACTGGAAGACCGGCTGGAAGGGATCGCCGCAGAATGACGCGTTCCTTCGCCACGAAAACCAACGCAGCCCCGGACCTGATCCGGGGCCTCCCCCTCCACGCGCTGGAAGAGGTCCCGGGTCAAGCCCGGGACTGCGGCGCACCGCTTGAAGGAGCATTGTCATGAGCCCACGCGACGAAATCCCCGATCTGCGTGGCCTTGACGGTGACGGCTCGGTGCAGGTGCATCAGGATGCCAGCCTGAAGATCGAGGGGGCCAAGGTCTTTTCGATCTATGGAAAGGGCGGCATCGGCAAGTCGACGACGTCGTCCAACCTGTCGGCAGCCTTTTCGATGATGGGCAAGCGGGTGTTGCAGATCGGCTGCGACCCGAAGCATGACAGCACCTTCACATTGACGGGTCGCTTGCAGCCGACGGTGATCGACATCCTGAAGGAGGTCGATTTCCATTCCGAGGAACTGCGCCCCGAGGACTATGTCGCCGAAGGCTTCAACGGCGTGAAATGCGTCGAGGCCGGCGGGCCGCCTGCGGGCACCGGCTGCGGCGGCTATGTCGTGGGGCAGACGGTGAAGCTGCTGAAGCAGCATCACCTGCTGGAAGACACCGACGTGGTGATCTTCGACGTGCTGGGCGATGTGGTCTGCGGCGGCTTTGCGGCCCCCCTGCAGCATGCCGACCGGGCGGTGATCGTGACCGCCAACGATTTCGACAGCATCTATGCGATGAACCGGATCATCGCTGCCGTGCAGGCCAAATCGGGCAGCTACAAGGTGCGGCTTGCGGGCTGCGTGGCGAACCGATCACGCGAAACCAACGAGGTGGACCGCTACTGCGACCGTGTCGGTTTCAACCGCATTGCCCACATGCCCGACATCGACGCGATCCGCCGCAGCCGCCTGAAGAAGAAGACGCTGTTCGCGATGGATGACAGCGAGGACATCGTGCAGGCCCGGGCCGAATACATGCGTCTGGCAGACCGGCTGTGGCGGTCGGTCGGCGACGAAGGGTCGTCCCCCGCGCCGCTGCCAGACCGCGAGATTTTCGAATTGCTGGGGTTCGACTGATCATGTCCGACTATTCCGCCACCCTGTCGCGCGTCGAGGATTACTTCGACCGGTCCGCCACCAAGGTGTGGGAGCGTCTGACCTCGGACGCACCGGTCAGCCGCATCCGCCAGACGGTGCGCGAGGGGCGCGACCGCATGCGCGGCGTCATGCTGGGCCGCCTGCCTGCCGACCTGCGCGGCGCGCGGGTGCTGGATGCGGGCTGTGGCGCGGGGCAGATGACGGCGGAACTGGCCGCGCGCGGGGCCGACGTGACGGCGGTGGATATCTCGCCCGCGCTGGTCGGGATCGCGGAAAGCCGCCTGCCGGAGGGTCTGCCGGGCCGCGTGACCTTTGCCAGCGGCGACATGCTGTCCGAAGACCATGGAGCCTTTGACTATGTGCTGGCGATGGACAGCATGATCTACTACGCCGCCCCCGACATTGCCCGGGCGCTGGACCGGCTGGGCGCGCGCACGGCGCAATCGGTGGTCTTTACCGTGGCCCCGCGCACGCCGTTCCTGATGACCTTCTGGACGGCCGGCAAGCTGTTTCCCAAGACGGACCGCTCGCCCGTCATGGTTCCCCATTCCTTTGCCCGGCTGAGCCGCGAAACCGGCAACAGGCTCACCCCGGTCGCGCGAGTCTCGCGCGGCTTCTACATCTCGGAATGTCTGGAGTTCCGCGCATGATCCTGCGCCGCAAGAACATGAAATCGCTGCCGATGAGCTGGCTTCCCTTTGCCGATGCAGCGTCCGAGGGGCTGCCCCTGGGCCAGTTGCTGCGGCTGTCGCTGTTCCAGGTATCGGTCGGGATGGCGGCGGTGCTGCTGCTGGGAACGCTGAACCGGGTGATGATCGTCGAGCTTGGGGTGCCGGCCTCGGTGGTGGCGATCATGATCGCGCTGCCGGTGCTGATGGCGCCCCTGCGCGCCGTGCTGGGCTTCCGGTCTGACACTTATCGCAGCGCCATCGGGTGGAAGCGGATTCCCTATCTGTGGTTCGGCTCGCTGTGGCAGATGGGCGGGCTGGCGGTGATGCCCTTTGCGCTGATCGTGCTGTCGGGCGACCAGACCATTGGCCCGGCCTGGGCGGGCGAGGTTCTGGCGGGTCTGGCCTTTCTGATGACCGGCCTTGGCATGTCGATGACGCAGACCGCCGGTCTGGCGCTGGCGGCCGACCGTGCAACCGACGAGACGCGCCCGCGCGTGGTTGCGCTGCTTTATGTGATGTATCTGATCGGAATGGTCTTTTCGTCGATCATCGTCGGCTGGCTGTTGCGCGATTTCGAACCGCTGACGCTGGTGCGCGTGGTGCAGGGCTGCGGGGCGATGACGCTGGTGCTGAACCTGATCGCCCTGTGGAAGCAGGAAAAGGTCACGCCGATGTCGGCTGCCGAAATCGCGGCACCGCGCCCGAAGTTCAGCGCGGCAATGGCGGATCTGAAGTCGGTGCCCGATGCGCTGCGCCTGATGGTCGTGGTTGCCATCGGCGCGCTTGGGTTCAACATGCAGGATGTGCTGCTGGAGCCGTACGGCGGTGAAATCCTGGGCCTGCCGGTGGCCATGACCACGCTTCTGACGGCAACCTCGGCGCTTGGCGCGCTGATCGGATTTGCCCTGGCAGCGCGCTGGCTTGGCCGCCAGATCGACCCGTTCCGCATGGCGGCGCGCGGCCCGCTGGTCGGCATCGCGGCCTTCTGCGCGGTGATCTTTGCCGCCCCGCTCGGGTCGACGGCCCTGTTCTTTCTGGGCGCCTTCGGCATCGGCTTGGGGGGCGGGCTGTTCTCGGTGGCCACGCTGACGGCGGCGATGCAACTGCCCGAGCGCGGTCTGGCCGGACGCGGCCTTGTGCTGGGCGCCTGGGGGGCCGCGCAGGCAACGGCGGCGGGATCATCGGTCGCCATCGGCGGGCTGTTGCGCGACGGGATGGGGCATCTGGCCATGTCGGGCGCGTTCGGCCCGGGGCTGGCCCTTCGCTCGACCGGCTACAGCGTGGTCTATCACCTTGAAATCGCTCTTCTGTTCGTAACTCTCGTCATCCTCGGGCCGCTGGTGCGCACGAGGATCCTTTCCCCGAAATCCGAACAAGGCCCGGCCCGCATGGGTCTGGCGGAATTCCCCACCTGACCCCGGAGGACCCGCACATGGTAGGTGTCACTTTCTTTGGAAACGTCGATCTTGCGCTGATCGCCCTGTATCTGTTCTGGGCCTTCTTCGCCGGGCTGATCTTCTACATCCAGCGCGAGAACATGCGCGAGGGCTATCCGCTTGAAAACGAGGATGGGACACAGGCGCACAACCAGGGCCCCTTCCCGCTGCCGTCGCCCAAGACCATCCTGCTGCGCGACGGGCGCGGGTCGGTCACGGTTCCGAACGGCGAGCGCGAGGCGCGCGAGGTTGCGCTGGCGCGCACCGCCGTGTCGGAAGGCTTTCCGCATGCCCCCACCGGCAATCCGATGCTGGACGGCGTCGGGCCTGCGTCCTGGGCCCCGCGCCGCGATGTGCCCGAGCTTGACGGTCATGGGCACAACAAGATCATGCCGATGGCGGTCGCAGGCAACTTCGGCGTGTCGGCGGGACGCGACCCGCGCGGCCTGAAAGTCCAGGCGAGCGATCTGGAATATGTCGGACATATCTCGGACCTCTGGGTCGATGCGCCCGAACAGGTCGTGCGCTATCTGGAAGTGACGCTGGACAGCGGGGCCAAGCGGCTGATCCCGATGCCGATGGCCAGGATCAAGTCGGATCGGGTCAAGGTGGAATCGCTGCCGTCGGACATGTTCGGGTCGGTTCCGGCCACCCGGTCGTCCACCGAGGTGACGCTGCTGGAAGAAGACAAGATCAGCGGCTTCTTTGCCGGGGGCACCATGTATGCCGCCGACCGCAAGGCCTCGCAGTGGCGCGCGCTGCAGACGATCTTCAACTGACCCGCAGATGACGCGCGTCTGACCTGCACCACGGCCACCCCCGGCGACAGATCGGGGGGGCCACCACTGCCAGCCAGGAGACCCCAGAATGTCCGATCATGACGATTTCGCCTTCGAGCCCGTGCCCGGCCTGCCCGAACGCCCGCCGGTCGGCGAGGCGATCCTGTGGCAGGGCCGCCCGAAAACCCTGCCCCTTGCCCGCGAGGCCCTGGGCCTGACCTGGGTTGCGACCTATTTCGCCCTGCTTGCGCTGTGGCGCGTCGGATCATCGGCGGCCGACATGCCGCTGGTGCAGGCGCTGCCGCTTGCGGTGCCCTTCCTCGGGCTTGGGGCGCTGTGCTGCCTCGTGATCCTTGCGATTGCCTTCGCCCAGGCCCGGACCACCGTCTACACCATCACCTCGGCCCGGGTTGCCATGCGGATCGGGGCGGCGCTGACGATCACCCTGAACCTGCCGCACAAGCAGATCAGCGCGGCCAGCCTCGATCTGCGGTCTTCCGGTACCGGAACCATCGCCCTGACCCTGCCGCCGGAAACCCGGCTGTCCTATCTGGTCTGCTGGCCGCATGTGCGGCCCTGGCGGATACGCCATACCGAACCGGCGTTGCGCTGCATCCCCGAGGCCGCGAAAGTGGCCCGCCTTCTTGCCGAAGCCGCCGAAGCGCGGCAGGCACAGCCTGTCCTGACGCGGAACACCGCGCAGGCCCCGGTCTATGCGCCGGACTATGCCCTTGCCACAGGATGAACGATCATGATCCACGCGACGCCCGATAGCCCGGCGCAGGCCGGGGGAGACCTGATCCCCAGGCCGATGCTGCGCCTGATGCTGGCCATTGTGCTGGCCAGCCTTGCCCTTGTGACCCTTGCCGTGGTGACCGGGGTGCCGCATGGCGGCCGACCGAAAGACAGCCCGATCGTCGCCGAACGGGCGCTGGTCATCAAGACCGGCGGCGCACAGGCCGTGACGCTTTACGACATCGACGGCACCGAACTGGAGCATCTGGGCCATGGCGGTTTCGTGACCGTCATTGGGTCCGGGATTGACCGCGAACGCACGGTGCATAAGGTGGCCAAGGACCTTCCCGTGACGCTGGTGCGGCGCGAGAACGGTCGCTTCAGCGTCATCGACCCGGAAACCGGGTGGAGCGCGGAGCTGACAATATTCGGTGCCGACAACGAAGCGGCCTTTGCCAAGCTTCTGCCGGCGCCCGGGGGGAACTGACATGTCTGTTTTCAGCCGCCGAACCGAACAGGTGCCCTGTACCGTCGAGGTCAGCCACCGCTTTGAAAGCCTGCATGCCCATGTGCGGTTCAACAACGGCGCCGTCGTCTATCCGGGCGACGAGGTGCTGGTGCATGGCCGGCCGATCATGGCCGCCTATGGCGAGGTGATCGAGGAAGACCGCACCGCCACCATCACCCGCGCCACCGCCCTTGAACGCCTGTGGACCCGGATGACCGGCGACTTCGGCTTCATGGAACTGTGCGAATTTTCCTTTTCCGATGAGGTGAAGCTGTGAACGCGACGCCGATGGACCTGTATCCGGACCCGGTCGAATCCGATTTCGCCGCGACCGACACCACCGCGATGGCGACCGAAACCACCCTGTTGAACCCGCGGTTCTACACCACGGATTTCGACGAGATGGACCGGATCGACGTGACCCCGGTGCGCCCCGCCTGGGACAAGCTGATCGCCCAGATGAAATCCGACCCCAACAAGGGCCACTTCAAGAAGAACGCCGACTGGGATGCGGTCGACTGGCAGGGCATGGACCCGCTGCTGCGGCGCGAGTTCATCGACTTTCTGGTGTCGTCCTGCACCGCCGAATTCTCGGGCTGCGTGCTGTACAAGGAAATGAAGCGGCGCGGGTCGAACCCCGACATCTGCGAACTGTTCAGCTACATGAGCCGGGACGAGGCGCGCCACGCGGGCTTCATCAACGATGCGCTGCGCGAGGCGGGTGTGGCGGTGAACCTGGGCTTCCTGACCAAGGCCAAGAAATACACCTACTTCCGGCCCAAGTTCATCTACTATGCTACCTACTTGTCGGAAAAGATCGGCTATGCGCGCTACATCACCATCTATCGCCATCTTGAGGCGCATCCCGAACAGCGGTTCCACCCGATCTTCAAATGGTTCCGCGAATGGTGCAACGACGAGTTCAGCCATGGCGAAGCCTTTGCCCTGCTGATGAAGACCGACCCGAAACTGACCACCAGCTTTGCCAACAAGCTGTGGATCAGGTTCTTTCTGACGGCGGTCTATTCCACCATGTGGGTGCGCGACCATGCCCGGCCCGAATTTCACAAGGCGCTTGGGGTGGATATCGAATGGTATGACCAGGAGGTGTTCCGCAAGACCTCGACCATCGCGCGGCAGATATTCCCGATCGAGATCGACATCGATCATCCGCGCTGGAAGCCCAGCCTGCGGCGGATGAATGCGGCCTTCCTTGCGATGGACGCGGCCAAGCGCAAGGGTGGCGTCGGCGGCTGGATCGCGGGAAAATGGGCGGCAGCCCGGGCGGCGGCGGCCTTCGTGTCGATCTACACCATCCCGGTCATCCACCGCGACCTGCCCGAGAACGTGCGGCTGGAGCCGAGCTATTGATCCTTGCAGGATCATATAATGCGCGCCTGACGGTGCGGCGATGACCGGGAACCCCTGGCTCGCCGCGCTGATCGCGCTGTTTCTGTGGTGGTTTTCGACCGGCGTCATCCTGATGCGGGTGCGCAAGGCCGACAACGCGGGGCCGGACGCGCATCTGTGGTCGGTGCTGCTGGGACTGCCGCTGCTGTTCGCGGGGGTCTTCGGCTTTCACCAGACGCTGGAGGACGGCACCCCGTGGGGCGTGCACATGGCATTCCTGTCGTCACTGGCGATCTGGGGCTGGATCGAACTGGCGTTCCTGTCCGGCGTCATCACCGGCCCCAACACGCGGCCCTGCCCGCCCGGCCGCCCCGAATGGGAACGCTTTGTCCGCGCCTTTGGCACCATCGCCTGGCACGAGATGCTGCTGGCCGTGACCACGATCATCATGGCCGCGATGGCCTGGGACCATGTGAACCACTTTGGGGCCACGACCTTTGCCGTGCTGTTCCTGGCCCGCATCTCGGCCAAGCTGAACCTGTTCTGGGGCGTGGCCAACATCAACACCGATTTCCTGCCCTCGACGCTGGCGCATCTGCCAAGCCATTTCCGCCGCCGCCCGATGAACGGCTTCTTCCCGCTGTCGGTGACGCTGCTGTGCTTTGCCGCCGGGTGCTGGCTGGAACGGCTGCTGGCGGCCACGACCACCGGCACCGAGGCGGGCTTTGCCCTGCTGACCGTGCTGACCCTTCTCGCCCTGCTGGAGCACTGGTTCATGGTGCTGCCGCTGCCCGACCAGAAACTCTGGCGCTGGATGATCGACCCGCCCGCGCCCAAGACCCCAACGCCCGACGGGCGACAGGAGACACGACATGGACTTTGACCGCATCTTCCAGGATCAGATCGACACCCTGAAAGCGGAAGGCAACTATCGCATCTACGCGAACCTGCAGCGCCAGTGCGGCCAGCAGACACGCGCGGTGAACCACCGCGACGCCCCGCAGGAGGTGACGGTCTGGTGTTCCAACGATTACCTCGGCATGGCGCATCACCCGGCGGTCGTGGGCGCAATGGTCGATGCCGTGCAGGCTTGCGGCACCGGTGCGGGGGGCACGCGCAACATCAGCGGCAACGCGGTGCACCATCTGGCGCTCGAGGCGGAACTTGCCGACCTGCATGGCAAGGACGCGGCGCTGCTGTTCACCAGCGGCTATGTCTCGAACTGGGCGGCACTGTCCACGCTTGGCGCGCGCATTCCGAACGCGGTGATCCTGTCGGACGCCGGGAACCATGCCAGCATGATCGAAGGCGTCCGCCATTCCCGCGCCGACAAGGTGATCTGGAAGCACAACGACTGGCGCGACCTGGACCGCAAGCTGCATGCCGTGGGCGACCGGCCCAAGATCGTGGCGTTTGAATCGGTCTATTCGATGGACGGCGACATCAGCCCGATCCGCGAGATCGTCGAGGTGGCCGAGGCGCATGGCGCCATGACCTATATCGACGAGGTGCATGCCGTGGGCATGTACGGCCCCCGTGGCGGCGGTGTGTCGGAACGCGAGGGGCTGGCGGACCGGATCACCCTGATCGAAGGCACTCTGGGCAAGGCCTATGGCGTGGTGGGCGGCTACATCACCGGGTCGGCGCCGCTGTGCGATTTCATCCGCAGCTTTGCCAGCGGGTTTATCTTTACCACCGCCCTGCCCCCGGCCGTGGCGGCTGCCGCCACCGCTTCGATCCGCCATCTGAAGACCAGCGAGACCGAGCGTGCGAACCAGCGCCGCCAGGTGGCGCGGTTGCGCGCCGCGCTCGACCGTGCGGGCATCCCCCACATGGAAAACGACAGCCACATCGTGCCGGTGATGATCGGCGATCCGGTGAAGTGCCGCATGATTTCCGACATCCTGATGGCCGATTGGGGCATCTATGTGCAGCCGATCAACTATCCCACCGTGGCCAAGGGCACCGAACGGCTGCGCCTGACCCCCGGGCCGCATCACAGCGACGCCGATATCGATCATCTGGTTTCGGCACTGGGCTCGCTTTGGCGGCATTGTGCCCTTGCCCATGCGGTGGCGTGACACAGTTCCTGCTTGCAGGTGTGATGTATATTCTCGCATACACTGTGCAGACGAGCAGATATCCGGGAGGCTCCACATGAACTACACACTGACCGCCGCAATGATCCTGTCCCTGTCGGCCGGGGCGGCGCTGGCCGCCGGCGATGCCGAAGCCGGCAAGAAAGTCTTCAACCAGTGCCAGACCTGCCATGTGGTCGCGGCACCCGACGGCACGGTTCTGGCGGGCAAGAACGCAAAGGTCGGTCCGAACCTTTACGGCATCATCGGCCGCAAGGCGGCCAGCTACGAAGGCTTCAAGTACGGCGACGGCATCATGGAAGCTGCGGCTGCCGGGCTGGTCTGGGATGAGGCCGGCATCGCCGAATACGTCCAGGACCCGACCGCCTACATCGACAAGGTGTCGGGCGACGCCAAGGCGAAAAGCAAGATGATGTTCAAGCTGAAGGGCGAAGACAAGGCGGCGGATGTCGCGGCCTTCCTGGCGTCGATCTCGCCTGCCACCACCTACTGACGGCTGGCGCGGACGGAACCTTCGGGGCCGCCCTCCGGGGCGGCCCTTTGCGTTTCAGCCGCCGCGCGGTGCGAACAGGATGACGGCGGCACCCGCCAGGCAAAGCCCCCCGCCGACAAGGTCCCACCGGTCGGGGCGCTGCCCCTCGACCAGCCACAGCCAGAACAGCGCCGCCGAGATATAGACCCCGCCATAGGCCGCATAGGCGCGGCCCGCAAATCCGGCGTCCACACGCGTCAGCAGCCAGGCAAAGGCCGCAAGGCTGACCAGTCCGGGCAGCAGCCACAGCGTCGGTGCCCCCTGACGCGCCCAGACCCAGACCGCATAGCAGCCTGCAATCTCGGCAAGGGCGGCCAGCGCAAAGGTGGCAAGGGCAGGCATCGCGGGCGCTGTCAGGCGTCCCGTGGCACCAGCCTGACAACCCGCCCGGCCCGGCGTGTCTGCGCATCCGCGACGGTGCGCACGATGTCGGCGCGGGTCAGGCCTGCGGCACGGTACATCGCCTCGGGGCTGGCATGGTCGATGAACCGGTCGGGCAAGGTCATGGTGCGCAGCGAAGCGCCCCCCCCGTCCAGCAACCCGGCATTGGCCAGATGGTGCAGCACCATCGCGCCAAAGCCGCCCCGCGCGCCCTGTTCCACCGTCACCACGGCCCTGTGGTGGCGCACAAGCTGGACGATCAGGTCCGTATCCAGCGGCTTGGCAAAGCGGGCATCGGCCACGGTCACGCTGATCCCGGCCTCGGCCAGGTCCTCGGCAGCGGCCAGGCATTCCGACAGATGCGCGCCATAGGACAGGATCGCGGCATCGGTTCCCTCGCGCAGCACCCGGCCCCGCCCGATCTGCAGCAGACGGCCACGGGCGGGCATTTCGACCCCCGCCCCGTCGCCGCGCGGATAGCGGAAGGCGATGGGGCCCGCATCATGCGCTGCCGCCGTGGCGACCATGTCCATCAGTTCAGCCTCGTCCGCGGCGGCCATGACGGTAAAGCCCGGCAGGTTGGCCAGATAGGCGATGTCGAAGGCCCCGGCATGGGTCGCCCCGTCGGCCCCGACCAGCCCGGCGCGGTCGATGGCAAAGCGCACGGGCAGGCCCTGCAACGCCACATCATGCACGATCTGGTCATAGGCACGCTGCAGGAAGGTCGAATAGATCGCGCAGAACGGGCGCAGCCCCGCCGCCGCCATGCCCGCCGCCATGGTCACGGCATGCTGCTCGGCGATGCCCACGTCGAACACCCGCTGCGGCATGGCACGCGCCAGAATGTCCACGCCGGTTCCCGAGGGCATGGCGGCAGTGATGGCCACCACGCGGCTGTCCGCCTGCGCCTCTTGCAGCAGCGCATTGCCGAACACTTTGGTATAGGACGGCGCGTTGGACTTGCTGGCCTTCTGCTCGCCCGAAGCCACGTCGAACTTTGCCACGCCGTGATACTTGTCGGCAGCCGTCTCGGCCGGGGCATAGCCCTTGCCCTTTTTCGTGATGACGTGGATCATCACCGGCCCCGATGCGCGCACGCGGGCCGCACGCAACACGGCCAGCAACTCGTCCATGTCGTGCCCGTCCACCGGGCCGATGTAGCTGAAGCCCAGTTCCTCGAACAGGGTGCCCCGGTCGGGCTGGCCGGTGACCAGCGCCCGTGCCCGCCGCGCGCCTTCGCGCAGGGGGCCGGGCAGTGCCGCCTCCATCCCCTCGGCCAGCCGCGCAAAGGGCATCAGCGGGTTCAGGCCCGACAGGTATTTCGACATTGCCCCCACGGGCGGGGCGATGCTCATCTCGTTGTCGTTCAGGATGACGAACAGCCGCTTTCCCAGATCACCCGCGTGGTTCATCGCCTCATAGGCCATGCCCGCAGTAATGGCGCCGTCACCGATCACGGCGATGGCATCGCCCGTCGGCATGCCCATGTCGCGCCCGATGGCGAACCCGAGCGCGGCCGAGATCGAGGTGGACGAATGGGCCGCGCCAAAGGGATCGAAAATGCTTTCCGACCGTTTGGTGAACCCCGAAAGCCCGCCTTCCTGCCGCAGCGTACGGATACGGTCGCGCCGTCCGGTCAGCACCTTGTGCGGATAGCACTGGTGGCCCACGTCGAAGATCAGCTTGTCGGCGGGGGTGTTGAACACGGCATGGATCGCCACGGTCAGTTCGACCACGCCCAGGGACGACCCCAGATGCCCCCCGGTTTCCGACACGGCCGAGATGACCTCGGCGCGCAGTTCGTGCGCCAGACGGGTCAGATCGGAATCGCTCAGCGACCTGAGGTCGGCCGGCCCGGCGATGCGGTCCAGTACGGGGGTAACGGGACGGGTCATGAAAGCTCTCCGCAGGTGGGGGGAGAAAGGGGGTGCCGCGTGCCGGGGCACACGGCACCAGTCACCTGTTGCCAGCAGGAAGGGAACCGGACCATCGGCGGTCCGCGTTTCGGGCTCTGGCAGGAGCGGGCCCGAATTCGAAGGGTCCCGCAGCCTTTGGGGGGCTGCGGGACAGGTTCTTGTGTCAGGCCAGTTGGCGGTCGCCCATCGGCATCTCGATCGCGCTCAACGACGGCGAGGGGGCCTGCTTGCTTTCCGGCGGCAGCAGCAGGCTGACGAGGTAGATCGCGTAGATCACCACCCCGACCGCCACCAGAACCAGCGCCGCCTTGCCGGCTCCGGCCAGCATCTCGTGCAGGATCCAGGACCGCAGGCGATGCGTCTCGGACTGGTTCATGTAGTGCTTGTCAGACATCGGTCACTCCCTTGGTTCAGTTCAGCGGCGCATAGCCGTGGTCCTGCGCCCAGACGAACCAGTTGTCCACGACAGTTCCCGTGAGCAGGATGCCGATCCCGCCGCACAGCGTGGTCAGCACGGCGAACCACCAGGCCCACCGGTGGATGCCTTCCATCGTGGCGTTGAAGCCCATCGTCCAGCGCCAGAACAGGGCGGCGCGTTCCGATGCGGTGCCCCGGTCCACGATCTGCTCGATCTCGCGGTCACCACCGAACCGGCTGACGGCAAGGATCGTCGCCCCGTGCATCGCGAACAGCAGCGCCGACCCATAGAGGAAGGCGATGCTCAGCGCGTGGAACGGGTTGTAGAACAGGTTGCCGTAGGTCAGCGAAAAGTTGTTGGTCCAGTCGAGGTGGCTGAAGATGCCGTAGGGCACCGCCTCGGACCAGCTTCCCATCAGGACGGGCCGGATCAGGCCCAGCACCAGGAACAGCCAGATCGCAGACGCGAAGGCATAGGCGACGTGCTTGCCCATGCCAAGCGCCTCGGCCCGCAGCCAGGTTCTGACCCACCAGGTCAGCACCGAGATCAGCAGGAAGAACGATGCGATCAGCCACAGCCCGCCTTCGCCCAGGGGCGCAAAGCCCAGCCCGTATTCCGGTGCCGGCGGCTCCAGCGAGAACCAGAACAGGTCACGCAGAAACACGGCCGGGTTGAAGCCTGCCTGATACCAGTACCAGGCCCCGACCAGAAAGAACCAGATCGCCCCGGTGGCGACCGAGATCACGCCGAAGGTGCCCAGATAGATCGGCCCGAGCTGCGCATTGCCGAACCACCCGGCAAGGTTCGAAAAGCCTGCACGCGTTGTCCGGTTGCCCAGTTCCACATCCTCGTGCATGCCCATTTCGGGAAGGGCGCGCACCTGGACCTGGGTAAAGATGTTCTGATACTCAGCCATTCACGCCTCCTGCGATATCGGCCCACCACGGCAGTTGCAGCCACCAGTCCCACCAGACGACCCACTGGTCGAACCAGATCGTCCCCGAGATCACGATGCAGACCGCGCTCCAGAAGCCCGCGTTCAGGGCCAGAAGCAGGCCCAGACGGTGGATCCCCAGGGTGCCGACCGAATAGCCGATCAGGTCGCGAAAGAAGGTATCCTCGTGGTCGGGCGACCGGATGATCTTGCCCTTGACCGGGTTGACCGCCGACAGCACCAGCGCGCCATGCAAAGACAGGGCCAGACAGGTGGTGAAAAAGAAGCTCACCGCGATCATGTGGGCCGGGTTGTAGTGAAAGTTGCCATAGGTGTAGCCGGTGTTCGACACCCAATCGAGGTGGCTGAAGATGCCGTAGGGAAAGGCATAGCCCCAGGCCCCCATCAGGATCGGCCGGATCACGACCAGCGTGACATAGGCAAAGATCGCCACGCCGAAGGCTGCGGGCACATGCAGCCCCATGCCCAGCTTGCGCGCGATTTCAACCTCGCGCAGCGCCCAGGACACGAAGGCCCCGATGGCGCAGATGGTTATGACCTGCCAAAGCCCACCCTCGCGCAGCGGTGCCGCCGCAAGACCGTATTCGATGGCCGGTGGCTGGATGTCGATCAGCCAGGGGTTCCATTCGCCCTGGATCGCCGCCCCCCAGAAGATCAGGATCGTGCCGAGGGCCGCGAAAAAGAATGTCGTGACCCCGAAGAAGCCGACGTAGAAGGGGCCGACCCAGAAGTCGAACAGGTTCCCGCCGACGAGCGTGCCTCCCGGCACGCGGTATTTTCGTTCGAAGCTGAGCAGTGCCATGCTTCCCTCTCCGCTGGCGGCCAGACGGGCAAACGCAAATGCGGTGACGTCGCTGCCGGATATGGTTTCCACAATGGTTGCGGGCGGGGACGCCGCCCGCAACAGGGGGCAGAGCCCGTTATTCCGCCGCGGCGGCGACGCGGTTGTACTTCGCCGCAGCGATGTCGAACCAGTTGTAGCCGGGCGTGCTGAGCAGCACGAGGTGGATCATCGCGGCCAGCAGGAACAGGAAGACGCCCTGTGCCACGAACACGCGACGCGGATCGAAGATCAGCCAGATCTTGTAGAACTTGGACATGTCTTGATCCTCCTCAGAACCACGGACGCCAGATGAACACCGCCAGATGGGCGACGACGGCCACCGCTGAGAACAGCGTAAGCCCGCTCATGTAGACGGAATGCAGTTCCTGCGCCTGCTGGTCGGTAAGACCTGTGAAGCTCAGGTCGGATTTATCAGCCATTCTATCCTCCGGATCGTCAGACTGACGCAGCGTTCCCCGCTGCGGGGTTCCGGCCGGGCTGACGGGCCCGGTCGACCGACTGTCACCCCGGGATGGGATGGCAGACGTTGGTCCTCGGCCCCTTTTGGGGAACCGAAGCTCGGATCGGCCCTTTCAGGCCGAAAAGATGTGCGGCGTGATCCTCTGCGCCTCGGCCAGCGCACGGCGGACCGGATCGCGGGTCTCATGCCCGGTGACCAGATCGGCGATGCAGGCCGCCGTGGTGAACGGCAGTGCCGCGATGAAGATCACGGAAAAGTAGATGCGGTATTCAGCCCGGGGCACGCGCGCGTGCTTCTGGGTCGCCCCGTTTGCGGTCTGGTCGCTCATCGTTTCTCTCCCTTGTCCGAAATGACGCCGATGCCCGACAGGGCCTCGACCGTTTCCCTGATGACCCGTTCCTGCCCTGCATCGAGGGCGGCCTTTTCGGCGGCGTCGCGCAGGGTGCGCGCCGCGCTGATCCGGGTCAGAACAGGGTGGTGCTCGACGATCCGGTCGAGTGCTGCCTGCGCCTCGACATCCCAGGGGAAGTCGCGGCGCAGCGTCGTGGGGGTTGCCGCAGCCGAGTCCATCTCGGTGGCCAGCGGCAAGATGTGAAAGAGGGCGTCGAACAGGCTGTTGCACACCTCCTGCAGCAGCCAGACGCAGCCGGCATAGCCCATGACCGGCGTGCCGGTGGCGCGGCGGATCGCGGCGCCGGGGAAACTTGCGGCGATGAAACTGGGCTGCGGACCATGCCCGCCGCGCATCTCGGCCAGATACATCTTTTCGTTGATCGACCCCATCACGATCAGCGGGCGATGCTGGCGCAGCAGGCCGCGCACCTTTTCGCCATCGGTCTTCTGCCCCGGCTTGCGGGCCACCGCAAAGGCACAGGGCAGACCCAGATCGCCCTCCAGATAGGCCCGCACACCGCGCGCATAGGTCTCGTTCGCGACGATGGCGAAGTTCGCGGTGGCGAAGAAGTCCTGCGTGACCGACCGCCACAGGTCCCAGACGGGCTTCAGCGTCGAATGCTTTTCGCGCGCGATGAAGGGCTCGGGGTCCAGCCCCAGCAATTCGCCCAGCTTGCGCAGGAACAGCGTGGTGCTGTCCAGCCCGATGGGGGCCTGCAGATAGGGCTTGCCCAGCACCTCGGCCAGACCCCGGCCGAATTCGCGGTACATGACGACGTTGACATCGGCATTCACCAGATTGCGCATCTCGGCCAGGTGCGACCCGAGCGGCATCACCATATGAACCTCGGCCCCGATGCCTTCTACCAGACGGCGGATTTCGTGCAGGTCCGACGCCATGTTGAAGGTGCCATACATCGGCCCCAGGATGTTGACGCGGGGCTTTGCGCCCTCGGGCCGATCCGTCTCGGGCGGCATCCGGCCCTTAGTCATCCCGAACTCGGTGAATATCCAGGTCATCGCGCGGTCGGCGGCCTGCCACTGGTCCTCGTCGATGGTGCGCGGCAGAAAGCGCTGGATGTTGGTGCCCATCGGCGTCACGCCGCCGCCGATCATCTCGGCGATCGATCCGGTGACAACCACCGCCGGCAGCGCCGGGTCGAGCGTCTTCCACGCCCGCCGCATCGCCCCTTCGGTGCCGTCGCGGCCCAGTTCCTCTTCGCCCAGACCCGTCACCACGATGGGCAGCTCATGCGGAGGCAGCGCGTCGGTATAGTGCAGCACGCTCGTCACCGGCAGGTTCTCGCAGCCCACCGGGCCGTCGATCACCACCTGCAAGCCCTTGACGGCACAGAAGGCATAGACCGCCCCCCAGTAGCCCCCCGCCCGGTCATGATCCTGAATCAGCATGATCCACCCCCAGGGGCGGTGCGTGCAAGCACGCACCCTACCGGCCCGTAGGGTGCGTGCTTGCACGCACCGCTTGTCAGGGCGGATGTCATATCATCTCCTCCGCCCTGGCGGCCCGGGCGGCCTTGTCCAGCTTCTTCTGGTGCTGGGCGCGGAAATCGGGCCGCAGGTTCGGGCTGCCCTCCCAGATTCCGGCGGAATCGCCGCTGCCGACCCCTTCGAAGAAGGCCTTCATCTCGTTCATCCGGTCGCGGCCCGCCATCGCCGCATTCACCACCTGTGCCAGACTTCCGGCCCCGGCAGGCCCCATCAAGGGACGGGCCGAGATCAGGTTGGTGAAGTACAGTGCCGGCGTCGCCCGTTCCTTGGCCTTCTGCACCACAGGGGTTGTGCCGATGGCCAGATCGGGGTTGATCGCCTCCATCGCCGCCAGATCGTCTTCCAGCGAGGCGCGGAACTTGACCTTCACGCCCCGCGCCTCCAGCCAGTCGCGGTCGGCATCCGACCAGGGCGTACGCGGGCAGGCGGTGCCGACGTAAGGCACATCCGCGCCGCTTTCGATCAGCAGACGCGCGACCAGCAGTTCCGACCCTTCGTACCCTGACAGCGTGATCGTGCCCCGGATCGGCGTAGCCGCCAGCGCGCCCCGGATGGCAGGCAGAAAGGCATTCTGTGCAGCGGCAATCCTTTCCGCTGATACCCCATAGGCTTCGCCGATATTCCTCAGCCACAGCGCCGTGCCGTCATGGCCCACCGGGGCCGAGCCGACAACTCCCCGCCCCGCTGCCTGGAACTCGCGAACCGAGGCCGTGTAGAACGGGTGGATCGCCGCGCAGACGCCCGAATCCAGCGCGGCATACAGCTCGCGCCACTCGCGGCACGGCACCACCGGCCCGGCGGCCAGCCCCATCGGAGCCAGCATCGCGCCGATCATCATCGGGTCGGCGGGGAACATCTCGCCCAAGAGGGCAACGGTCGGGCGGTC
>JAAFHX010000005.1 GCA_013297695.1 Rhodobacterales bacterium | reverse complement strand
TGGATCGCCCCAAGGTCATTGGGCACGCGCGTCAGACGCTCGGGCCGGTCATAAAGATCGGCCATGCGCGGCGGCAGGGCGGGGCGCAGGCCGATGGCAGTCTCGACCGCATCTGGGAATTTCGCGGGATGGGCGGTGGCCAGCGTTATCATCGGGGTGGGGCCAAGGTGATCCTCGGCCACTTTAACCCCCACTGCGGTATGGGGGCACAGGATTTCGCCCGTGGTTTCGCGCAGCCGGGCGATGGTGGCGCGGGTTTCGTCCTCGGAACAGCGGTCGCTGCTGAAATCGGAGCGCAGTGCCTGCAGCGCATTGGCAGAAATGCGGAAACCGCCGGATTTCAGGTCGGCCATCAGTGCCGCCACCGCAGCACCATCGCGGCCATGCGCATCGAACAGCGCGCGTTCAAAGTTCGACGACACCTGAATGTCCATCGACGGGCTGATCGACGGGCGCACGCCGTCGGTCTGGTAAGCCCCCGAGGTCATGGCACGGTGCAGGATGTCGTTGTGATTGGTGGCGATCACCAGCCTGTCCACCGGCAGGCCCATCCGCTTGGCGATCACGCCTGCGTAGATATCGCCGAAGTTCCCGGTGGGCACGGTAAAGCTGACCGGCCGGTGCGGCGCGCCCAGGCTGACGGCGGACGAGAAGTAATAGACCACCTGTGCCAGCACCCGCGCCCAGTTGATGCTGTTGACCCCGGCAAGCCCCACCGCATCGCGGAAGGCAAAGTCGTTGAACATGTCCTTCACGCGGGCCTGGCAATCGTCGAAATCACCTTCCAGCGCCAGGGCGTGCACATTGGCCTCGGTCGGCGTCGTCATCTGGCGGCGCTGCACCTCGGACACCCGGCCGTGGGGATACAGGATGAACACATCCACGTTCGACAGCCCCCGGAACGCCTCGATCGCCGCCGATCCGGTATCGCCGCTGGTCGCCCCCACGATGGTCACCCGGCCCCCCGTCCGCGCCAGCGTCGCCTGAAACAACTGGCCGATCAGTTGCATGGCGAAATCCTTGAACGCCAGCGTCGGGCCGTGGAACAGTTCCAGTAGGAAGTGGTTGGACCCCAGTTGCACAAGGGGCGCGCGGGCGGCATGGCCAAAGCCTGCGTAAGCTGCGGCAATCAGGCGGTGGAATTCGTCGTCGCCAAAGCTGTCGCCCAGATAGGGGCGCATCACGCGAAAGGCGATGTCCTCGTAAGGCAGGCCCGCGAACGCGGCAATTTCGGAAGGCGGCAGCACCGGCACGGCTTCCGGCACATAAAGCCCGCCATCCCGCGCCAGACCCGCCCGCATCGCCGCGTCAAAGGTCAGGACGGGTGCCAGGCCGCGGGTAGAGACGTAGTGCATCGTCCGTGCCTTTTTTCAGTCGATCCGACGCCTGATACGCCAGAGCAGCAGTCCTGTCATCCCCAGCCAGACAACTGCAAGGGAAAACCATGTGATCGCGTATTGCAGGTGATCGTTCGGAATGCCCTCGGTGCCGACAGGGATCGGCTCGATCCCGTCGCCGGTATCGCTGCGGGCAACAACCAATACCGGTTCGGTCCGCAGCGCCTCGGCCATGGCAGGGACGTCGCGGGCAAACCACATGCCGGCGGCAGGGTCCGGCGGCGGGGTGAAGCTGTCACGCTCTTTCGGCCAGTTCAGGGTGCCGATGACCGTCTCGGCCTCTGCCATGCGCGGCAATCCGCGTGCCTCTTCGGTGACAAATCCACGGTCGATGAGGATGCGCCGACCTTCCGCCGTCTCGAAGGCGGCGATGACGCGGAACCCGGCCCCGTTGTCCTTGCGGCTGGCAAGGACATCCAGGTCTTCGCCGGTAAAGCGCCCGGTCACCTGCACCGGCAGGTAACGGTCCGCTGCCGGATCGGGTGCCGCAGGCAGCGGAACGGGCGCGTCGTTCAACCGCGCGGCGATGTCGGCCAGCACGCCCTGCTTCCACGCGAGGCGCTGAAGCTGCCAGACCCCCAGCCCGACCAGAATCGCGACCCCGATCAGGCCGAACAGGATCGGCGCAAGGTAACGGCGGCTCATGACAAAACCCTTCAGGCGCCCGGTCCGGGACGATCCGTCGCGCCAGCCCTGCAGAACGCGCGTCTGGGGTCACTGCCCCCAGACATAGATCGCGGCAAAAAGGAACAGCCAGACCACATCGACGAAGTGCCAGTACCAGGCGGCGGCCTCGAACCCGACGTGCTTGTTCGGCGTAAAGTCCCCGGCATAGGCCCGCAGCAGGCAGACGGTCAGGAAGATCGTGCCGATGATGACGTGAAAACCGTGGAACCCCGTCGCCATGAAGAAGCTTGCGCCATAGATGTTGCCCGCAAAGCCGAAAGCCGCGTGGCTGTATTCATAGGCCTGAAAGATCGTGAACAGCACACCCAGACCGATGGCCAGCATCAGGCCGGTCTTCAGGTCCTTGCGGTTGTTCTCGTGCACAAGCGCGTGGTGCGCCCAGGTCGCTGCAGCACCCGAGCACAGAAGGATCAGCGTGTTGATGATCGGCAGGTGCCAGGGATCGAAGGTTTCGATCCCTGCAGGCGGCCAGACCCCGTCCTGGATCGGGCTGAGCGGACCCATCGGATACAGCGCATGCTTGAAGAAGGTCCAGAACCAGGCCGCAAAGAACATCACCTCAGACATGATGAACAGCAGGAACCCATAACGCAGGCCGATCACCACCACCGGCGTGTGATCGCCGACACGGCTTTCGGTCACCATTTCGGACCACCAGCCGAACATCACATACAACACCAGCACCAGACCCATCAGGCCCATCCACGGTCCGGACCCGTGCATCCACAGCACGGCACCGAACAGCATCACGAAAGCCCCGACAGCCGCAAGCAACGGCCAGAGCGACGGCGGAAGGATGTGGTAGTCGTGGTTCTTGGCGTGGGCCATGGTTCGGCGTTCCCTCGTGTTCCTGCTGCCCGCTGCCGCGCTGTGCAGGGCTTTGGCTCAGTTTAAGGTGGCGTCCCGCTTCGGGGCAAGCGCCGCCTGCGTTTCCGGCAGGGGCGCCTCGTGAAAGGTGTAGGACAGGGTGATTTCCTGCAGGTATCGCCCTTCGTCGTCCTGCAGGATCGCCGGATCGACATAGAAGGTAACCGGCATCTGCACGGTCTCGCCGGGGGCAAGAACCTGCATGTCGAAGCAGAAACAGTGGATCTTGGTAAAGTACCCGCCCGCCTGATCGGGCGAGACATTGTAGCTGGCAATCCCCGCCACCGGCCGGTCGGTCGGGTTGTGCGCCTCATAGAAGGCCAGGCCCGTCTCACCCAGCCGGATCGTCATGGACCGCTGCATCGGGCGGAAGGTCCAGGGCATGCCCCGCTCCAGCGATGCGTCAAAGCGCACTTCCACCGTCCGGTCCAGAATTTCGCCCGGCGCTGCGGCGGCCACGGATGTGGCACCGGCGTATCCCGTCACCCGACAGAACCAACTGTAGAACGGAACCGCCGCAAACGACAGCGACAGCATCGTGACTGCCACGAGCCCCAGCTTTGCCGCCGTGCGGTTCACGCCGCTCAGATTGCGCCACGGGGAATTCATGGAGCCTTGCCCGCTGCGGTCGCTGCCTTTTCTGCAGCCAGCATGTGACCCACCTGCGTCACCTTGACCACCGTCAGCCCGAATACAAGGAGAACAAAGGCGGCCAGCGTCAGGCCCAGCCCCAGATTGCGGCCAAAGCGGCGGCGGAAAATCTCGTGTTCAGGTGGAAACGACATCTCACCAGCCTCCCAGACCGAAATTCTGCAGGGCGCGCTCGACCAGCAGCGCGCCGAACAGCAGGAACAGGTACCACAGCGAAAAGCGGAAGACCCGTTTTTCGACCGCATAGCTGTCAGCCTCGGCCTGCACCTCGTCGCGCCGCCAGATGCGCCAAGCCCCGACGACGAACGCGGCGTTCAGCGCGATGGACACCGCCAGATAGACCGGGCCGCCGATCTGGGTAAAGCCTATCCCCACGGCCACCGGTACCAGCAGCAGCGTATAGACAAGGACATGCACCCGTGTCGCGCGGCGTCCGTGCGTGACGGTCAGCATCGGCACCCCGGCCTTGTGGTAGTCTTCCTTCATGAACAGCGCCAATGCCCAGAAATGCGGCGGCGTCCACATGAAGATCAGTGCGAACATCAGCAGGCTTTCCAGCGACACGCCTCCGGTGGCCACAGCCCACCCGATCATGGGTGGAAAGGCCCCCGCAGCGCCGCCGATCACGATGTTCTGCGGCGTGCTGCGCTTCAGCCACATCGAATAGACCACGGCGTAGAAAAAGATCGTGAAGGCCAGCAGCCCGGCCGCAACGGCGTTCGCCGCGAGCCACAGCATCACCACCGCGATCCCCGACAGCGCCAGCCCCAGGCCAAGCGCCTCACCCGGGGCGACCCGCCCCGAAGGCACCGGCCGCTTTGCCGTCCGCCGCATCACGGCATCGATATCGGCATCCCACCACATGTTCAGTGCGCCCGAAGCCCCCGCGCCAAGCGCGATGAACAGGATCGCGGCCAGACCCACGAACGGGTGGACCGGCACCGGAGCCACCAGCAGACCCACCAGCGCGGTAAAGACCACCAGCGACATCACGCGCGGTTTCAGCAGCGCGACATAATCGCCGAAACCGGCCTCGCCCGCCTGAGGCAGTGTGGCAGGCTTGAAGGTGGTCGTATCGGTCATTCGTCGTCTCCGGGGGCCGTGACAGACAGGGGCGGCCACCGCCGCCCCCGAAACGCCACCTGACCCATCACGTCATTCGGTCGCGGCAACCTGCACGGCAGGCATGTCGCCGGCATATTCCGCCTTGGCACCCTTCAGCCAGGTCGCATATTCCGCCTCGCTGACCACCTTGACCGTGATTGGCATGTAGGCATGGGCGATCCCGCACAGTTCGGAACACTGGCCAAAGAAGATACCTTCCTTTTCGGGCTTGAACCAAAGCTGCGCCAGCCTGCCCGGAACCGCATCCTGCTTGACCGCAAAGGCCGGAATGGTCCACGAATGGATCACGTCGGCCCCGGTAAGCTGCATCACGATGGTCTTGCCGACCGGGATCACGATGGCCGTATCGGTGGCAAGCAGGAATTCGTCGCGGCTGTAACCCGCCTCGACCAGCTGCTTTTCCACCTCGGGCGTCAGCCGATAGTCGCCCCCCGTGGGCGGTGAACCGATCATGAAGCTGTCAAAGGCAAAGCCGTCATCGACATATTCGTAGTTCCAGTACCACTGGTTGCCGGTCACCTTGATGGTGATGTCGCCCTTGGGGATTTCCTGCTGCTTGAACAGCACGGGCAGCGAAAACGCCCCGATGAACACCAGGATCACGATGGGAACCACCGTCCAGGTGATTTCCAGCGGAGAGTTGTGGGTGAACTTTGCGGGAACCGGGTTGCGGGTCTTGTTGAAGCGCAGCATCGCGACGACCAGCAGCGCCGAGACAAACAGAACGATCACCACGCAGATGATCAGCAGCATGTGATCCAGCCCCTGCTGGTCACGGGCAAGTTCGGTCGCCGCAGGCTGGAACCCCATCAGCCCGTTCACCGGCCTGCCGATGATGGCCGGTGCCGCATCCTGAGCAAGCGCCGCACCTGCCGCGCCGACCATGGCGAGCACAGAAAGAAGGCCGGATCGTATCGTCATTCGCATCTGTCCATCCCGTTCCCGAGGCGGCTTTGCGCCGCTTGCCGGTCTTCGGCCCGATCAAGGCCGGAATCCGGTTGTTTCCGGACCTCGTGAAACCATATTAGGGCCGAGGCCACAAGCGAAACGATTGCGGCATATCAACGCCGCAGACCCGCACCAAGGACATTTCCGCCATGACCGACGCGCCCTTTCGCCCGTTCGAGACCCATCTGGACGAGGCTGCAACCCTCGCCATCCTGCGGGCCGCTACCGCCGGGGCCGACGATGGCGAGCTTTTTCTGGAGCGTCGCCGCTCGGAACGGCTTGTGCTCGACGATGGCAGGGTCAAGACAGCCAGCTACGACGCTTCCGAAGGCTTCGGCCTGCGCGCAGTCCGGGGCGAGGTCGCGGGCTATGCCCACGCGACCGAGATATCGGAACAGAGCCTGCGCCGCGCGGCTGAAACGGCCCGCCTTGCCGTGGGCGACGGTGGCGGCGCGCTGGCCGCCCCCCCGCCCGGAACCAACCGCCGCCTGTATGGCGACCAGGACCCGATGCTGGATGCGGCCTTCCCGGTAAAGATCGACCTTCTGCGCGAGATCGACGCCTATGCCCGCGCCCTTGACCCGCGCGTGGTGCAGGTCTCGGCCTCGCTTGCAGCGGGGGTGCAGGAGGTGGAAATCCTGCGCCCCGAGGGGCTCCGCGTGTCGGACTTCCGTCCGATGGTGCAGTTGTACATCTCGGTCATCGTCGAACAGGGCGGGCGGCGCGAGTCTGGGGGGCATGGCAGCGGCGGGCGGCATGGGCTGGCGCTTGTCATGGACCGGGGCCGCTGGCAGGCGGCGGCACAGGAGGCGCTGCGCATTGCGCTGGTGAACCTGGATGCCGAGCCTGCACCGGCAGGCATGATGGATGTGGTGCTGGGGCCGGGCTGGCCGGGCATTCTGCTGCACGAGGCGGTGGGTCACGGGCTGGAAGGCGATTTCAACCGCAAGAAGACATCGGCCTTTTCCGGCCTGATGGGCGAACGCGTGGCGGCCCCAGGCGTGACAGTGCTGGACGACGGGACCATGCCCGACCGGCGCGGGTCGATCACCGTCGATGACGAGGGCACGCCCGGGGCCCGCAACGTCCTGATCGAGGACGGCATTCTGGTAGGTTACCTCCAGGACCGCCAGAACGCGCGCCTGATGGGCGTCGCCCCCACCGGCAATGGGCGGCGGCAAAGCCACGCCCATATCCCGATGCCACGAATGACCAACACCTACATGCTGGCCGGGACCGTGGCGCCCGCCGACCTTCTGGCCGGGCTTAAGGACGGCATCTATGCCGTGGGCTTCGGCGGCGGGCAGGTCGATATCACCAACGGCAAGTTCGTGTTTTCCTGCACCGAGGCCTACCGCGTGCAGAACGGAAAGGTGGGTGCCCCGGTCAAGGGCGCGACCCTGATCGGCGACGGGCCGACCAGCCTGCGCCACATCCGCGCCATCGGCAACGACCTGGCGCTGGACCCCGGGATCGGCAATTGCGGCAAGGCCGGGCAATGGGTGCCGGTCGGCGTGGGCCAGCCGTCGATGCTGATCGGGGGGCTGACGGTAGGCGGATCGGCCACGTGATCCGCAGCACGGCGCGCGGCGGATCGCCCGCGCCGCGCACCGCGGGCCCTTGCTCACCTTCCATGCTGCGGCGATCAGCGGTTTCAAGACCGTGCCACAGGGTTGACAGTCCGGCCAAACCTGCCACCGAACTGCCTTCTTCTTGAATTTTCGTAGAAAATTCGCGGCTTAGTCGGCCCCGAACAGGTCGCGGGTAAACACCTTGTCCACCACATCGCCCAACTCTTCGGTCAGGCGGTTCGCCACGATCACATCCGACTGCGCCTTGAACGCGGCTAGATCGCGCTCGACTGGCGAGTTGAAGAAGCTGTCGTCCTTCAGTTGCGGTTCATAGACCGTCACTGCGATGCCCTTGGCCTTGATCCGCTTCATGATCCCCTGGATCGAACTGTCGCGGAAGTTGTCGGACCCCGCCTTCATCGTCAGCCGATAGATGCCGACCGTTTTCGGGCGGCGCGCCAGAATCTGGTTCGCGATGAAATCCTTGCGCGTGCTGTTCGCCTCGACAATGGCGCGGATCAGGTTCTGCGGCACTTCGGAATAGTTCGCCAGCAACTGCCGCGTATCCTTGGGCAGGCAATACCCGCCATAGCCGAAGGACGGGTTGTTGTAATGCGCCCCCACGCGCGGATCAAGGCAGACCCCGTCGATGATCTCGCGCGAGTCCAGACCGAAGGACAGCGCATAGCTGTCCAGTTCGTTGAAGAAGGCGACCCGCATCGCAAGGTAGGTATTGGCGAACAGCTTGATCGCCTCGGCCTCGCCCGGGCCGGTGAACAGCGTCGGGATATCCTGCTTGACCGCACAGTCCTGAAGCAGCGCGGCAAAGGTCCGCGCGCGGTCCGAGTCTTCGCCCACCACGATGCGCGACGGGTGCAGGTTGTCGTACAGGGCCCGCCCCTCGCGCAGGAACTCGGGCGAGAACAGGACATTGGTATAGCCCGTCTCCTCGCGCAGGCGGGCGATGAAGCCGACCGGGATCGTCGATTTCACCACGATGGTTGCCGCCGGATTGATCCGGTTGACCTCGTGCACCACCGCCTCGACCGAAGATGTATCGAAATGGTTCGTTGCCGGGTCATAGTTGGTCGGGGTTGCAACGATGACGTATTCGGCCTCGCCATAGGCCTCGACCGGGTCCAGCGTTGCCATCAGGTTCAACTCGCGTTCGGCCAGAAAGCGCTCGATCTCGGCATCGACGATGGGCGAGCGTCGCGCCCGGATCATCTCGACCCTTGGCGCAAAGATATCCAGGGCGCGGACTTCATGCTTTTGCGCCAGAAGAACGGCGTTCGAAAGCCCTACATAACCCAGTCCTGCAACAGCAACTTTCATCGTGTCTCTTTCTCCGGCGAATGCAGAGCCGGTTCTGCAAGGGACCGGACCGCCCTGCAGGCCGCCCGGATTCTGCTTCCTCCCCGGCGCGCGTCACCGCCAGAAGCGGGCCGCGCGCGGGGCGGCAAGGGCACTGTCAGGCCTTTGGCTTGCCCGCCAGACGCGACAGATAGGCCCCATAATCGTTCTTCCGATAGGCCGCCGCCTGCGCCAGAAGCTGTTCACGGCTGATCCAGCCCTGCTGAAAGGCGATCTCTTCCGGACAACCCGACTGCAGCCCCTGGCGTTCTTCCAGCGTGCGCACGAAGTTTCCCGCGTCCAGCAGGCTGGCATGGGTTCCGGTATCCAGCCAGGCAAAGCCGCGCCCCATCCGCTGCACCGACAGCGTCCCCTCGACCAGATAGGTTTCCAGCAGGGTCGTTATCTCCAGTTCGCCACGGGGCGAAGGCTGCACCGTTCTGGCCCGCGCCGGGGCTGTGCTGTCGAGGAAATACAGCCCCGTCACCGCAAAGTTCGACGGCGGCACCTCGGGCTTTTCGATGATCGACGCGGCCTTGCCGTCCGCCCCGAAGGCGACCACGCCATACCGTTCCGGGTCGGCCACCTGATAGCCGAAGACCGTGCCGCCGGTTGCACCCGCATCTGCCGCCTTGAGCAGTTCCGGCAGACCATGCCCGTAAAAGATGTTGTCGCCCAGAACCATTGCCGACGGCGCGCCGTCAAGGAAGTCCTCGGCCAGAAGATAGGCCTGCGCCAGACCGTCGGGCGACGGCTGTTCGATATAGGTGAAGGCCAGTCCCCATTGCAACCCGTCGCCAAGCGCGCGGCGGAACTGGTCGGCATCCTGCGGGGTGGTGATGATCGCGATCTCGCGGATGCCGGTCAGCATCAGCACCGACAGGGGATAATAGATCATCGGCTTGTCATAGATCGGCAGCAACTGCTTCGACACGGCCACCGTGATCGGATAAAGCCGCGTGCCCGAACCGCCTGCCAGGATGATGCCCTTGCGCTGTGTCACCTCATTCATCTCCCAGGTCATGCAGGACAGTGGTCAGGCTCGCCCTCCAGTCGGGGCGGGAAATGCCGAAGACCGCTTCAAGCGTGGAACAATCCATCCGGGAATTCAGCGGGCGCTGCGCGGGGGTCGGATAGGCCGCCGTCGGAATGTCGTGGACAACCGTCGGCAAACCTGCCTGCCGATAGATTTCGCGCGCGAAGTCCGCCCAGGACACATCGGGAGCCCCGGCGAAGTGATAGGTGCCGGGTGCCCCCTTGTCCGCGTGCATTTGCCGCGCGATCTCGACCAGCGCCGCCGCGATGTCCTGCGCCGCCGTCGGTCCGCCGATCTGGTCGGCCACGACGTTCAGGCTGTCGCGCGACTGGCCAAGCCGACAGATCGTCTTGACGAAATTCGAACCGAAGGCCGAGAACACCCAGGACGTGCGCAGGATCACGAAGCGCCCGCCCGCCGCGCGGATGCCATGTTCCCCCGCCAGCTTTGACCTGCCATAGGCACCAAGCGGCGAAGTCTCGTCATCGGGCTGCCAGGGGCGCGTGCCCCCGCCGTTGAAGACGTAGTCGGTCGAGATGTGCAGGAACGGAATGCCGCGCGCGCACGCCGTCCGCGCCATGACGGCAGGTGCCGCACCGTTCACCAGTTCGGCCGCCTCCTCGTCGTCTTCCGCCTTGTCAACGGCGGTATAGGCGGCCGCGTTGATGACCACGTCAGCCTCGTGGGCCATGATCGCCGCCGCGCAGGACGGCGGGTCGGACAGGTCGGCCTCGGCCCGCGACAGGAAGATCGCGTCCGGCAGCAGGCGGTGCAGTTCGCAGGCAACCTGCCCCGTCGATCCAAAAACCAGCAGTTTCATCCTGATACTCCCAGCCGTTGCCCTACGCCGCGACGCTCTTGCAGGGGGCGCCACCAGTCTTCGTTGTCAAGGTACCATTGCACCGTGCGCTCCAGCCCCTGCTCGACCGTGACCGATGGGCGCCAGCCCAGTTCCGTGCGAATCCGGGTTGGGTCGATGGCGTACCGCAGGTCATGTCCAGGGCGATCGGTGACAAAGGTGATCTGGTCGGCATAGGGGCGGTCCATCGGGCGCTTGGCGTCAAGGATCGCACAGATCGTGCGCACCAGGTCAATATTGCGCCGCTCGTTTTCGCCGCCGATGTTGTAGGTCCGCCCGACCGCGCCCTTTTCCAGCACCGTCAGCAGGGCGTCCGCGTGATCTTCGACGTACAGCCAGTCGCGGATGTTCTCGCCCGCGCCATAGACCGGGATGGGCTCGCCCGCCAAGGCCTTGAGGATCACCACCGGGATCAGCTTTTCGGGGAAATGATAGGGGCCGTAGTTGTTGGAACAGTTCGTCACAAGCACCGGCAAGCCATAGGTCTCGTGCCAGGCGCGCACCAGGTGGTCGGAAGCGGCCTTGGACGCAGAATAGGGCGAATTCGGTGCATAGGGCGTGTCTTCGGTGAACTGGCCGGTATCCCCGAGCGTGCCATAGACCTCGTCGGTCGAGATGTGGTGAAACCGGAAGCTTTCAGGCCGACCGTTGCGCATCCAGCAGGCGCGGGCAGCTTCCAGAAGGTTGAAGGTGCCGGTGATGTTGGTCTCGATGAAATCGCCCGGACCATCGATCGACCGGTCCACATGGCTTTCGGCCGCCAGATGCATCACCGCATCGGGTGCATGTTCGGCAAGGACCGCATCGAGCGCCGCGCGATCCCGGATATCGGCCTTCACGAAGGCATAGCCCGGGCTGTCGGCAACCGGGCGCACGTTCTCCAGATTGGCCGCATAGGTCAGAGCATCCAGGTTGACCACCTGATGCCCGGACCGGATCGCGTGCCGCACGACCGCCGAGCCGATGAAGCCCGCGCCGCCAGTCACAAGAATTTTCATGCCTCAAGCCTCGAAAGAAAACGGAGTCGCAAAATCTGCAAGTCGCGGGGCTGCCGCGTCCTTGTCGCTCAGGATCGCTTCGCCGGACAGACCCCAGTCGATCCCGATAGCGGGATCATCGAACCGGACGGCCCCATCCGCCGTGGGAGAATAGTAGTCGGTGCACTTGTACACGATCTCTGTATCCGGTTCGCGTGTGGCGAAACCGTGAAGGAACCCGGCCGGAATCATCAACTGGCGACCGTTCTCGAAGCTCAGTTCGATGCCGAACCAGCGCCCGTATGTTGGACTGCCCTTCCGGATATCGACCGCCACGTCAAACAGACGCCCCCTGCCACAACGCACAAGCTTGGCCTGCGCGTGCGGCGGCGACTGGAAATGCAGCCCGCGAACCGTGTTCACGCGGGCAGAAACCGAATGGTTGTCCTGAACGAAATCGTAGTTCATGCCGTGCTCGGCCAGCAGGCGGCGGTTCCAGCTTTCGCTGAAAAAGCCGCGTGCATCCCCGAACCGGCGCGGCGTCAGCACGCGAACGCCCGAAAGGGGCGTATCCTCAATCTGCACCGTTCAATCTCCAGGTCTGTTGCCGCACGCCCCATAGCAACTTAACCCGGCACTGTCATCCCCGCAGGGGCGCACCTGTCCGAATGCCCCTGCGCGGTACTTCTTTTGGGCAACAAAGGCACATGTCGCCTTTGCGGAAGGCAGCTTCAGAGCCAGCGTCCGACAGCCGTGGCCCGCAGCCCCGTCGCTGCGGCCTTGCTGACGGCCGAAAGGACCCGCAGCGTGACTGTTCCGGTTCCCGGCCCTGCGGCGGTCATCCAGGCATCGGCATCGTCGGCCTGGCCGCTGACCACCGGGGCCACGGCAAAGGCTGCCGGAAAGGTCCAGACCATATCCGCAGACCGGAACATCGCGCCAAGCGCGGTCGAGACCGCTGCCACCGACAGTCCGGTGCGGGTGCAGACCTGGGTGCCATCGGCAAAGCGCACGAATTCGCCATTCGCGTTCGATCCGCGCTCGATCACCGCACCGGTCGGCTGGCCTGCCACGGTCGAGACAGTGCCCAGCACGGTTGACTGGTTGAAGATCAGCGCCCATCCCTGCCAGACCCCGCCCAGGCTGCGGCGCTGCCAGCAGCGCACGTTGCCGTTCGCGGAATTCGCGGTCCAGCGCTGGTGCAGGGCATCGCCACCCGACCCGGTCAAGACCTCCAGCAGGCCCACCTGCGTACCGGCCGAAACCGGCGGCAGGTTCAGCGTGCTGGCCGAGGTGGCGTAAAGCCCCGCCACGACCGCCCCATTCGCATCGCCAACCGCCGTACCCAGAGTTCCGCCTTGGGCCACGCCCCAGCCGAACGCACCACCGGTCGCAAAGTTTCGCAGCACGCGGCCTGCGGTCGCGTCATGGCTGCCGGTCTGAACTGCGGTGCCGGTCAGCGGCACATCCACCTGAAACGCTGCCGCGCCCAGGCTGGCGCGCTGCACCCCGCCGGTGACCAGCCCGATCTGGTCCGAACCCGCCCGGCGCAAACCGGTGTCGGGGTCGGCAGCAAAGCGCAACGCCGGCAGCGCCGCAGTGCCGTCCGGAACCAGAGCGCCGACAGACAGGCGGACCGCCCCGGTTCCGGCCGCCACCTGCAGCGCCTCGACAAAGGTGGAGCCGTCCGCGCTGACCTTCACGGTCAGGTCATCGCCGCCCGCCAGACCGATCTCGGCCCGCCCCGACCAGTTGGTCTGGTACAGCAGGCTGGCCGTGTCGTTCGTCTGGAGCTTGTTGATCTTGACCTGATGGCCGGCACCTTCATGGGTCAGCAAGGTTGCCGCCGCCGAAACCGTCAGCCGGTTGATCGCATCCGACGCGGCATTCACACCAACTTGCGGCACCCGCAGGGGGCGGTCTGTCGGCGCGACCCATGCGGTGCCGTCGAACACCACGTCGCGCCCTTCGGCCAGAACCTGCGCGCGCCAGCCTTCCTGCGGCGCAAAAAAGGCCCAGCCGTTGTCCTCGCGCAGTGCGATCCGCCCTGCCTGCCCTGCCCATTCTGACGCCGGGGATGGCCCGACGATGTGGCGCGCGCCAATTGCAGGCGCATCGGGCGGCACCGACCGGGTCCGGTCGGCCACCGTCATCTGGACCATCAGGTCCAGCAGGCGGATGGCCTCGTTGTGCGTGACGTGTTTCTGCGCCTGCGCGGGCATGATGTAGGGCAGCGACAGGATGGGCGACTGATCGGACATGGGGCGAGATCTCCGGTAATGGGGTCCGCCCCGGACGCTAGGAAGCAATGGTGAAGGCACGGTACCGCCACCGCGCGCTGGACCCCGCGCCAGCGCAACGCCTTACTTGCCTGCCCCTGCCGTGTCGTCGCCGCCGCGTGTCAGGTAATAGGCCAGCAGGATCGGCACGAAGGTCGTCGCAAAGACCACGATGGCCACCACGTTCGTCACCGGACGCTGGCGCGGGCGCACCAGTTCGTTCAGCATCCAGATCGGCAGTGTCGATTGCTGGCCTGCGGTAAAGGTGGTCACGATCACCTCGTCGAACGACAGCGCGAAAGCCAGCATCCCCCCTGCCAGCAGCGCCGAGGCCAGGTTCGGCAGGATCACATGCCAGAAGGTCTGGAACCCGTTCGCGCCCAGGTCCGCCGATGCCTCGACGATGCTGCCCGACAGGCGGCGGAACCGCGCCACCGCGTTGTTGAACACGATGACGATGCAGAAGGTCGCGTGGCCCAGCACGATGGTCCAGGTGGAGAACGGCATTCCCATCACATCGAAGGCCGACCGCAGCGACATGCCGGTGATGATCCCCGGCAGCGCGATCGGCAGCAGGATCAGCAGCGACAACTGCTCGCGCCCGAAGAACCGCGCCCGGCTCATCGCCGCCGCAGCCAGCGTGCCCAGCACCAGCGCCAGCGCGGTCGAGATCGCCGCAACCTTCAGCGACAGATACAGAGGCGGCCAGATATCCTCGCGTGCCCAGGCAACGGCGAACCACTTTGTCGTCAGGCCCGGTGGCGGGAACTGGTAGGTGCGTTCCTCGGTTGTGAAGGCATAAAGGAAGATCAGCAGGATCGGCAGATGCAGAAACAGCAGCCCCAGACCGGCCGCCACGGTCAGCCCGACCGGCGGGCGCGTCTCAGAGGACATCGAACGCCCCCTGACGTTTGGCGATGGTCAGGTAGACCAGCATGATGACGATGGGAACGACGGCAAAGGCAGCCGCCAGAGGAATGTTCCCGGCGGTGCCCTGAAACTGATACACCGCCAGCCCGATGAACCGCGCCGACGTGCCCACGATCTGCGGGATGATGTAGTCGCCAAGCGTCAGCGAGAAGGTAAAGATCGACCCCGCAATCACCCCCGGCAGGGCCAGCGGCAGGATCACCGTACGGAATGTCTGCGCCCGCGTCGCCCCCAGATCGGCAGATGCTTCCAGCAGCGACACCGGCACCCGTTCCAGCGCCGCCTGCATCGGCAGGATCATGTAGGGCAGCCAGACATAGACAAAGACAACCCACGTCCCGATATACGACGTGGACAGCGAATTTCCCCCGATGCCCGGAAGCGACAGCACCGCATTCAGGATCGCCGAGGTGCCCGTGCCCTCTGCCGCCCAGGTGATGATGCCCTCTTTGGCGAGGATCAGCTTCCAGGCATAGACCTTGACCAGATAGCTGGACCACAAGGGCAGAAGAACCCCCAGATAGAAGGCGGCCTTCCACGCCCCCTTTGCATAACGGGCCGCGAAATAGGCGACGGGAAAACCGATCACGGCACATCCAAGCGTCACCGCCGCAGCCATGAGAACCGTGCGCAGGATGATGTCCAGGTTCTGCGCGCGGAACAGTTCGGCATAGGTCTTCAGCGTGAATTCCGGCACGACCACGCCGGAAAACTCGTCGATGTAATAGAAGCTTTGCAGCAGCAGGGCCGCAAGGGACCCAAGATAGACCACGCCCAGCCACAGCAGCGGCGGTGCCAGCAGAAGTCCAAGCAACAGCTTCGGGTGCCGCCAGAACAACCCCGACAGCCGGTCGCCCGGCCCCCGCGCGGGCAGGGTCACGGCGACCGGTTCGGGCGGTGCCGCGTTCATGCTTCGTCCATCAGGTGCAGGGCGGCGCGGTCAAAGCCCAGACCCACAGAGGCCCCCGGTTCGGGGACCGCCGTGCCGGCGGGCACCAGGACGCCGATCTCGGCCCCGCCGGTCCGGACCACCACCCGCGTGCCCGCCCCCAGATAGCGCAGGGCCGTCACCTGCCCGGACAGGGCCGCACCTTCGGGCGGTATCAGCCGCATGGCCTCGGGGCGCAGGCTGGACCAGCGCGCGGGGCCACCAAGACGCTGCGTCATCTCGGGCGGCAGGACATTGGACGACCCCACGAAATCCGCGACAAAGCGGGTGCGCGGACGGCCATAGACCTCGGCCGGGGTGCCGACCTGCGCGACCCGACCTTCGGAAAAGACCGCGACCTGATCGGCCATGCTCAAGGCCTCGCCCTGGTCATGGGTCACGAAGACAAAGGTGATGCGCAGGCGCTGCTGCAGGGCCTTCAACTCGTCCTGCATCGCCTCGCGCAGCTTCAGGTCGAGCGCGCCAAGCGGTTCGTCCAGCAGCAGGACACGCGGCTCGTTCACAAGCGCGCGGGCCAGCGCCACGCGCTGCCGCTGGCCACCCGAAAGCTGCCCCGGCTTGCGCTCGCCGTAGCCGTCAAGCTTGACCAGGGCCAGCAACTCTTCGGCGCGGGCATGGCGTCGGACGCGGTCCACGCCCTTGACCATCAGCCCGTAGGCCACGTTGTCGCGCACGTTCATGTGCGGGAACAGCGCGTAATCCTGAAAGACGGTGTTCACGTTGCGCCGGTTCGGCGGTACGGAACCCGAATTTTCGCCGAAAATTCGAATTTCGCCCCCGGTCGGGCTTTCGAATCCCGAAATCAGGCGCAGACAGGTGGTCTTGCCGGACCCCGAGGGCCCGAGCATGGCAAAGAACGACCCCTCGGCAATCGACAGGTCCACCCCGTCAACCGCGCGCACAGGGCCGAAGTGACGGGATACGTTGCGGAATTCGACGGCTGCGGTCATCGTATTGTCCTTCTCGCGCGCCTCTCCCCCCTCCCCTCTCCGGGGCGGAGAGGGGAGCCGCCCGTGCCGGCAGGCTCGGGCATGGGTTGCAGGTCGCGGTCAGCGCCCGCCGATCACGCCGATATAGTCGGACACCCACCGGTAATAGGGCACGCAGGCCCCTTCCCCCTGCGAACAGTTTGCGGTCGGCGTCGTCCAGAACCGTATCCTGTCGAAATCGTCAAAGCCGTTGGTGTGGCACCCCTCGGGCGTCTGCATCCCGCGCCCGTCGGTGCAGGCGGCCGGTACGGCCGGGTTGGCCCCGAACCAGACCGACAGGTCGGATTGCAGGTTCGACGCCAGCGAATGCTCCATCCACATATAGGCGCAGTTCGGGTTGGCTGCATCGACATGCATCATCGATGTGTCGGCCCAGCCGGTCGCCCCTTCCTGCGGAATGGTCGAGGCCACCGGCACCTTGTCGGCCTGCAGCAGGTTCACCTGGAACGGCCAGGTTCCGCTCGCGACGACGCCTTCGTTCTTGAAGTCGTCCATCTGGATGAACGCATCGTGCCAGTAGCGGCTGACAAGCTTGCGCTGTTCGCGCAGCAGGTCGAGAGCGGCCTTGTACTGGTCCTCGTTCAGTTCGTAAGGGCTGGTGATGCCCAGTTCGGGCTTGTGGAACATCAGGTACTGCGCGGCATCCGCGATGTGGATCGGCCCGTCATAGGCCTGCACGCGCCCGACGTTCGACTTACCGTCGGGCAGCGTCTGTTCCTCGAACACCACGTTCCACGAGGTCGGGGCCTCCTTGAAGACCTCGGTGTTGTACATCATCACGTTCGGTCCCCACATGTAGGGCACCCCGTAATGCACGCCGCCGACCGTGTGCCAGGGCGCATCCTTCAGCCGGTCATCGACCGATGCCCAGGACGGGATCAGGTCGATGTTGATCGGCTGCACCCGCTTGCCCGCGATCAGCCGGAGCGAGGCATCCCCGCTCGCCGTCACCAGATCGAACCCGCCCTCGTTCATCAGCGCGACCATTTCGTCGCTGGTGTTCGCGGTCTTGACGTTGACCTTACAGCCGGTCTGCGCCTCGAATTTCGTCACCCAGTCAAAGGCCTTGTCGGTCTCGCCCCGCTCGATATAGCCCGCCCAGGCGACGATGTTCAGTTGCCCTTCGCCCGGCCCGATCTGCGTGACCTGCGCCAGTGCAGGCGTGACCGCCATGACGGCCGCCAGCGTGATCGTTCCGACAGATGTCAGTTTGTTCATGCACAATTCTCCCCGTTGTCATGGCCCGCTCAGGGGGGCCTTTCCCCTATCTGCGATCACGCTACGGTGATCGCAACCGTCTGCGCAACAATAATTCGCGCGGGCTTGAGACCGGTCCTAGAGAAAGCTTTGCGGGTCGATGTCGATGGCCAGCCGCACGGCTCCGGGCACCCTGACCTGCGCCACCCAGGCGGACAGCGCCGCCTGCAGCGGCACGCCCTTGTCGGCCCTGACCAGCAGCCGCACCCGGTGCCGGCCCCGCACGCGGGCGATGGGCGCGGGCGCGGGACCGAAGACCTGCGCCCCGATCTGCCGCAGCGGGCCGTCACGCCGGGCAAGTTCTGCCCCAAGATCAAAGACCTGTGCCACATCCGGGCCGGACAGGATGATGCCTGCCATCCGGCCGTAGGGCGGCACGCCTGCCGCCCGGCGCTCGGCGGCTTCGGCGGCCCAGAACGCCTCTTCGTCGCCGCCCAAGATGGCGCGGATCACCGGATGTTCGGGCTGGTGCGTCTGCAGCAGCGCCAGCCCCTTGCGGGCGCCACGGCCCGCCCGCCCCGCCACCTGCCGCATCAACTGGAACGTCCGTTCCGCCGCCCGCAGGTCCGAACCCTGCAACCCCAGATCGGCGTCGATCACCCCCACCAGCGTCAGGTGCGGAAAGTTGTGCCCCTTGGCCACGATCTGCGTGCCGATGATGATGTCGGCCCCGCCCTCGGCGATCACCGCGATCTGGTCCTTCAGCGCGCGGGCCGACCCGAACAGGTCGGACGACAGCACCGCCACCCGCGCGCCCCCGAACCGCGCTGCCACCTCTTCGGCCAGCCGTTCCACCCCCGGGCCGACCGGGGCCATCCGCCCTTCGACCTTGCAGGCCGGGCAGGCCTGCGGAATCGGCTTGGTTGCGCCGCACTGGTGGCAGACCAGCCGTTTCAGGAACCGGTGTTCCACCATCCGCGCATCGCAATGATCGCAGCCGACCTGGGCACCGCAGGCCCGGCACAGCGTCACGGGCGCATAGCCGCGCCGGTTCAGGAACAGCAGCGCCTGTTCCCCCGCCGCAACCCGCGCTTCGACCTGCGCCGCCAGCGAGGGCGAAATCCAGCGGTCATTCGCCAGCCGTTCGGCCCGCATGTCGATGGCCTGCATCGCGGGCAGTTCCGCCACGCCAAAGCGCGACCCCAGGTCCAGCCGTGCGTACTTCCCCGCCGCCGCATTGGCCCAGCTTTCCAGACTCGGCGTGGCCGAGGCCAGCACCACCGCGCAGCCCGCGCCGCTCGCGCGCAGCACCGCCATGTCGCGCGCGTTGTACAGGACACCTTCTTCCTGCTTGTAGGAACTGTCGTGTTCCTCATCTACCACGATCAGCCCCAGATCGCGGAACGGCAGGAACAGCGCCGAGCGTGCGCCGACCACCATCTGCGCCCGACCTTCCGCCACCATCCGCCACAGCCGACGGCGTTCGGTCACCGTCACGCCCGAATGCCACTCGGCGGGAAATGCGCCAAAGCGGGCCTCGACCCGGGTCAGGAATTCCGCCGTCAGCGCAATCTCCGGCAGCATCACCAGCGCCTGCCGTCCCGCGCGGAGCGTCCGGGCCACGGCCTCAAGGTAGACCTCGGTCTTGCCCGATCCGGTGACGCCCTTCAGCAGCGTGGCCCCGTATCCCCCGGACGCCACGCCGGCGACCAGCGCCGCCGCCGCCGCTATCTGATCGCCCGCAAGTTCCACCCCCGGCCGTGCCGGGTCCAGCGCCGGATAGGGCACATCGCGCGGTGCATCCCCTTCGACCAGCGCACCCGAAGTCACCAGCCCCTTGACCACAGCCGAGGTGACAGCCGCCTGCACCGAAAGCTCGGCCAGGGTCATCGCCGCCCCGCCATGGTCGCGCAAGACGGCCAGAACGCGGGCGCGGGCGTCGGTCATGCGGTCGGGCACCCCGTCGCCCGGCCGATAGACACGCCGCGTCGCGGGCGGGTCGCCCAGGCCGGGCGCACGCGTGGCCAGCCGCAGCATCGCGGGCAGGGGTGTCAGCGTGTATTCTGCGGCCCGCGCCAGAAAGGCGCGCAGTTCCGCGCGCATCGGCGGGGCGTCCAGCACCCGTCCCACGACGCGCAGTTTCGCCTCGTCGAACCCGCCGTCGCCCGGACCCCAGACCACCCCCAGCACCCGGCGCGGCCCCAGAGGCACCTCGACGAAATCGCCCGTCCCGCAGCCACCTTCGGGCGCGCGGTAGTCCAGCACGCCGGACCCGCCGCCGAACGCCTCGGTCGTGACCACGCCGACCCGCGCGCCTTGCGCAAACACCGCCTCTGACACCGCGAACCGCACCCATCTTTCGCCTGATACCATCTTGCGCTAAACCGAGCCCGCAAACCCCGCAACCCCGATCAGGATCAAGGATCAGACACCGATGAAATTCTTCGTGGACACCGCCGATGTCGAGGCGATCGCCGAACTGAACGATCTGGGCATGGTGGACGGGGTCACCACCAACCCCTCGCTGATCCTCAAATCGGGCCGCAACATCCTGGAAGTCACCCGGGAAATCTGCAGCATCGTGTCGGGCCCTGTCTCGGCCGAAGTGGTTGCCCTCAAAGCCGACGAGATGATCGCCGAAGGCCGCAAGCTGGCCGCCATCGCTCCGAACATCGCCGTCAAGGTGCCGCTGACCTGGGACGGGCTCAAGACCTGCAAGACCCTGTCTTCCGAGGGTTTCATGGTCAACGTGACGCTGTGCTTCAGTGCCAACCAGGCGCTGATCGCGGCCAAGGCAGGGGCCACGTTCATCAGCCCCTTCGTCGGGCGGCTTGACGACATCAACCTCGACGGGATGGAGCTGATCGCGGATATCCGTACGATCTATGACAACTACGACTTTTCTACCCAGATCCTTGCCGCCTCGATCCGGTCGGCCAACCATGTCACCGAATGCGCCCGGATCGGGGCCGATGTGATCACCGCACCCCCCGCCGTCATCAAGGGGCTGGCGGGCCATGTGCTGACCGACAAGGGGCTGGACCAGTTCATGAAGGATTGGGCGAAGACGGGCCAGAAAATCCTCTGACCGGCGCAGTTCGGGGGTGTTGCGGCTGCCGGGGCACAATCCGGCAGCCTTTTTGATGGCGGCGTATCGAAACGGGCAGCAATCGCTGCCCGCCCGTGTATAGTCCGGATCAACAAACCGGACAAACACGGGGCACCGAGGCATGATCGAACAGGACCTGCGCGACCGCATTCTTGCGGCGCCCGAGACCATTCTGGAAGACCGCGACCTGATGCAGGCGCTGGTTGCGGCCAATGACCGGGCGATGGGTGACAACGTCATCGATCTGCGCGGCATGGCGATGCAGCGGCTGGAAGGGCGGCTCGACCGGCTGGAAGACACCCACCGCGCCGTGATCGCTGCCGCCTACGAAAACCTCGCGGGCACCAATCAGATTCACCGCGCTGTCCTGCAGATTCTTGACGCGCCGGATGCCGAGGGGCTGCTGGCCGCACTGGCCGGGGATGTGGCCCGCACCCTTCGGGTGCACAGCCTGCGTCTGCTGCTGGAAGCAAGGGTGGGGCCGGAGACAGCCACCGGACCCGAACCGGCCTTGCCCGTTTCCGATGACCGCCTGGTCCTTGCCCCCCCCGGAACCGTAGACGAAATGATCGCGGGAACACGCGGCACGCCCGACCGCGCCGTGACGCTGCGGCGCACGTTTGCTGCCGCGCCGGCGATTTTCGGCAGCGATGCCTGCATGATCCGGTCCGAGGCCCTGCTGCGGCTGGACCTTGGGTCCGGCCATCCGCCGGGGCTTCTGATGCTGGGGTCAGAAGACCCGAACATGTTCAAGCCGGGACAGGGTACCGACCTTCTGACCTTTCTTGGCGCGGTGGTCGAGCGGGTGATCCGGCGCTGGCCCGTATGACCCTGGCCATCGCCCCGGCGCAACGGCAGGCACTGGCGGATTGGCTGACCCATCTGCGCGCCCTGGACGGGGCTGCGGCGAACACCGTCACCGCCTATGGTGCAGACGTTGGCCGCTACCTCGACTTTCTTGCACGACATCGCGAAGACCCCATGGGAACCAAAGGGTTGACTGCCCTGCCGCAGGCCGATCTGCGGGCCTGGATGGCGCAGGAACGCGCCCGCGGCCTGGGCGCTCGGTCGCTCGCACGCGCCCTGTCGGCGGTCAAGGGCTTCACCGCCTGGCTGGCTGACCGCGACGGGTCCGATGCCAGCGCCGTGCTGTCGGCGCGCGGGCCGAAGTACCGCCGCAAGCTGCCGCGCCCCTTGTCCGAGCAGGGCGCGCGCGAGATGATCGACCGGGTCGGCAGCCTGCCGCAGAACGACTGGATCGCCGCGCGCGACGTGGCGGTGGTCACGTTGCTGTACGGCTGCGGCCTGCGCATCTCCGAGGCGCTTGGCCTGACCGGTGCGGCGCATCCCCTGCCGGAGGTGCTGCGCATTGCGGGCAAGGGTGGCAAGACGCGGCTGGTGCCTGTGCTGCCGGTCGCGCGTGCGGCGGTTGCGCGCTATGCGGCGCTTGCGCCCTTTGACCTGTTGCCGGGGGCGCCGCTGTTCCGGGGTGCGCGGGGAGGCGCCTTGAACCCGCGCCTGATCGCACGGGCGATGGAGGTGGCGCGGATGCAGCTTGGCCTGCCCGCCACCGCCACCCCGCATGCGCTGCGGCATTCCTTTGCCACCCATCTGCTGTCGGCCGGGGGCGATCTGCGGGCGATCCAGGAACTCCTGGGCCACTCTTCGCTTTCCACTACGCAGGCCTATACTGCGGTGGATGCAGCGCGGCTGATGGAGGTCTATGAAAAGGCCCACCCTCGTGCCTAAGGCATTGCGATTCTGGATAAAATCACTATGACAAAACGATGAATGCACGTCTCAAGGCCTTGTCCGTCCACCTGCTCACCGCCACCGGGGCGGTGCTGTCGATGTTTGCCATGCTGGCGGCGGTGGAGGAAAAGTGGAGCCTGATGTTCCTGTGGCTGGTCGTGGCGCTGGTGGTCGATGGCATCGACGGGCCGCTGGCGCGGCGGTATGACGTGAAGTCGAACTGGCCGACCTATGACGGGGTCCTCTTGGACCTCATCATCGATTTCCTCACCTATGTCTTCATTCCCGCCTTCGCGCTGTTCAAGTCGGGGTTGCTGACGGGGTGGAGCGGGTGGTTGGCCATCATCGCCATCGTCTATGGGTCGGTCATCTACTTTGCCGACACCCGCATGAAAACAAAGGACAATTCCTTTGCGGGCTTTCCCGCCTGCTGGAACATGGTGGTGCTGGTGCTGTTCGCGCTGAAGCCGGGGGAATGGACGATCCTGTTCATCGTGATCGCGCTGACGGTGACCATGTTCACCAAACTGAAGTTCATCCACCCGGTCCGCACCGACCGATGGCGCACCCTGTCGCTGCCGGTGGCGCTGGCCTGGGTGTTCTTTGCCGGCTGGGCGGCCTGGGTCGATTTCGACCCGCAAAGCTGGGCGCACTGGGGACTGGTGCTGACTTCCCTCTACCTGTGTCTTGCGGGCATCGTTCAGCAGATGATTCCGGCACGGCAGGGCTGACGGCGGGCTGGAAACAGTCTGGAAACTGTCTGGAATCGATATGGCGACTGAATGGGTCGGGAATAGCCCCCCGCCCTTTGGGCAGGGGACCCGAAGCCGTTGGTTCAGCCGAGCGCGTCGTTGCAGCGGGCGCAGGTGTGGGGGTGGCGGTGGGTGCCGACGTCGGGCAGGATTTTCCAGCAGCGCCGGCATTTCTCGCCCGAGGCGGTTTCGAACACCACGCCGACGCCCGGCACGTCGGGCAGGCGGAACGCCTCGGCCGGTTCGGGGTCGCCGGTCAGCGACAGGGCCGAGGTAATGCAGGCTTCCGCGAAATCGACCGACCGCAGGGCGGCCAGCACGGCGGGGTCTTCGACATGCACCACGGGGGCGGCCTCAAGGCTGGCGCCGATCACCTTGGCCGTGCGCTGCACTTCCAGCGCCGCCGTGACCACGCGGCGAACCTGCCGCACCTGCGCCCATTTCGCGGCAAGCGCGTCGTCGCGCCAGGTGTCGGGCGTGGCGGGCATGTCTTGCAGGTGCACCGAGTCCTGATCGCCCGGAAAGCGCGACAGCCAGACGTCTTCCGCCGTGAAGACCAGCACCGGGGCAAGCCAGGTTGTCAGGCGGTGGAACAGCAGGTCCAGCACCGTGCGGGCGGACCGCCGCCGCAGGCTGTCCGGCGCGTCGCAATAGAGCGCGTCCTTGCGGATGTCGAAATACAGCGCCGAGAGGTCCACGGTGCAGAACTGGAACAGCTTCTGCACCACGCCCTGAAAGTCATAACCCGCATAGCCCGCCCGGACCTCGGCATCCAGTTCCGACAGGCGGTGCAGCACCCACCGTTCCAGTTCCGGCATGTCGGCCGGGGCGACCCGTTCGGCCTCGGAAAAGCCCGCAAGGTTGCCCAGAAGGAAGCGCAGCGTGTTGCGCAACCGGCGATAGCTGTCGGCGACGCCTTTCAGGATTTCCGGCCCGATGCGCTGGTCCACGGTGAAATCGGCCTGCGCCACCCAGAGACGCAGGATATCGGCCCCGTATTCGGCGATGACCTTTTCCGGCGCGGTGACATTGCCGAGCGATTTGGACATCTTCATGCCCTTTTCGTCCAGCGTGAAGCCGTGGGTCAGAACCCCCCGATAGGGCGCGCGGCCGATGGTGCCGCAGGCCTGCAGCATCGAGGAATGGAACCAGCCGCGATGCTGGTCGGTGCCTTCCAGATAAAGGTCGGCGATGCCGTCCGCCGTGCCGTCGGGACGGTCGCGCAGGACGAAGGCATGGGTGGAACCAGAGTCGAACCAGACGTCGAGCACGTCGAAGACCTGTTCATAGTCCTGAGGATCGTGGTCGTTCCCCAAGACCGTTTCCTTGAATCCTTGCACATACCAGACATCTGCGCCTTCCGCCTCGAACGCCGCGACGATCCGGGCGTTGACCGCCGGATCGCGCAGCAGGAAGTCGGGGTCTGTAGGTTTCGCGCCCTTTTTCACGAAGCAGGTCATCGGCACGCCCCAGGCGCGCTGGCGCGACAGCACCCAGTCGGGGCGGGCCTGAATCATGGAATGCAGGCGGTTGCGGCCGGATTGCGGAGTCCATTGCACGAGGCTGTCGATGCTGGTCAGGGCGCGGCTGCGGATCGTGTCGCCGTATTCCCCCATGCCGTCATCCAGCGGCCTGTCGATGGCGACGAACCACTGCGGCGTGTTGCGGTAGATCAGCGGGGCCTTCGACCGCCAGGAATGCGGGTAGGAGTGTTTCAGCTTCGCCTTGGCAAACAGCGCGCCGCTATAGGCAAGCTGCTTGATGACCGAGACATTGGCCGGGCCTTCCTTGCCATCGGGCAGGATGATGTGCTGCCCGCCAAACAGCGGCAGGTCGGCGCGGTAGGAGCCGTCGGGCTCGACATTGTAGGTCATCGGCAGGCCGAACTTGAGGCCAAGGATGTAGTCGTCATCGCCATGGCTGGGGGCCGTGTGGACGAAGCCTGTCCCTGCGTCGTCGGTGACATGCTCGCCGGGGAGCATGGGGACGTCATAGTCCCATTCGCCGTTGCCGTTTTCGATGCCCCGGAAGGGGTGGGCGAGGATCACACCCTCGGTCATACAAACCGGAAACAACTCCTCGAATTTCTCGATCTTGGCTTTTGCGAAAACGTCATCAGACAGCTTCTTTGCTACGATGAGCGTTTCGCCCACGGTTGCAGAACTGCCTTCCCCGACTGCCAGGACGCGATAAACGCAGTAAACGATCATTGGGTGAAATGCGACCGCACGATTTTGCGGAATGGTCCATGGAGTAGTGGTCCAGATAAGAACAGAGCTATTCTGTACGATTTCCAGCATCGCAAACGGGTCGCGCCCACCAAAAACGTTGAATGAAAGCGGATTGTTCACCTGCGAGATAGCCGCGACCGGAAACTTCACCCAGACCTGATGGCTGGTATGGTCGTGGTATTCCACCTCGGCCTCGGCCAGCGCAGTCTTTTCCACGGGCGACCACATCACGGGCTTGGAGCCCTGATAGAGCGAGCCGTTCATCAGGAACTGCATGAACTCGGCCGCGATCACCGCCTCGGCGTGGTAGTCCATCGTCAGGTAGGGGTCGGCCCAGTTGCCGGTTACCCCCAGTCGCTTGAATTCCTCGCGCTGGACGCCGACCCAGTGTTCGGCAAAGCGGCGGCATTCCTGGCGGAAGGCCACCACGTCAACATCGTCCTTGTTCAGGCCCTTTGCCCGATACTGTTCCTCGATCTTCCATTCGATGGGCAGGCCGTGGCAGTCCCATCCCGGCACATAGCGGGCGTCGCGGCCCATCATCTGGCGGCTGCGCACGACCATGTCCTTGAGGATCTTGTTCAGCGCATGGCCGATGTGCAGATGCGCGTTGGCATAAGGCGGGCCGTCATGCAGGGTAAAGGGGGTTCGTCCGGCCGCCTTTTCCCGCAGCCGGTCATAGACGCCAAGGCGTTCCCACCGCGCCAGCCAATCGGGTTCGCGCTGCGGCAGGGCGGCGCGCATCGGGAAATCGGTTTCCGGCAGAAAGACGGTATCGCGATAGTCCGGGTCGGTCAGGGCGGTCGTGTCGGCGCACATGGATGCGATCCTCGGTGGCGGGCAAAGGGTGGGGGGCAATGGGCGGCGCGAAGGTGAATGCGCCTTGTCCCGGCGTCTGACGGATCAGATCGCCGGGCCGGTAATTCGCAGAATGACCAAGCGCCCGTATCGCATGGACTGCCTTATAGGCGCTTGGGCCTGCGCGGTAAAGATGGCGGATCGGGGTCAGCCCTTGTCACTGCCCGTGTCGAACAGGCCCGCCAACCCGCGCGAGACAAGGTTCGTGACCTTGGGTCTGGGTGCCGCCCGAAACGGCAGCGGGCGGCAGACCTCCATCGCGGCCACGCCCACCCGCGCGGTCAGCGCCCCGTTCACCACGCCCTCGCCGAAGCGGCGCGAGATTTTCGACAACAGGCCGCCGCCCGCGACGGAATGGATCAGGTCATCGCCCGCCGCCAGCGCCCCGGTGGCCAGGAGGTGCCCGAAGACATGCCGCATCAGCCGCAGGCTGCCCAGGGTGCCCGACCGCCCGCCATAAAGCGCCGCGATCCGCCGGATCATCCGCAGGTTGGCGTAAAGGGCGGTCGCCACATCGGCCAGCGCAAGCGGCACCAGCGCGGTCACCGTCGCCACCTGCCGCGCGGCGCCTTCGATCTCGCGCCGTACGGCCTGGTCGAGCGGGGCAAGAAGCTCCATCTCGGCCAGGCCCAGAATGCCGTCGGCGTCGAACTGCTCTGCCCCGCGCGCGGCCAGCCGATCACGCGCAGGGGCCATTTCCGGGCGGGCGGAATAGAGCGCGGTCAGCCCCGAAACCACGGCGCGCGCGGCCTTGATGTCGGCTGCCAGTGCCGCCGCCTCGGCGCGGCTGCGCAGGGCGTCGATCCTTGCGATCCGGGCGAACCCGGCGGCCTCGCGCAGCGCCAGCGCCAGCGCCATCACCAGCGCAAAGCCCACCAGCACCAGCGCAATTGTGCCGATCACGGTATTCGTGGTCAGCAGCGACGTCACGAAATCCCACGCCGCAACCGAGATCACAAAGCTGAACAGCATGCCGAACGCCCAGGCCGCCAGCCGCGACAGGGCCGATCCGCGCGGCTGCGGCAGGCGGACGGGGATCGTGGCATCTGCCATGTCGGGAACCGGGGGCGCATCGGCGGGGGTGGGGTCATCCGCCGCCTCCTCGCGTTCGATCAGCAGGGGTTTCAGGGGGGCGGCCTCGGTCACAGCCGGTCTCCGATCAGGAATTCCGCAGCACGGTCCAGCCGGATGTGGGGCGGACCGTCGCCGGGGGCAAGGGTCTGGCGGGCGGGGGCAAAGCCCATCACCTGGTAATCGGCATCCAGCCAGCGTTCGGCCCCCTCGCGCGCCGGGGCCATCAGGCGGGCGGGGTCGGCGGGCAGCTCGCCCGCATACATCGTGGCCATCCTGCCGGTCGAGATCAGCCGCCCGCGCACGCAGGGGATCATCTGGCCGCCGCGTTCGACCTCTTCCTCGACCGTCGCCCGCACCGACGAGATCGCCATCGCCGCCGTCTTCGCCCCGGCGAAATCGGCGCGGTCGCGGGCATCGCGCAGCATCGCCTCCATGATCGCGGTCAGGCGGGGGTGCTGGCTGTGGTGCAGATGGTCGGCCTTGGTGGCGGCGAAGAGGATCTTCTCCACCCGGTTGCCCCGGATCAGCGAAGACAGGAGATCGTTCGCTCCGGGGCGGAAGGCCATCAGCACCTCGGACATGGTGCGGCGCAGGTCCTCGACCGCCTGCGGCCCGGCGTGGATCGCGCCCAGCGCATCGACCAGCACCACCTGCCGGTCCACGCGGGCGAAATGGTCGCGGAAGAAGGGCTTCACGACCTGGCGCTTGTAGGCGTCATAGCGCCGTTCCATCTCGCGCCAGAGCGACCCGCGCGGGGTGGTGGCGGGCGGGGGCAGGGGCGCGAAGGTCAGCGCGGGCGAGCCGGCCAGATCGCCCGGCATCAGAAAGCGGCCCGGCGTGCAGTCCGAGAACCCGGCATCGCGCGCGGCCTGAAGATAGGCGGTGAAGGCGGCGGCGAGGGTCTGGGCGCGGCCCTCGTCGAACCGGGCCGCCGCATCCTCGGCGCGTGCGAGCGCCAGCCAGTCAGCGGCATGGCTGCGGGGGGCGATCCGCTCCAGCGTGGCGGCCGACCATTCGGCATAGGACTTGTCCATCAGCGCCAGGTCCATCAGCCATTCGCCGGGGTAATCGACGATGTCCAGATGCACCGTGCGCGGGCCTGCCAAACCTGCAAACAGACCCAAAGGCTGCACCCGGAACGACAGCCGCAGTTCCGAGACCGTCCGGGTGGAATGCGGCCAGCGCGGATCGTCCCCCGAAATCGAGGCGAGGTAGGATTCAAAGTCGAACCGCGCGACCGTGTCATGCGGCTGCGGTTGCAGCCAGGCGGCGCTGATCCGGCCCTCGGTCGCCGCCGAAAGCTGCGGCATCCGTCCCCGGTTCATCAGGTTCGCGACCAGCCCGGTGATGAAGATCGTCTTGCCCGACCGCGCAAGGCCGGTGACGCCCAGCCGGATCACCGGCTCGAAGAAGGCCCCCGACAGCGACGCGAACGCCCCCTCGACGCCGCGCGTCAGCCCGTCTGCCAGTCCCGAGATCACTGCCTGCCCCTTGCCCGTGGAGCCGCAACATAAGCGTCGCGCGCCGGAATGCACAGGGGGCGGTCGCGGTTGCGGCCCGGCGAGGACTTGGCTACCAGAAACTCCGGTCCGTTCTGTCTTCTGTTCACAAATATCCCACGGGGGTGCGGGGGTGTGAAACCCCCGCGCGGGTGCCGCAGGCCCGGACCCTCCGGCCCTGCCCGAGGTGCCCATGCGCTATGCCCTGCTGATCGACTATCACGGCGGCCCCTTCGCGGGCTGGCAGCGGCAGGCCGGGCAGCCTTCGGTGCAGGAGTCGGTCGAGACCGCGCTGCGGCGGCTGGAGCCGGACTGCCCCGGCATCGCGGGCGCGGGGCGAACCGATGCCGGGGTGCATGCGACCGGTCAGGTGGCGCATTGCGATCTTGCGCGTGAATGGGACCCGTTTCGCCTGGCCGAGGCGCTGAACTGGCACCTGCGCCCGGCCCCGGTGGCCGTTCTGGCGGCGGCGCGGGTGGCCGATGACTTTCATGCGCGGTTCTCGGCGGTGGAGCGGCGCTATCTGTTCCGCCTTGTCAGCCGTCGCGCACCGCTGACCCATGACAACGGGCTGGTCTGGCAGGTGCGCCAGCCGCTCGATCTGGCGGCGATGCGGGAAGGGGCCGGGCATCTGGTGGGGCGGCATGATTTCACCACCTTCCGCTCGGCCCAGTGCCAGGCGGCCTCGCCCGTCAAGACGCTGGACGAGATCGCGATTTCGGCCCTTGCGGTGCCGGGCGGCACCGAGGTCCGCTTTTCCCTGCGGGCGCGCAGTTTCCTGCACAATCAGGTGCGGTCCATCGTCGGCACGCTGGAACGGGTGGGGGCCGGGGCCTGGCCGCCGGGCCGCGTGGCCGAGGCGCTGGCGGCGCGCGACCGGGCGGCCTGCGGGCCGGTCTGCCCGCCGCAGGGGCTGTACCTGACCGGGGTGGGCTATCCGGTCGATCCCTTTTCCGGGGCGGGATGAGGCGGTCAGGCCGGTTGCGGGGGCGACAGCAGGCGGCGCACCTCGCCCCGCAGGGCGGTCAGGTCGAAGGGCTTGGCGATGAAGGCATCGGCCCCCGCGGCCAGCGCGCGGTCGCGTTCCCGGACCGACCCGCGCGCCGTCATCATCAGCACGCGCGTCGCGGCAAGGTCGGGGTCGGTGCGGAGGCTGCGGCAGATGTCATAGCCCGACAGTTCGGGCAGCATCACGTCCAGCAGCACAAGATGGGGATGGGTGTTGCGGATGCGGTCCAGCGCGGCACCGCCGGTTGCGATGCGGTCGTGGCCCAGACCCTCGCGCAGCAGCACATATTCCAGCGCAGCGGCGATGCTCTCGTCATCCTCGACCACGAGGACCCGTTTGCGCAGGGCGTCGGACATGGCGGGCTCCTGACTGCGGGTTCGGAAGCAGGTGCCTCCGCCCCCGGACTGGCCGGGGGCGGAGGCGGGCGGTGTCAGGTCACTTGCGGCCGTCGTCCGCGAAGATGTCCTTCTTGTGGGTCTGCGGCACCACGATCAGGCCGATCACGAAGGTCACGCCGGCCACGATGATCGCATACCAGAGGCCGGAGTAGATGTTGCCGGTCTGGGCCGAGATCGCGAAGGCCGTGGCGGGCAGCAGGCCCCCGAACCAGCCGTTGCCGATGTGGTAGGGCAGCGACATCCCCGAATAGCGGATGCGGGTCGGGAACAGTTCGACCAGCGCCGCCGCGATCGGGCCGTAGACCATCGTCACCAGGATGATGAGATAGGTCATCACGGCGACGAGCTTCAGCTTCTGCGCGGTGAAGATGTCCAGCATGTTGCTCGACTTGGCGATGGTCGTGTTGTCCTTGGCCACCAGCGGATAGCCCGCTGCCAGAAGCGCCTCGTTGATCGCCTTCTCGAAGCCCGGCTTGACGCCGTTCGCGGTGGCCAGCGCCTTGGTCGCCGCGTCCAGCGTGGCCAGCGCATCGGCCGGAACCGCCGCGCGGGCCGCATCAAGCGCCGACTGGGCCGGAGCCAGCGCCGCATTGGCCGCATCAAGCGCGGTCTGCGCCGTGGCCTTGGCGGCGTCGTCCGCTGCGGCAGCCAGCGCCTTTTCGGCGGCGGCGACCGCGTTCTTCGCGCCCTTCAACCCGGTTTCGGCCCCGGTCAAGGTTTCCATCAGGGCCGCATCGATGCCGCCCTTCGCCGCGTCGACGGCGGTCTTGGCGGCCGCGATGTCAGCCGCGTTCTGGGCCGCGTTGAAGCTGGGGATCGCGGTGTCGTTGATCTTGATCTCGGACACGCTGCCCGCAGCCCCGGCGACGGTGGTGTAGTTGACCGAGTTCTTGGCCAGAAGCGCCTTGGCAATGTCGCAGGACGAGGTGAACTTTGCCGTGCCGGTCGGGTTGAACTGGAACGAGCATTCCGCCGGGTCGGCCGTCACCGTCACCACGGTGTTCTGCTGGGCTGCGAACAGCGCCGGGTTGGCCGTGGCGGTAATGAACTTGAACACCGGGAAGTAGGTCAGCACGGCCAGAAGCATGCCCGCCAGGATGATCGGCTTGCGGCCGATGCGGTCCGACAGCGCCCCGAAGAACAGGAAGAACCCGGTTCCCAGGATCAGCGACCACGCCACCAGCGTGTTCGAGGTGAAGCTGTCAACCTTGACGATGTTCTGGATGAAGAACAGGGCGTAGAACTGGCCCGTGTACCAGACCACCGCCTGCCCCGCGACCAGACCGAACAGCGCGATCAGGGCGAACTTGCCGTTCTTCCAGGTGCCGAATGCCTCGCGCAGCGGCGCCTTGGAGCCTGCACCCTCTTCCTTCATCTTCTTGAAGGCCGGGCTTTCTTCCATCATCAGGCGGATGTAGAGCGAGATGCCCAGCAGGAAGATCGACAGGATGAACGGGATGCGCCAGCCCCAGGCCTTGAACGGCTCCAGCATCACCTGCGCGCCTGCGGCGTCCAGCACGGGTGCACCGTTGAGGGTCTGCGGCACCGCCGGGTAGTTTCCGTTCACATAGGCGGTGACCGCGAGGATGATCAGCAGCGACAGCAGCAGGCCCGCCGTGGCCGTGGTCTGAATCCACGAGGTGTAGAAGCCGCGACGGCCCTGCGGCGCGTGTTCGGCCACATAGACGACCGCCCCGCCGTATTCGCCGCCAAGCGCCAGGCCCTGAAGCATGCGCAGCGAGATCAGGATGATCGGGGCCGCGACGCCGATGGTTTCATAGTTCGGCAGCAGGCCCACGATGAAGGTGGACAGACCCATGATCAGGATCGTCATCAGGAAGGTGTACTTCCGGCCGACCATGTCGCCCAGAGCCCCGAATACCAGCGCGCCGAACGGGCGCACGATGAACCCGGCGGCAAAGGCCAGCAGCGCAAAGACGTTGCGCGTGGCCTCGGGGAACGCCGTGAAGAACTGCGCCCCGATGATCGCCGCCAGCGAGCCGTAAAGGTAGAAGTCGTACCACTCGAATATCGTGCCCATCGACGAGGCAAGGATGACCTTGCGTTCCTCTGCCGTCATGGGACGGGCGCGCTGTGCAGCCACGCCCATCGGTTTTGCGGTCATGTCCGTTCCTCCTTCGGTTTTTCTGGTTGGCAAGACCTCTCCCGTCCCCTGCGCGACCTGCGCAGGCGGGTGGCCTTTCGGCTTTGTCTCCCGGCCCTCTGTCTGGCCGGGGATGGGATCGTTCAGCTTTGGCCTGCGGCGGATGCCCCCCGGGGTCGCGGGGGGTGCCCGTCGTCGGTCAGGCCTTGTTCATCCGGTTGGCGATCAGGTCATCGACCACCGCCGGATCGGCCAGCGTCGAGGTATCCCCCAGCGCGGCAAAGTCGTTCTCGGCGATCTTGCGCAGGATGCGGCGCATGATCTTGCCCGACCGGGTCTTGGGCAGCCCCGGGGCCCACTGGATCAGGTCGGGGCTGGCGATGGGGCCGATCTCGGTCCGGACCCATTTGACGAGTTCCTTGCGCAACTCCTCGGAAGGCTCTTCTCCGTTCATCAGGGTGACATAGGCATAGATGCCCTGGCCCTTGATGTCGTGCGGGTAGCCCACGACCGCGCTTTCGGCCACCTTGGGATGGGCGACCAGCGCCGATTCCACCTCTGCCGTGCCCATCCGGTGGCCCGAGACGTTGATCACGTCATCGACCCGGCCGGTGATCCAGTAATAGCCGTCGGCATCGCGGCGGCAGCCGTCGCCGGTGAAGTAATAGCCCGGATACTGGCTGAAATAGGCCTCTTCGAACCGCTTGTGGTCGCCCCAGAGGGTGCGCATCTGGCCCGGCCAGCTTTCGGCGATGCACAGCACGCCATCGGTCTCGGTCGCCTCCTGCACCCTGGCGGTCGCGGGGTCCAGCACGACGGGCTGCACGCCGAAGAAGGGCAGCGTCGCGGACCCCGGCTTTTGCGGGATCGCACCCGGCAGCGGCGTGATGAGGTGGCCGCCGGTTTCCGTCTGCCAGAAGGTATCGACGATCGGGCAGCGGCCCTTGCCGACATGGGTGTTGTACCAGTTCCACGCCTCGGGGTTGATCGGCTCGCCAACCGACCCCAGCAGCTTGAGGCTGGACAAGTCGTGCTTTTCCACCCATTCCGGCCCCTGCCCCATCAGGCTGCGGATCGCCGTCGGTGCGGTGTAGAACTGGTTGACCCTGTGCTTGGCGCAGACCTCCCAGAAGCGGCCGGCATCGGGAAAGCTCGGCACGCCTTCGAACATCACGGTCGTCGCGCCGTTGGCCAGCGGGCCGTAGATGATGTAGCTGTGCCCGGTGACCCAGCCCACATCGGCGGTGCACCAGAACACGTCGCCGTCATGGTAATCGAAGGTGAGCTGGTGGGTCAGCGCGGCATAGACCAGATAGCCGCCCGTCGTGTGCACCACGCCCTTGGGCTTGCCGGTCGAGCCGGAGGTGTAGAGGATGAACAGCGGGTCTTCGGCCCCGATCTCGGAATAGGCGCAATAGGGCTTGGCCTCGGCCATCTCGGCCAGCAGGTCATAGTCGCGGCCCGAGACCCAGCTTGTCTGGTCGCCGGTGTGCTTGACGACCAGGCAGCGCACATGGTCGTCGCAATGCAGCAGCGCGGCATCGGTGTTGGCCTTCAGAGCGGTCTTCTTGCCGCCGCGCGGGGCATAGTCGGCGGTGATGACGATCCGCGCCTCGCTGTCGTTGATCCGGTTGGCCAGCGCATCGGGCGAGAAACCGGCGAAGACCACCGAATGGATCGCCCCGATCCGGGCGCAGGCGAGCATGGCATAGGCGGCCTCGGGGATCATCGGCAGATACAGCACGACGCGGTCACCCTTGGTCACGCCATGCGCCTTCAGCACGTTGGCCATCCGGCAGGTGCCTTCCAGCAGGTCGGCATAGGTGATGTGGCGGGCGGGGGTCTTCGGATCATCGGGTTCCCAGATGATCGCGGTCTGGCTGCCGCGCCGGGCGACATGGCGGTCGATGCAGTTGGCGCTGACGTTCAGGGTGCCATCCTCGAACCACTTGATCGACACCTGGCCCAAGGTGAAATCGGTGTCCTTGACCTTGGTGAAGGGCTTGATCCAGTCGATCCGCTGCGCCTCTTGCGCCCAGAAGGCAGACGGGTCGGCAACCGATGCGGCATAGCGTGCGGCGTAGCTTTCGGGGGTGACATGCGCCGCCGCCGCGAATTCGGCCGAGGCCGGGTAGATCTGGATGGGTGACTGATCGGACATCTTAGCTCCTCCTGCGCGGGTATCGCGCCTTTCCCAGCCCGACTCGGGACCGGTCCTTCCCGTTAACGACACTGTAGGACATCTGTGAAGCTTTCGGTAAGTCTTTTTATCGTATGGATTTTCTTGTAAATTTCTTTTCGGATTTCTGGTGAAGTTGTAAAGGAAATGTATTGCGTCATGGATTTGACATGTGTTTTCAAACGCGTGGCGGTTCAGGGCAGCAAAGGGTGCACCGGCAGTTCGGGCGCTAACATCGCGATACGTCGTGGTGCAGCAACCTGCGGTGGAAACTGCGGCAAGGTGTCACACCTTTGGGGCGCCTGCCTCGGCCTTTGCGGCGGCGATGTCGGGCAGAAAGCGCACCAGCGGTTCGGCCAGCCCCTGTGCGGCAAGGTCCTGGCGCACCAGGGCCGATGTGGCCGTCAGGAACAGCGCCCCGCCCTTGCGCGCAGTTTTGTGCGCCAGCAGTTCCAGCGCCCGCGCGCCGCTGCTGTCCACCATCGGCACATCGGAGAAATCCAGCACGATCACGCGGGGGCGGTCGGCGATCCGGTCCAGCACCGACCCCAGCATGGCCGCAGCGCCGAAGAACCAGGCCCCGTGCAGGCGGTAGATCACCATGCCGGGCTGCTGTTCGGAGGGGTCATAGGGGGGGTCCTCGCCCGCATGTTCGACCCCCGCCGCGCCCGACATGCGCTGGATGAAGATCAGCCCGCCAAGGGCAAAGCCGACGACGATGCCTTCGGTCAGGTCGCGGAACACCACCAGAAGGAAGGTCGCCAGCAGCACGATGGCATCCCCGCGCGAGGCGCGGATGAGCGACCAGAACTCTTCCTTCTCGGCCATGTTCCAGGCGACGATGGCCAGCACCCCCGCAAGCGCCGCCAGCGGGATGAAGCCCGCAAGCGGGGCCGCGACCAGCATGAAGGCCAGCACGAACAGCGCGTGCAGCATGCCTGACACCGGCCCGCGCGAGCCCGCGCGCACGTTGGTTGCCGTGCGCGCGATGGTGCCGGTGACGCAGAAACCGCCGAACAGGGCGGACCCGATGTTGGCCACGCCTTGCGCCATGAGTTCCGCGTTCGACCGGTGCTGCCGACCGGTCATGCCGTCGGCCACCACGGCGGACAGGAGCGATTCGATCGCCCCCAGCAGGGTGAAGCTGACCGCCCAGGGCAGCGCCGCCAGCATTGCCCCGGCATCCAGCGCGGGCAGCGCAGGCGCGGGCGGCAGGCGCGGCAATTCGCCGAAGCGGGTGCCGATGGTCTGCACCGGCAGCCCCGCCAGCGCCGCCACGGCCGAGGCGAGAACGACCGCGATCAGCAGGCCCGGCCAGTGCGGGCGCAGCCGCTTCAGCCCGACGATCACGGCCATGGTCGCCAGTGCCAGCCCCAGGGCGGCAGGCGTCACCGTGCCGCGCGCGGCCCAGAGCGCCGTCACCTTGGGCAGGATCGCGGCGGGTTCCGGACCGGGCAGGGTCAGCCCGAAGAGGTCGCGCATCTGGCTGGCAAGGATGATGACCGCGATCCCGGCGGTGAAGCCCACCGTCACCGGATAGGGGATGAACCGGATGTAGGTTCCCAGGCGCAGCGCCCCGGCGGCGATCAGCAGCAGGCCCGACAGCATCGTGGCAAGGATCAGCCCTTCGATCCCGGTTGCGGCAACGCAGGCCGACACCAGCACGATGAAGGCCCCGGCAGGCCCGCCGATCTGGAACCGGCTGCCGCCGAGGGCCGAAACGAGGAAGCCGCCGACGATGGTGGTGTAAAGCCCGCGCTCGGGCCCCACCCCCGAGGCGATGGCGATGGCCATGGACAGCGGCAGCGCCACGATGGCCACGGTCAGCCCGGCCACTGCATCAGCGCGCAGGTCACCGGGCGAATAGCCTTCGCGCAGGACGGTCACAATCTTGGGGGTGAACTGTTCCACCCGCGAGGGTTGCCGCAAACTGTCGGGCATGGTCATTCTCTGGAAATTCAGGGGTCCAGAAGGCTCCTGCGCGCAGGCCAAGTCAACCCGCCAAAGGACCATAGGATGCCCTCTGTCCGCGATCCCGTCGCCCCTGCCGATGCCGAAGCCCGTGCCCTGGCGCGCGCGCTGATGACCGAGGCCCGCCATGCCGCCCTTGCCTGGACCGACCCCGCGACGGGCGAGCCGGGGATCAGCCGCATCGCCTTCGGGCTTGGGCCGGACGGGGCACCGCTGACCCTGATCTCGGCCCTTGCGCCACATTCTGCGGCGCTGCGGGCGCATCCGGCGGCGGCGGTGATGGTGGGAGAGCCGGGAGAAAAGGGCGACCCGCTGACCCATCCGCGCCTGATGCTGCGGGTACGGGCCGCCTTCATCGACCGCGCCGACCCCGACCATGCCGCGCTGCGCGCCCGCTGGCTGGCCGATCATCCGAAATCGGGGCTGTACATCGATTTCGCCGATTTCGCGCTGGTCAGGCTGGTGCCCGTTTCGGCCCTGCTGAATGCCGGGTTCGCCCGCGCCTTCCGGCTGACGGCGGAAGACCTGCGCGGCTGACCGGTCAGGCCCCTACCCCGGCCGAGGGCAAAAGCTGGACACCGTTGATCTGCCAGCCGTCGGGCGTTTCGATCATCTGGTAATCCAGCATGTGCACGCGCCCCGCCTGATCGGTGACCATCACGCGCTGCCACAGGTTGCCCGCGACGTTGCGAAGTTCAAGGTACTTCACATCCGCCGGACGCCAGACCATCGGATAGCCTTGCTGCACCATCTGGCCGAAATTCTCGGGCGTGCCGAACATCGACTTGATCGTGGGCGAGGCAAAGGTGAAGGCCGTTGCAACGTCATCCTGCAGAAAGGCGTTGAACTGGTTCTGGATTGTGGCCTGGATGGCCGGAACCGGTGTTTCCTGTGCCGGGGCGGGCGGTGGTGCCGAAACCGCGGCAAGGAAGATGAGGACAAGCGACAGGACAAAACGATGCATGGCGGCCTCCTGATCGATCAGTGTAGGTGTAGGGGGCTGATTGCTGCCGGCAAGGGTGTCTTGCGCGGAAAGACGCAAAGACGCCGGGCCTGCCGACCCTGGAGGGGATGAAGCGCATGTCCTACCGGATCGAGCCGCACGACCGGACGCTGCAGCATCTGCTGCGCCGGGTCGCGCGTGAAGAGCTTGACGGCGCGCTGGCCAGGCTGGCGGTTGCACCGCCCCCGTCTGCGGAAATTCATGGCGTGCGCAAACATGTCAAGAAACTGCGCGGGCTGTTGCGGCTGATGCGCCCCGGCCTGCCGGTGTTTCAGGCCGAGAATGCAGCCCTGCGCGCGGCGGCAGCGGGTCTTGCCGCCCTGCGCGATGCCGATGTGCGGCTTGCAACGCTGGACAGGTTGACCGGGCCGGACCGGCCTGCCCTGCTGGTGCCGCTGCGCGAGGTGCTGGCCGGTCCGACGCAGCGCCGGTCGGGTGCGGCAGACCCGGCTTTGGCGGCGCAGGCCGCGCTGGCCTGCATCCGCGCCCGGGTGGACGACTGGGAGCTGACCGGAAAGGACCAGGACATCCTGCACGCCGGGCTGGCCCGGACCCGCCGCCAGGCCCGCCGCGCGATGGCACAGGCCCAGGCGACGCCGACGGCCGAGGCGATGCATGACTGGCGCAAGCGGGTCAAGGACGGCTGGTACCAGGCCCGCCTGCTGGCCCCGATCCACCCGCAGGCGCTGCTGCCCCTTGCGGAACAGGCCGGGGTTCTGGGCGAAGACCTGGGCGACCATCACGATCTTGCCGTGCTGGCAGATCATGTGGCGGCCCTGCCCGACGCGGCGGTTTCGCCCGAGGCGCGCAGCGAAATCCTGCACCGCATAAGCCGCGACCAGGCGCGGCTGGAGGCGCAGATCTTTCCGCTTGGCAAGGACCTGCTGGCCGAAAAGCCGCAGGCCATGGCCAGCCGCTGGACCGGCTGGTGGCAGGACTGGCGCGGTTAGGCACCCGCGCCGTCAGGCCTTTGTCAACTCTCCGGCCAGCGCCCGGTCGATCAGGGCCACCGTTTCGGCCACGCCGTAAAGGGCGATGAAACCGCCAAAGCGCGGACCCTGTTTCGCACCCAGAAGCACCTCGTACAGCCCGGTGAACCAGTCGCGCAGCGGGTCGAACCCGTGGTCGGTTCCCACGGCAAAGACCATCGTCTGCAGGGCCTCGGCATCAAGCCCGCCGGTCCAATCGCCAAGCCGCGCCCGCAGGTCCAGCATCGCGACCCGTTCCTTTTCGGTGGGTGCCCGGAATTCGCGGGTCGGGGCCACGAAGCGGTCGTAATAGGCCAGCGCATGGCCCGCCGCCGCGTCAAGATCGGGATTGCCCTGGGGCGAGGCATCCGGCGCATAGCGCCGGATGAAGCCCCACAGGCCGTCCTTGTCCTTGGCCCCGGCCACGCTGGCCAGATTGAGCAGCATCGAGAACGGCACCACCATCTGCGACGCAGGCGGCTGCCCGCCATGGATGTGCCAGACCGGGTTGTTCACCTGACCGTCCACATCCTGCCCGGGGTAGGCCTTGAGCTGCTGATGATATTCGTCCACCGCCCGGGGGATCACGTCGAAGTACATCTTCTTGGCGGTCTTGGGCTTCTGGTACATGAAGTACGACAGGCTTTCGGTGGCCGCATAGGTCAGCCATTCGTCGATGGTCAGCCCGTTGCCCTTGGACTTGCTGATCTTCTGGCCCTGCTCGTCCAGGAACAGCTCATAGGTGAAATGGTCCGGCGGGCGCCCGCCCAGGACCGCGCAGATGCCGTCATAGATCGGCGTGTTGGTGCTGTGGTCCTTGCCGTACATCTCGAAATCCACATCCAGCGCGGCCCACCGCGCGCCGAAATCGGGCTTCCACTGCAGCTTGCAATGCCCGCCGGTGACCGGCAGCGTCCATTCCCGCCCCTCCTCGTCATCGAAGGTGACGGTGCCTTCGCGGGCATCGACATGGCGGATCGGCACATAAAGCACCCGGCCCGTTTCCGGGTGGATCGGCAGGAAACAGGAATAGGTCTGCTGACGTTCCTCGCGCAGGCTGGCCAGCATGATCTCCATGATCGCGTCATAGCGTTCGGCGGCCAGACGCAGCGTGTCATCGAACTGGCCGGACTTGTAGAACTGGGTGGCCGAATAGAATTCGTATTCGAACCCGAAGGTATCCAGGAACCGGCGCAGCATCGCGTTGTTGTGGTCGCCGAAGCTGGGATATTCGCCGAACGGATCGGGGACCGATGTCAGCGGCTTCTGGCGGTGTTCCTCCAGCATGGCCTGATTGGGCACGTTGTCGGGGATCTTGCGCATCCCGTCCAGATCGTCGGAAAAGCAGATCAGCCGGGTCGGGATGTCGGAAATCACCTCGAAGGCGCGGCGGATCATCGTGGTTCGCGCCACTTCGCCGAAGGTGCCGATATGCGGCAGGCCCGAGGGGCCATAGCCGGTCTCGAACAGCACATGGCCCTTTTCAGGGTCCTTCCTTGCGTATCGCGCGGCGATCCGGCGGGCCTCTTCGAACGGCCAGGCCTTCGATTTCAACGCAGCATCCCGCAAGGCAGACATCGGCGCACCCCTTTGTCGCAGCGGCACCCCTTGGCCCTGCGGCTGCGTTGTCCTATTGCCGGGGGCAGGCTGCGTCAATAATCTCTGCCCCATTCAGTGCCGAAGGAAAGCCCTTGTCCGATACCCCCGCTTCGCTGACGCCGCAGGATGCGCTTGTGGCGCTGATGATCGCCGTGTCGTTTTCCGACGAGACGATCCGCACCGCCGAACTGGTCGCGATCCAGCGGATCGTGAATCACCTGCCGGTGTTCGCGGGCTATGACGCCGACCGCATCCGCAGCATCGGGCAGACCGTGTTCGACCTGATGGAGGAAGAAGACGGCCTTGACGCGCTGTTCGGCCTGATCCGCGATGCCCTGCCCGAACATATGTACGAGACCGCCTATGCCCTGTCCTGCGACGTGATCGCGGCAGACGGGCGCGCGCGCGAGGTCGAACTGCGGATGCTGGAAGAGGTGCGCGACGAATTGCAGATCGACCGGCTGCATGCTGCGGCCATCGAATGGGGCGCGCGGGCGCGGCACCTGCTGCCCTGACGGCGGGCAGGGCACTCCGTCGCGGCGGGGCGGCATCCCGGATGACATCGGCCAGGGCAGGCGACCGGCGCGACGCGGTCCGCCGCAGCACCGTTGATCGGCGCGCAGAACTTCCGGGTGCTGCTCGTGCTGGAAACGGGCAAGACCGCCGCGCGCTATCCGAAAGGATTTGCCGTCGTCGGCAGGCGGATGCCGGTGTTCGGGATCGCCCTGCTGCTGGTCAACGGAGGGTTTCGCAGCCTGCTGGCTTTGGTCGCGGGCCTGCCGCCCGGGTCGGCGTTGGTGCCGGGGGGGAGGTGGCGGCCTCGGCGTCGCATTTCGACGCGCCGGCGGCGATGCGCGGCACCTTTCCACAGGCGAACCCGGCGGTCTGTCAGATCACGGTGTTCCGGCAGGACTGCCGGGTTAGCGCGCCCGGATCGGTCGGGCGGTCAGGCCGAAAGCCCGGCCCACCGGTACAGAAGCTGCGCCTGCATCCGCCGGGCGCGGCGGGTCCACTCCTTCATGCCCGGCGGGTCCTCGCGGTCGGCCATCGGCACGGCATCGCGGCGGGCGGGATCGGCGGCAAAGATCGCAAAGGCAATGTCGCGGCCCCCCGGCGGCGTGACATAGCCCGCAAGGCAGGACGCGAAGTTCAGCGTTCCGGTCTTGGCCGCCACCCGCACGGACGGGTCCTTGACCTCGCGTCCCTCGGCATCGCGCAGCGGGAACGTCTTCATGTAGCCGCGCAACGGCCCTGTGCGCGCGCCCACAAGGGCCGCAACCATGTCGGCGGGGGCGACGCGGCTGTCGGCCTCCAGCCCGGAATGATCCACATGCCGCCCCGCCCGGCCATAGCGCGCCCGCGCCCAGTCCCCCATCGCACCGCCCGATGCCGCCAGCGTGCCCGCCCCCGACGAGGTGAGGCCCACCACCTCGGCGGTCATGTTGGTCGAGAATTTGAGCATGTCGGTCAGCACCAGGGGCAGCGCGTCGCTGGACTGGTCGACCAGCACCACCCCCGTGCCCCGGCCCGGCTGCGGTTCGGGCAGGGGGATGCCCTGCGCGCGCGCCAGCGTGCGGAACACGTCGCCCGCATAGGCCCCGGGCTGGCGTACCGGCAGCCAGCGCGCGCCGCCCTTGCCAAGCGCCGCCGCCGCCACGGTCCAACTGTCGGTGCCACCCGTTTCGGCAAAGGTGTACAGCGGCACCTCGCGGTTCACGACCTTCATCCGCGCCATGCCGACCTGCGGCACATAAAGGTCAGACCGCGCGTCCATCGACACGTCCCAGCCTTTGGTCCCGCGCCGCCATTCGAAATGGACCCGGTTGAAATTCAGGTTCAGCCCCGACAGCGCGGGGTTGTAAGCCACATGGTCGGGCTGGTCGGGGTCGATGCGGTCAAGCTGCGGCAGGGCGGTATCGTCGGTCAGGAATCGCCCGGTGACGCCCCTCACCCCCCGGGCGGCCAGCCCCTGCGCCATCGCGGCAAGCATGTCGGTCGACAGCGTCGGATCGCCGCCCCCCGCCAGCACCAGATCGCCCTGCACCAGGCCACCGGCCACCGGCCCGGTCGCGACCAGCCGCGTGGCAAAGCGGAAGTCGGGCCCCAGACGGTCCAGCGCGAAAAGCGTGGTGATGACCTTGGCGGTCGAGGCGGGGGGCAGCGGCAGGTCGGGCATCCGCGCCTCCAGCACCCGGCCGGTTTCGGCGTCCATCGCCAGAAACGCGACGCTGCCGGTCAGCCGGGCCGCCGCAACCAGATCGTCGCCGGACAGACCGGCGGGCGCGGTGGCCGGGTGCGGCGGCGCGGAGCCGGGACGCGGCATCGGGCGCGGCGTCCGCGCGGGGGCCTCGGCCAGCGCCGGGGCTGCCGCACCTGCCAGCAGCACCCCCAGAAGCCAGCGCCGGGTGGGATCGGGCCGGGCGGGATCGGGCGGAAAAGATGTCATGACGGCACGCTATCCGCGCGGACTTTACCCGGCAAGCCCCGCCCCGTCACGCCTGCGTCACCGCCGCCATTCGCCGCGCGCGCGGATCGCGCTGGACGACTGGTTCACCATCGGCATCACCGCGAAACTCCAGGCCGGGGGGGCCGACCGCGCCAGCGCCCCGGGGGCCACGCGCGCGCCTGAAAACACCCGCGCCGCCACCGACAGCCCCGCCCGCGCCCCCGCGCCCGGTCGCGCCAGCACCCCCACCGGAACCATGTCCATGATCCGCAGCCAGTTGTCCCATCGGTGAAACTGGATCAGGTTGTCGGCCCCCATCAGCCAGACAAAGCGCACGCCGGGATAGGCCGCGCCCAGAAGCCCGAGTGTTTCGGCAGTGTACCGCGTTCCCAGCCGCGCCTCGATGTCGGTCACCCTGACGCGCGGGTGGTCCATCACCGCCCGCGCCCGCGCGATGCGTTCCGCCATCGGGGCCGGTCCCCGGGCCTTCAGCGGATTGCCCGGACTGACCAGCCACCAGACCCGGTCCAGCCCGAACCGCTTCATCGCCTCGCGCGTGACATGCGCATGGCCTTCATGGGCGGGATCGAACGATCCGCCCAGAAGACCGATGGCCATGCCTCGGGTCGCATGGGGAAATCCCTGATGCACCTGCCTTGCTCCGCTGTTCCGCCTGCCACAGTGGCGGCGCGGCGCGGCCCGTCAAGGGACTTGCCGTGCGCCGGCTTGCACCGACGGACATACCTGACTAAGGTCCGGTATCATGCTGCAAGACCCGATCCCCCGGATCCGCCGCTTCAACCGTGCCGTGACGGCGCGGACCGGTGCGCTGGACGACAGGTTTCTGGGGCGTGGCCGCCCTCTCGGCCCCGCGCGGGTGTTGTGGACCATCGACGCCGCAGGCACGGATGTGGCCGACCTGCGCCTGTCGCTCGGGCTTGATTCCGGCCTGCTCAGCCGCATCCTGCGGCGGCTGGAGGTAGAGGGGCTTGTGGCAACCTCTGCCCTGGCCACGGACCGCCGCCGCCGCATCGTCCGGCTGACCCCGGCAGGGGCCGCCGAAAAGGCGGAATACGACCGGCTGAACAACGCCCTTGCCGCCGACATGCTGGCCCGGCTGTCCGCAGACCCCGGGGCGCTGCTGGCCGCGATGGACCGGATCGCGCTGGCCCTGAACCGCGACGGCATCACCGTCGCCGTCGCCGATCCCGATGCGCCCGGGGCTGTGGCCTGTCTTGCGGCCTATCGCGCCCTGCTTGCCGACCGGGTCCGCGGGTTCAGCAACGTGCACGTCCCGCTGCCCGACCCCGAGGCTGCCGCCTACCGCCCGCCTTCGGGCATCTTTCTTCTGGCCTGGAGCGACCGGTTGCCTGCCGCCTGCGTCTCGCTCAAGACCGTCTCGGTGGGGGTGGGAGAGGTCAAGCGTCTGTGGGTTGATCCTGCCGCACGGGGCATGGGGCTGGCGCGGCGGATGATGTCGGCGGTCGAAGACGCGGCCCGCAGCATGGGCTTGACGCGCCTGCGGCTTGACACGAACGAAAACCTGCCCGAAGCCATCGCGCTGTACCGCAAGACCGGATGGGCAGAATGCCCGCCCTTTACCGGGCCCCCGGCGACCCACTGGTTCACGAAGACGCTGTAGCGGCCCGGGCGGCAGGCGCCCTGCCCGTGTCGGCCACGCTACCAGCGTTTCAGGGCCGACTCGTCGCTGTCCTTTGCCGCAACCCATGCGCCTGCCTGCCCGGTGACTTCCTTCTTCCAGAACGGCGCGCGGGATTTCAGGTAGTCCATCAGGAACTCGGCCGCCGCAAAGGCCTCGGCCCTATGGGCGGCGGCGGTTGCGACCATCATGATCGCCTCGCCCGGGGTCAGCCGCCCGTGGCGGTGGATGACCAGCACGGCGGTCAGCGACCAGCGGGCGGTGGCCTCGGCAACCATCGCGGTGATGGCGCGTTCGGTCATGCCGGGGTAGTGTTCGATCTCCATCACCGACAGGGGCGTGCCGGGAAGGTCACGGACAAGTCCGGTGAAGGTCACCACCGCGCCCGCCCCGCCCGCAGCCCCGGCGAAGGCTGCGGTTTCGGCACCAAGGTCGAAGGGGTCGGCCTGAACGCGGACGGGCATGTCAGCCCCCTGTCATGGGGGGAAAGAAGGCCACCTCGCGCACTCCGGCCAGAGGGGCCGAGAAATCGGCAAGTTCCTGGTCCAGCGCCACGCGCAGCGAAGCCGTATCGGCGAATGCGGCGGCATAGCGGTCTTCGCGGGCAGAAAGTTCGGCCACCAGATCGGCCACCGTGGCAGCCTGCGTCTGGACCCGTTCGCGCGGCAGTCCGATGCGTTCGCGCACCCAGGCGAAATACAGCACGTCGATCATGCGTCATCCCTCAGGTAGGGCAGCGACTTGCGGAAATAGTCCCAGCCCGTGATCGCCGTCAGCGCCGCGGCGACCCAGATCAGCACAAGGCCCGCCAGCGTGGCAAGCGACGAACAGCCGCGCGCGCCGCAACTGCGGATCGGGTCGGCCAGCCCCTGCGCGACGGCGACCGCGTACTGGTCGGGCGTCATGCCCTGGCGCGCGATGCCTTCCAGATGTTCCAGACCAAGGCCCAGGAACAGCACCGCGATGGCTACCATCTGTGCCGTGGTCTTCCACTTGGCGAGCTTGGTCACCGCCAGCAGCCCGGCCTTGGCCCCCAGATACTCGCGCAGGCCGCCCACGAAGACCTCGCGGAACAGGATCACCGTTGCGGGCAGGATCAGCCAGGGGTTCATGCCGGAATAGCCGGTGATGATGAGCAGCGCGATCACCACCATCGCCTTGTCGGCGATCGGGTCGAGCATGGTGCCAAAGCGCGACTGCTGCTTCCATAGCCGGGCAAGATAGCCGTCGAACCAGTCGGTGATGGCGGCGCCGACAAACAGCGTCAGCGCGAACCAGTCGGCCCAGGGGCGGTTGAAGTACAGGAACATGACGGCCACGCCCGGCGCGGCCAGAAGGCGCAGGACCGTCAGGGTATTGGGGATGTTCCACCGCATGACCCGACCGATAGCGCATCCGGGGGGCAGGGCGAAAGAGGCGATTGTGTGCGCAAGAAGAGCCGTCGTGCCGTTTCGGTCCACATCGCGCCGTGCCCGTGGACAACGCCGGGTCACCCCACCCCTGCCCGCGCCGTAGGGTGCGTGCTTGCACGCACCGCCCCCCGCCCCCGCCGCCCCCTGCCCCCCGATGACATGCGGGGCGGGGGTCAGGCAAAGCGCCCCTGGGCAAACCAGCCACCCGAAACCTCGCCGCCATGGACAACGCCGGGCCGCCCCACCCCTGCCCGCGCCGTAGGGTGCGTGCTCGCACGCACCGCCCGCCCGCCGATGACCTGCTGGGCGGGGGTCAGGCAAAGCGCCCCTGGGCAAACCAGCCACCCGAAACCTCGCCGCCATGGGCGAAGAACAGCCACAGCGCCTCGCCCGCGTCGGTGACGACATGCCAGTAGTCGCGCGCGCCCGACCGCCAGGCGGGATCGTCCAGCCACCATTCCGGCGCGATCCGTTCCGGGCCGGTCGCAGAGACCACAGCCAGATCGCGGCGGCGCCAGCGGAAGGTGGCGGGCAGTTGCGGTACCGGCGGGGCGGTCACGGGTTCGGGGCGGAAGATCACCAGCGGGCGCGGCGCGCGCGGTTCGGGCCAGGGGGCCGGAGCGGGGCTGGACCAGGCGGCCGACAGCACCTGCACCGACTTTTCGGGGATATGGCTGTCGGCAGGGTGCAGGCGGGTCACCGCCTCGGTGCCCAGCCGTGCGCCCAGCTTGGCCGTCAGGTCATCCATCGCGGTGTCAGAGGTCTGCCGCGCGGCGGCACTGGCGGCAGCGTCCAGATGGCCGCGATGCTGGGTGGCATAAAGCGGCTCGGTCTCGGTCGCCTCAAGCCGCAGCGTGTCGATGCCGAAACCCGCGTCGATGCCGTCCAGCTTCAGCCACAGCAGCGGGCGGATGCGGTCGGGGTCGGCAGCGGGGCGGGCAAGGCCGACCTCGACCACCTCCACCTGCCCGTCAGAACGGAAGGCCTGCAGCCTGACCCGGCGTGCGCCGCGCCCCTTTTCGCCCAGCCGCGCGGCCAGCACCGGCAGCAGCCGGTCCACCCCGGCCTGCACATCTTCCAGAAGCCCGATGGGATCGGGAAAGGTGAGCCGCGCGGCGAAATGCAGCGGCGCGCGGGCGGGGCTGACGGGTTCGGGTTCCAGCCCCAGCGCCTGATCCAGCCGCCGCAGCGTATCGGTGCCGAACCGACGGGCAAGGGCGGCGCGCGGCAGGCCCATCACATCCTCGACCCGGCGCAGGCCAAGGCGGGCCAGCGCGGCCACCGTGTCGGGCGGCAGGCGAAGTGCGGCGATGGGCAGGCCCGCCAGCGTCTGGCGCATCTGGCCGGGGGCTGCGATCACCCCCTGCGGCACGCCCGGGGTGATCGTGGCGGGGGCGGCACCGCCACGCTCCCAGCCGCGCCGCTTGACCGCGCGCGACCGCGTCGCCCGCGCCTCCTGCGCGATGGCATCGCCGTTGCGCGCAGGCGCCACCCCCTGCCCGGCAAACCGTGCCAGCGCCCAGGCCGCACCCGGCGTGTCGGCAACCCCTGCCCGCATTGTCAGGCCAAGGCCTGCGCAATCGGCCTCGACCTCGGCCAGCAGCGCCGCCTCGCCGCCGAACAGATGCGCGCAGCCGGTCAGGTCGATCACCAGGGCGGCGGGCGGTTCCTCGGCCACCCAGGGGCTGAACTTGCCCGCCCATCGCCGCAATACGGTCAGGAAGGCCGCCTCGGCCGCTGCGTCGGCGGTGCGGGTGATCAGCGCGGGGCACATCGCGGTGGCATCCCGCAGCGGCTGGCCCGGGGCAAGGCCCGCCGCCTCGGCCTCGGCGTTCAGCGACACCAGCACCTGCGCGCCCCCCCGGTCACCCACCACGGCAAAAGGCTGCGGCAGGACACCGCCCATGCGCCGCAGCATCCGTTCCGCAGCAAGGCGCGGGAACCAGAGCGAAAGAATCCGTCGATGCGCCATGTAGTTCCCTTTTTGTTCACGTTATCGCAGGCAGGCCGCACGAGTCGAGTCCACCCCCGCGATGACATTCGCGTGAGCAGCCTGACCTTGCGTCAGGATTTTCTTCTGCCGGTCACCTGCCGCCGTAAGGTGAAAGGGTGTCTGTCCCACAAGGAGTCCGGAATGAAGCTGATGAACAGGATGCTGGTGCTTGGTCTTGTCTTCGCGGGCGGCATGGCCGTCGCGAAGGACGCCAAGGACCCGACAGTGATCGCCTGGCAGGCCCTCATGATGAAGAACGCCGGGGCGGCAAAGACCCTGGGCGGCATGGCAAGCGGCAAGATCGCCTTTGACCAGGCCGCCGCCGAAGCCGCAAAGGCCTCGCTGATCGAGGATGCCAAGGCAACCCCCGCCGCCTTCCAGACCCAGGCGAGCGATCCGGCCTCGGGGGCGATGCCCGCCATCTGGACGAACTGGGACGATTTCGTGGCCAAGGCCGGCGGGCTTGCCGCCGCTGCCGAGGCGCTGGATACCTCGTCGGCGGAAACCATCGCGGCCGGCATGCAGGCCATCGGCGGGGCCTGCGGGGCCTGCCACAAGGCCTATCAGATGCCGGACTGACCGGCCCTTGGGGGGCGGGCCTGGCCGGGGCCTGCCCCTCTTGTCGGCGGCACCAGGCGATGTCGCGGCGTGGCGTGACACGGTTGCAGTGCCGCCCGGTTTCGCGCAGTCTCGGTCGCAACGGATTTGCACGAGGGATCATCATGCGCACCAGGGCCGCCGTCGCCATAGCCGCCGGAAAACCGCTTGAAATCATGGAGGTGAACCTTGACGGCCCGAAGGCCTTCGAGGTGATGGTGGAAATCCGCGCCACCGGCATCTGCCATACCGACGAATTCACCCTGTCGGGCGCCGATCCCGAAGGGATGTTCCCCGCCATTCTGGGACACGAAGGCGCGGGCGTGGTGGTAGAGGTCGGACCGGGCGTGACAACGCTGAAACCCGGCGACCATGTGATCCCGCTGTACACGCCGGAATGCCGCACCTGCCCGAGTTGCCTCAGCCGCAAGACCAACCTCTGCACCTCGATCCGGGCGACACAAGGCAAGGGCGTGATGCCCGACGGCACCTCGCGGTTTTCCATGCTCGATGGCACGCCGATCCTGCACTACATGGGCTGTTCGACGTTTTCCAATCACACGGTGCTGCCGGAAATCGCGCTGGCGAAGGTGCGCGAAGACGCGCCCTTCGACAAGATCTGCTACATCGGCTGCGGCGTCACGACCGGCATCGGCGCGGTGATCAACACGGCCAAGGTCGAGATCGGGGCCAAGGCCGTGGTGTTCGGTCTGGGCGGCATCGGGCTGAACGTGATTCAGGGCCTGCGGCTGGCAGGCGCGGACATGATCATCGGGGTGGACATCAACCCGGCGCGCAAAGAATGGGGCGAGCGGTTCGGGATGACCCATTTCGTCAACCCGCGCGAGATCGACGGCGGGATCGTCCAGCACATCGTCAACATGACGAAGACCCCCTTCGACCAGATCGGCGGGGCAGATTACAGTTTCGACTGCACCGGCAACGTGCAGGTGATGCGCGATGCGCTGGA
>JAAFHX010000049.1 GCA_013297695.1 Rhodobacterales bacterium | reverse complement strand
GGCTTTCTCTTGCAGGAAGGGATGCAGGCGCTCTTCCCTCTTGCGCTCTTGCCAGGCGGTCAGCACGAGTTTGCGGGCAGCATCGGTCAGCAGGACGGCGCCGCTTTCAACCCGGCGGAAATCAGCGGCGCGCAGCTGGCGGCGGTTGACCAGCGACAGGGCAAGACGGTCCGCCAGGGGCGCGCGCAGCTCTTCCATCAGATCAAGGGCAAGGCTGGGGCGTCCGGGGCGGTCGCGGTGCAGAAAGCCCACGGCGGGGTCAAGGCCCACCGTTTCGGCAGCAGAGCGGCAATCGTGGGTGAGAAGGGTGTACAGAAAGGAAAGCAGTGCGTTCATCGGATCCAGCGGCGGGCGGCGCGAGCGGGTGGTCCAGCGCAATTCCGGGTCGGGACTGCGGACGAGATGATCGAAAACAGCGAAGTAGAGATTGGCGGCTTCACCTTCTGATCCGCGCATTTCATCAAGGGTTGTGTCGGCAAGCTGCACCCGGCGCAGGATCATCGCCATCCGGTCGGTCGCGGCTTCCAGTGCTGTGCGGTCGGGCAGGTCCATGTCGTCGCCATAATCGCGCAGGGACCTGCGGATGACGGCGCGTTGATTGGCGATCTTTCCCATCACCAACGACCGTACGATATCTTCGGCGGTGTCGGCAAACCGGTACTGGGCACGGCGCAGCAGCACATTGCCCGAAATCGGGCCTTCCACGCGCGCCTGAAACCGTCCGTTGCGATCCAGCAGTGCGATTGTGATGCCGCGTTCGGCGCAGGTGGCGATCAGGGCGGGGGTCAGCAGGATCGGGCCAAACGCGACGACCGACGCGAGCATGTGCAAAGGCACCCGAGCCTTTTCGGCACCGTCCACCTCGGCCACCAGGTTCTCGCCGTCTTTCTTCAGCGCGGCCCCTTCGGTGGTGACATAGACAGTGTTCAGAAGCTTCTTCATGGTGCGCCGAGGGACTGGGACAGCATCCGGTCGCGCCAGGCCTTGACCGGGCGGGCAAAGGTTTCGGGGCGGCACAACTCATGCAGGGAACAGCCCCGGCAGCGCGATTTATGCGGGGTGGGCGCCGGGGTCTGACGCGAGGCGAACACCTGCGTCAGGGCGGCGACCGTGCTTTCCGTCAGGGCGCGCAGGGCGGGGTCGAAGGGAACCAGCACCCGGCGATGGGTTTCGGCATAGAAAAGCGCACCTTCGGGCACGGGCTGACCGGTCATCTCCTCAAGACACAGCCCTTGCGCGCAAAGCTGCACCTCGTCGGCGCGGTGCAGCTTGGGCTTGCCGCGCTTGTAGTCCACCGGGAAGGCGCGTTCGCCCGTGGGGCCGGGCGAGAACTCTACCAGATCGGCGATGCCCGTCAGGTTCAGCCGGCTGGAGGCCAAGGGTAGCGACATCACCCGCCGCACCCCGCGCCCCCGCCTGGCACCGCCCTTGTCGGCGACCGCATGCAGCACATCGCCTTCGGCCGTAAAGCGGTTCTCGGCCCAAAGCCGTTCCAGATGAATAAGGGCCGCCTGCCGCAGGCAATAGACGGCATGCTGCACCGCCGAGAGGGGGATCTGGTCCGTCTCGGCGGGCGGGGGGGACATGGGTCAGATCAGGTCAAGAACCTCGACCCCGCCGGGCAGACCCTCGCGGTCGATGGTCACGACATAGTCCGAGAACTTGCGGGCAGGGGGCAGGTTGCCAATGCCGCGGTCATCCAGCGGGCGGAACTCACCATCGACGTTGCGGCCCACCTGCACCCGGTCGAACAGGCGGTGGGAGGGCGCATTTCCAAGGGCGTTCTCATGCCGGAACACGATCAGCTTGCGGCTGGTCATTTCGCCCCGGGCGGCCGAGCGGTCATGTTCGAACATGGACGTCATGGCCTGGAACAGCAGGTCCAGATCGGCTTCGGAAAAGCCGGTGCGTTCGGCGAACTTGGCCGAGATGAAGCCGTGGGCGACGTAAAGGCCATAGGGCACGATATGCTTGCGGCCCATGGTGCGGTTGTCGCTGCGCTGGTCGGTGTCGCCGCCTTCGGCGGCTTTCTTCTTTTCGGCCTCATTGGTGGCGGCCATTCGGGTGATGGTGATTTCGGCCGGCATGATCGGTTCGACCGAGGTGGCAAAGGTCATCTGCACCGGTCCCTTGACCTGACCGCAGTTGATGCCGGTGGACATGACCGCGCCAAAGCTGCGAACGTCAAAGAAGTTGGCGCACATCCAGTCACGCAGTTCGCCCGCCTCCGCGTCGTCCCGGGGGTTCAGCTTGGCGTCCTTGCGGGCCTTGGCATCATCGGGGCGCAGCGCGACATAGGCTTGACGGTGCTTTTCGTTCAGGATGGAACCTTCCTGCACATAGATATGATGCCCGGCCTGCCCCTGATGGGCCAACTCGACATAGTTCCGTATCTTGCGTTTCAGGCTGACATCGCTGACCCAGCCGTGGTTGGTTTCCGGGTCCAGCCGGGGCAGGTTTCCGGCGTCAGGGTCGCCGTTCGGGTTGCCGTTGGTCACGTCGAAAATCAGGACGAAGTCATGGCGGCGGGAAAGAACGGTCATTCGGCAGACTCCGTCACAGGGGGTTCACTGTCATCACGTTTGCGAAAAAAATCGCTGCGCTGGTGGTAATAGCCGATGCCGAACAGAGCCTGTTCGGCAGACGCAAGCGACACCGGAATCGGATCGTCGGCAGGCGCCATCAGATCGGTGATGGTCATCAACAGCCGTTCAAGGTTGACGGCGCGTCCGGGGTTTTGCTTCTTGAGCTTGGAAAAATGGTTCTGTGACCCCGAGCTTAGGGCGGCGAACACTTTCTGCGGCGTAGCCGAGGCAGAGCCGTAGAACTTGTCCTTGATCGTGGCATTGACATTTCCGCCCAGTGCCGCGCGCTGCACCTCTTCATAAACGGCGAACAGCCGTCCAAGGACATACCCCTTGTTGGTATTGCCTGTGTCAAGCGCCAAGGGAACCTCCATTTTCAGATTTCGGATCAGGACAGATTTCACTATGGCCGCGCGCAGGGCGTTGATTTCGCCATCCGACCGCATCCGCATCAGGGCGGTTGACAACAGGGTCATCGGGTAGGGTGTACCGGCCAGGATGGCACGCATCCAGTCGCCCGCCAGATTGGGCGGCACGTTTTCCGATTTGCCCAGGACCGCCAGTTCGCGCAGTGACCGCCACAGCGGCAGCCAGCCGTCACGCGGCGGCGGGTCGATGGCGCTGTCGGCGACATAACGCTGATAGTTGGCGGTCAACTGGCCGAAATCGCTTTCCCAGTAGAACCGCACCGACAGCCGTGCGGCGTTGGGGGCAAGGCCCAGCACATGAAACCGCACGCCGTCATTCAGCCGGGGGGCAACCTGGGCCAGAGGTTTGCCGTTGCGGATTTCCGACAGCCGCGCGCCGATGGTGTTGGTGGCCAGGGTTCCTGCGACTGTGGGGTCGATGAATGCCCCGAAAAACGCCTCTGCCTCTTTTGCCGTGTCGGCATCCTCGCAGTCTGCCCAGAACACGGTCGAGGCGTCGCCGATCTGGATGCGGTGGCCGCTGTCCTTTTCCAGAAAGCGGTTCAGGGCGGTGGTGTAGGCGAAGGTTGCGGCCTCGGACACGGGGGCGTTGTCGCCCTGGTCGTGCCCGTAAGAGGTGAAGGCGTCGAGGTTGAAGGACACAAGGCTTGCGCCCGATGATTGCGCACCCCAGACGCCCTTGATCGACGGGTGCAGGCGCGCGACGGGGCCGGAATGGCCAGACACCAGACAGATTTGCGGATCAGAAGCCCCTGCCGCAGCAAGCCGCTGCCAAGCCTCCCGCGCGGCGGGGCGGTCATGCAGGTATCTGTCGCGGTATTCCGTGGACAGGGCGAAAACCAGGTTCTGGTCGCGCATGCTATCGGACCAGAGCGGGGCGACAAAGTTTTCGGGCATCCAGCCTTGCAGAAATCGGGTCAGGGCCAGAAGGCCTTCATCTTGCGTCCCGGTCAGCCATTCAAGGTGACGGGCGCGGAAGACGGCATGTTCTTCGGCGGTGCGTTTGCCTTCGCCCGCAGTAACCCCCAGAACATAGGCTGTCTTGTCCCACAGGAAATTCGGCGCGATGCCGACCGTGCGTTTCACGGCCTGGGGCACCAGCATCATGCGCGGGCTGCGCTTTCTGTCGGTGTCCCGCAGATCGACCACGTCGGCCACCGATCCATCCGGGTTCAGCACGACGCAGAAGCCGATCTTCTCAGTGGAAAACCCGTAGGGCGGGGCGGCGGGCAAGCGGTCGCAGGCGCGGGACAGGGCGGCCAGAAGGCTCATCTGCGCACCTCGGGGCTGTCGGGGGCGGGAACCTCCATCACGCCGTCGCGCAAGGTGGCACGGAAGAACAGCGAGGGGCGGCCGGGGGCGGCGTGGTCGATGTCCCACAGCATGAAGCCCAGATCGCGCGGGGTGCCAAAGCCGTGTTCGGTATTGCGTGTGGTGTCGTCGCGGTCGGGCAGGGGGGTGCCGGGGGGCACGAGTTCGAAATGCGCGGCAAATTCGCGGGTGCCAAGGCAGGGCTGGTGAAAGCACTGTCCGCGTTCGGCCCGACGGTTGAAGATGTCCAGATGCTTGCCGTCGCTGTCTGCCGCATCGGCGCGGGGCGTCAGGTCAAAATGCGCCTCGATCAGATAGCAAGGCTTGACCAGCACGGTCGAGGCGCGCTGCTGGCGGTCTTCATCGACCAGCAGTTGCAACCCCTCCAGATCGCCACGGTTCATAGCCTGCTTGATCTTGCCCGCCGGGGCCTTGTGGCCCACCTCGTTGCGGCGGATCGACTGGAACCGGATCGGGTTCAGCACATGGATGCGGTCGATCCGCCAGGCAATGGCCGGTTTCCAGTGGATCGCCTCGAGGATCCCGCGCGCGGCCGAGGGCGTCATCACATCATAGGAGACACGTTCGACCTTCATCTCGGGCCGGGTGAACATCCCATGCTTACCCCAGACCTTCAACCGGATACCATAAGCCATGTGCACACCTCAGATCAGTCTCAGCTTAACCCTTGCGGGCGCGCTGGCAAGCCAGCAGTTGCCGTAGGTTGCGCTGACGCCTTACCAACCAGTAGCACGATGAGTTCGCGCATGCAACCGCCATTTCATTCTAGGCGTAGCCTATTCACTCTATAAGAGCCTTGACATGTGAGATTTGGGGGGCTACGCTCGATCCTTGCACAGCAGAGGGGTTTGAAATGAAGCGGCGCTACTATGCCATCCGCCTCAAACTGGGGCGGTTCACCATCGCGTTGGAACTCGACTTGGAACCGCCATAGAGATCCTACTGTCGCAACCGATTGGTTGCGCGGATTGAAACATTCTTGGCGTTAGCGTTATTCATCTCTAGCGCGCCCGATCAAAAGGTCGGGCGCATTTTCAGATGTTCCATTCTTCGGCCCCCAGATAGTCAGCCTCTTCCCAACGCAAACCGGTTTCGTCGTGATAAAGCGAGGGCTCGTCCAGCACGAAGAACTGATCGCCGCGCAGGGTGGGGTGGTGGAAGCTGCCTTTGCCATTGGCGCGCAGGGTCTCGCGCGCCTTGCGAGGGATTTGCACGGTGTAGGGTTGCACGGCACGCGCGAGTTTGCCGGAAGGGACTTGGTCCACGCCAAGCTGGCGCACCGCCTCTGCCGCCGGGTCATCCATCGGAATGATCACCGGAACCATGGGGCTGTCGATCATGCGATAGTCTTCGGCGACCGTGCGGAAGGGGAAGTCGGTGCTGCGGCCCAGCACGAAACACTCGGCCATTCGGCTGCCCAACCGCGCGGGTTGTGCCTTCCAGTAAACCTCGTCGAACCAGTCTTGAATCGCGGCGGGTGCCAGAAGATCGTCGAACCTGCCTGCCGTGCTGCGCATCGCCCTGGCCAGTTCCGCCACCTCGGCCGGGGCCGGATTATCGGGTGCGGTAAAGACCGTCAGGGTGCTGTCCTGCCAATCGCGTCTGCCTTCGCGGTTGATCCGGCCTGCGGCCTGCACCACCGAATCCAGCCCCGCCTCGGCCCGCCAGCCGATGGGAAAATCGACATCGACGCCGGCCTCGATCAGGCTGGTGGCAATCAGGCGGCAGGGCAGACCCGCGTTCAGACGGTCTTTCACCATGTCCAGTATCCGCCGTCGATGGGCCGGATACTGTCGGGTGGTTAGGTGAACCAGGCCGTCCAGCCCTTCGGCCTGCGCCTGCCGGAACAGGTCCATCGCATGTTTGCGGCTGTTGACGATCACCAGTGCCTGCGGCTGGGGGCGCAGGGCGGCCATCAGGGCCTTGTCGTCCATCACAGGCCCCGGAACGATCCGTGCTCGTCGCGGGACGCTGGCCAAGCCCTTCGGGTCCGGTGCAAGTTCCCGCCCCTCCAGCGCCAGACCGCCGCCCTTCAGCTGGCGGCTGTCAAAGGCGGGCTGGGTCGCGGTGCACAGCACGATGGTGCAGCCATAGTGATGGGCCAGCGTGTCGATCATGCGCAAGGTCGGCAGCAGCAGTTTGCGGGGCAGGGCCTGCGCTTCGTCCAGAACGATCACGCTGCCTGCGATGTTGTGCAGCTTGCGGCAGCGCGACGGGCGGGCGGCGAACAGGCTTTCGAAAAGCTGCACATTGGTGGTGACGATGATCGGCGCGGTCCAGTCTTCCATCGCCAGGCGCAGCTTGTCGCGGCCTTCGGCCCCCGGCTTTTCCGGCTCGACGGTCGAGTGATGTTCCAGCACCACCGCATCCCCGAAAATGTCGCGGAACTGTCTGGCGGTCTGGTCGATGATCGAGGTGTAAGGAATGGCATAGATGATGCGGCGATGGCCATGGGCAGCGGCATGATCCAGCGAAAACCCCATCGAGGCCAGCGTCTTGCCGCCGCCGGTGGGCACGGTCAGGGTGAACAGGCCGGGGCGCAGGGCGGCCTGGGCGCGGACATGGGTCAGGACCTGTGACCGCCGCCGGTTCAGGTCAGAGACACCGGTGACCTGCCTGATGCGGCCGTCAAAGGCTTCCCGCAACTTCGGCAGAAGGTCGGGCAGGTCGGGCCATTCCCGGTCATGGCGGGTTCCCTCCAGCCGGGCATAGAACGTCTCGGTGTCGCGGAAATCGGCATCGACCAGACAGGAGAACGCCATTCGGGTGGCCACCGAGGCGTCAAAACCGCAGTGCGGCCCTTTGCGGATCAAGGCCAGCACTTCGGTCGCCGCAGCGGTGAAATCAGGCTGGCAGGCGTCCTGCACGGCCTGCGGTATGCGATAGCTGTGGTTCGCGATCCGCTCTGCCATGGCACTGTCGGTCCCCTGGCGATCAGGCAAGCCCGCGTGGTGGCCCAGAATGGCATAGGCCAGCATCTCGGCGAGCGGTGTCATCACGGGAGGCGCTCGGTCCAGCAGCAGCTTTGCCCCGGCCGTGGAATGGTCAACCCGTTCGTTCTGACCGCACAGCACCCGATCAAAGGCGGGATCATGCTTGCCAAGATCGTGGTAGGCCCCAGCAAGGCCCGCTGTCGCCAAGAGCCTCAAGGGATGCCCGCGCTGAGCAGCCAGTGTAGCCGTCTGGTCCAGATGATCCGGCAAAAGTTGCCAGTCGCTGCGATCAGCCTTCCAGCCTGAGTGGGCATAACACGGCTTGACGGTCATGACAGGCACCCGTTGAAGAATGGCTCGGGGGTTGGACGCCTGAGTCAACGGCAGTACATCACAGATTGCAACAATGACCTGACTGAACAGAAGACTATTGACAACATGGTGGTTCGCGTCTGTCCTCATTTAGCGGGCTCAGAAGGAGGGGCTTCGGGACAAGACCTCGGTCGTTCGCGAGGTGGCTTCAAGAGTTGACCTGCCACCAGTCTTTCACCTGACCACCTCCAGAGCCCTTTGGTTGTTTGCGCCTATCGGCAGGGGTTGGGAAATCGCCCGGCGCGCGGAACTTTCATTTCGTGTAGCTGGTCGAGCGATTGCTGTGGTCAGGTCCATATCGAACCCTGCGGGGGTCTGGTAGCCGAGGGCCGAGTGGACGTGCGCGGCGCTTTGGGTGGTGACCCATGCGGTGACCAGATCGTGGGCAGGGCTCACCGCAATCCTCACCGCCAGCGGCGGTCGGCACCAGATCACATCATTGCGCACTCTGCGTAGAAATCGCCGGGCCTCACAGTCCGGCGACTTGGTCATGGACTGAGATTGCGTAGGAGGTAACTTTCGGCAAGCACACTGTCGCGCATATTTATTCGCATTTCTGAATAGGTGTAGAACTGCGCTTGCACCTGTTGCGGTGCGGGCCCCCTTTCTGTCTGCACACCCCCAGCAGACGCGTCACCGCGCTCTCCCCCGTTCACGTGGGGCCATCGGTGCACGGCAAGCAGCGATAGAGACGGGCGGTCGGCCGAGGCAACGTGGAGACAAAGGTGGATAAAAAGGTGGATAGAAAATTTAGAACCGCTCCTAAGTCCTTGTAATAATAAAACTAAAGGTAAAATAATGGTCCCCGCTGAGGGACTCGAACCCTCACGCCCGAAGGCAACCGATTTTAAGTCGGCTCTGGCTACCGGTTACAGCAAGCGGGGGGCCGGTCGGTCGGTGTCCCGGTCAGTGTGCACGGGCGCGTGTTCACAATAGTGAAAGGTCCGCCGGGGTAAAGCCTGCAACGCGATTTGGGATTTGACGGCAGGCGCGTGTCGCGTCTTTTCTGTCGGCCATCCCGGAAAGGAACCCTTCATGACCCGAAGCCTTGCCCTCGCCCTGATCCTGATCGCTGTGGCACCCTTCGCGCAGGCGCGCGACGTCGCCGGGCAACTGGCCTACCGCGAACGCATCGCGCTGGACCCCGGTGCCGAGATGGTGGTGGAACTGACCGGCCCCGGCGGCGTGGTGGCCGAGGCGCGCGTGCCGACGGATGGCGCGCAGGTGCCGCTGCCCTTCACGCTGAAGGCCCCCGACGGCGGCGACTATCGCCTTCAGGGGGCGATCTTTGTCGGCGGCAGGCCGGAATGGCTGTCGCCAGTGGTGCCGGTGCCTGCGGGCGACGCGGCGCTGGACCTGGGCACGGTGATGCTGTCGCGCCACGCCGCCATCGGGTTTTCCACAAGGATGGACTGCGGCGGAACGCCGGTCGAGGTCGGCTTCATCGGCGAGGCGGCGCGGCTGCGCGCGGGGGCCGAGGTGTTCGATCTGACCCAGACCGTCTCGGGCTCGGGCGCGCGCTATTCCGATGGCCAGACGCCGGAAACCCTGTTCTGGGGCAAGGGCAACAGCGCCACCGTGACCATCAGGGGCGTCGCCCTGCCGGAGTGCCGCACGGTCATCGCCCCCGCCCTGCTGCCGGTGACGGCGCGGGGGAACGAACCCTTCTGGTCGCTCGAGGTGACCGAGGACGGCTGGGCCTACACGACCAACCTGGGGGCCGACCGCGCCGAGGGTTCGCTGCCGCAGCCCGTGGCGGTGCCGGACGGCGCGCGGTTCGACGTGTCGGCCGAATTCGGCTTCACGGTGGAGCGCAAGCTGTGCCGCGACAGCATGAGCGGGATGCCCTTCCCGCTGACGGTGTCGCTGACCGACAAGGGCACGGCGCTGGCGGGCTGCGGCGGCGATCCGGCCAGCCTGCTGGACGGCGCATGGACGGTCACCGGGGTCGCGGGCAAGCCGCTGGCACCAAAAGCGGGCGTGACGATCACCTTCGATGCCGCGGGTGCCCGCGTCTTCGGGCGGGGCGGCTGCAACAGCTACAACGCGGGCTTCACCCTGACGGGCGAGGGGCTGGCCTTCGGCCCGGCAGCCAGCACGATGATGGCCTGCGAAGAGGCGCAGATGGCGGTTGAACAGGCGTTCCACCAGGCGCTTGCAACGGTGGACGGCTTCGACATCGGGGCCGATGGCGCGCTGGAACTGCGGGCCGCCGGGGTCGTCGCGATCCGCGCGGCGCGCTGAGCCGCGTCAGCGGCCCGGGCCGCCCTGCGGGTTGAGCAGGCGTCCGATGAGCATGTCGGGGCGGATCAGGCCGAGCGTCCGGCCGCCCTCGACCACGGCGATGGCCCCGATGCCGTCGCGCATGTGTTCCATCACCCGGCGCACCGGGGTGTCGGGGCCGACGGTCAGCGCCGCCCCCGGCGCATTTCCGGGCCGCATGATGTCGCGCGCGGTCAGCACGCCCAACGGGTTCATGTGCGCGACGAAATCCTGCACATAGTCGGACACGGGGTTGGCGATGATCTCGCGCGCGGTGCCGCACTGGACCAGCCGCCCGCCCTCCATCAGCGCGATGCGGTTGCCGATCTTGAAGGCCTCGTCCAGATCGTGACTGACGAAGATGATCGTGCGGCGCAGCTTCTGCTGCAGGTCCAGCAGTTCGTCCTGCAGGCGCGAGCGGATCAGCGGGTCCAGCGCCGAAAAGGGTTCGTCCATCAGCAGGATCGGGGCCTGGGTGACAAAGGCGCGGGCAAGCCCGACGCGCTGCTGCATGCCGCCCGACAATTCGCCCACCTTGCGGTCGGCCCAGGCCGTCAGGTTCACCAGCGCAAGCTGCACATCGACCTTGTCGCGGCGCTGTTCGGCGCTCAGCCCGGCCAGTTCCAGGCCCAGGCCCACGTTGTCGCGCACCGTGCGCCAGGGCAGCAGGCCGAAGGCCTGGAACACCATGGCGATCTTGTTCAGGCGCAGCTTGCGCAGACTGCCCGGACTGGCCTTGGTCACGCTGACCATGCGCTCGCCGTCATGCACCCGCACCTCGCCCCGCACCACTGGGTTCAGCGCATTCACTCCGCGCAACAGCGTGGACTTGCCCGACCCCGACAGGCCCATCAGCACCAGAATCTCGCCCTGACCCACGGTCAGCGTGCAGTCATGCACGCCCAGAACCTGGCCGCAGGCCTCCTGCACCTCGGCGCGGGTCTTGCCCTGATCCATCAGCGGCAGGGCACGGTCGGGTTCGTCGCCGAAGACGATGGAAACGCGGTCGAACTCGACCATCGGGGCCATGTGGTCCATCAGCGCGTCACCCTCAGCATGCGGTCCAGCAGGATCGCCAGAACCACGATCACGAAGCCCGATTCAAATCCCTGCGCGGTGTTCAGCGATTGCAGCGCGCGCAGCACCGGCACGCCCAGACCATCAGCCCCGACCAGCGCCGCAATCACCACCATCGACAGCGACAGCATGATGGTCTGGTTCAGCCCCGCCATGATCTGCGGGAAGGCCCAGGGCAGTTCCACCTTCCACAACCGCTGTGACGGCGTGGCGCCGAAGGCGGTCGCCGCCTCCAGAAGCGCGGTGGGGGTCGAGGCGACGCCAAGCTGCGTCAGCCGGATCGGCGCGGGCAGGGCGAAGATCACGGTCGCGATCAGCCCCGGCACCATGCCCAGGCCGAAAAACACGATGGCGGGAATCAGATAGACAAAGGTCGGCAGCGTCTGCATCAGGTCCAGCACCGGCGAGATGGCCGCATAAAGCCGTGGCCGGTGCGCGCAGAGGATGCCGATGGGCACCCCCAGCCCCATGCAGACAAGGCAGGACCACAGCACCAGCGCCAGGCTTTGCGTGGTTTCCGTCCAGTAGCCCTGGTTCAGGATGAACAGCAGGCCAAGCGCCACCAGCAGGCAGACCTTCCACGACCGCTGCAAGGCCCAGGTCGCCGCCACGAACAGCGCCACCACCGCCAGCGGCGGCGGGGTCTGCAGCAGCCACAATACCAGCGCGATCATCGCGTCCAGGCTCGCGCTGATCGCATCGAACAGCCCGCCCAGATTGTCCTGCATCCAGGTCACGACCTGGTCCGAGGCCCATCCGACGGGAATCTTGGTGCTGGTCAGCCAATCCATCTGTGGCAGCCTTCCCTGTCATTCATGTGTCCCGCCCGGGGGTCCGGGCAGGATCGGATGCCCTGACGCCGCGCCGCGTCAGCTTCCAAGCGCGGCGGTGACGGCCGCCACGCCATCGCCGCCGTCCTTGGTCGTCACCCCGTCAAGCCATTTTGCCACCGCCTCGGGGTTGGCCGAAAGCCAGGTCCGGGCCGCCGCCGCCGGATCGGTGCCGTCGTTCAGGATTGCGCCCATGATGGTGTTTTCCATGTCAAGGCTGAACACCATGTTCTGGATCAGCCGCCCGGTATTGGGGCATTCGGTCACGAACCCCTTGCGGGTGTTGGTAAAGACCTCGGCCCCGCCGTAGTTCGGCCCGAAGGTGTCTTCGCCCCCAGTCAGATAGGTGATCTCGAAGCTCGAATTCATCGGGTGCGGTTCCCAGGCGAGGAACACGATCGGCTTGTCGCGCTTGGTCAGCCGGTCAACCTGCGCCAGCATCCCCTGTTCGGAACTTTCGACCAGATGCATCTGCCCAAGGCCCGCCGTGTTGTTGGCGATCAGGTCCAGCATGATCTTGTTGCCGTCATTGCCCGGCTCGATCCCGTAGAACTTGCCGTCCAGAGCATCGGCGTTCTTGGCGATGTCGGCGAAATCCGCGATCCCCAGGGCCGCGCCCACCTTGTTGGTGGCCAGCGTGTATTTCGCCCCGGTCAGGTTCGGCCCGAAGGTTTCCACCGTGCCATCGGCGCGGAAGGGGGCGATATAGCTTTCCATCGTGGGCATCCAGTTGCCCAGGAACACGTCGATGTCGCCCGCGCTGAGCGACTGGTAGGTGACCGGCACCGACAGGATCTTGGTATCCGTCTCGTAGCCAAGCGCCTGCAGGATCACGCTGGCGGTGGCCGTGGTGGCGGTGATGTCGGTCCAGCCCACATCGGCAAAGGTCACCTTGTCGCAGCCTGCGGCCAGAACCGGCACCGAGGCCAGCATCAGCGCGCTGGCCAGCAGCGCGGTGCGGATGGTGGTCATGTCTTCTCCCCGTTTTTTGTTGATTGACGAGTCAATAAACTTCAGGCAGGCAGCGGAACGCAAGCACTTTTACCGGGGACCCGCCGATGCCCAAGCTTGGCATGGAGCCTATCCGAAAGGCAGCCCTCGTCAACGCAACGATTGCCGAGATCGGGCAGGCGGGCAGTCTGGATGTGACCGTGGGCCAGATCGCCAAGCGTGCGGGCATGTCGTCTGCGCTGGCGCATCACTATTTCGGCGGCAAGGAACAGATGTTCCTGGCCGCCATGCGCCATGTGCTGACGGTGTACGGGGCCGAGGTGCGCGGCGCGTTGGCGATGGCGACCGGGCCGCAGGCGCGCCTCGAGGCGGTCGTGCGGGCCTCGTTCTCGGCCGGGAACTTCCGGCGCGAGGTGGTGGGGGCCTGGCTGAACTTTTACGTCATGGCCCAGACCATGCCGCAGGCGCGCCGCCTGCTGGCGGTCTATCAGCGGCGGATGCGGTCGAACCTGACGCATGACCTGCGCCCGCTGGTGGGGGCGCGGTCGGGGCAGGTGGCCGACGCGCTGGCCGCGCTGATCGACGGGGTTTACCTGCGGCAAGTCCTGCACGGCGACAGTCCCGACCGCACGGCGGCGGTGGCGCTGGTGCTGGCGCAGGTGCGGGCCGAGTTGGCGCGGGGGACGGCATGACCGCCCGCCGCCCGAACATCCTGGTCGTGATGGTGGACCAGTTGGCAGGAACGCTGTTTCCGGACGGTCCGGCCGACTGGTTGGCGGTGCCGAACCTGCGGCGGCTGGCGGCCCGGTCCATGCGCTTCACCAACGCCTATTGCGCGTCGCCGCTCTGTGCGCCGTCGCGGGCGGCGTTCATGTCGGGGCTGCTGCCGTCGCGCAGCGGGGTCTATGACAACGCAGCCGAATTCCGCAGCGACATCCCCACCTTTGCCCACCATCTGCGCGGCGCGGGCTACCGCACGATCCTGTGCGGCAAGATGCATTTCGTCGGCCCCGACCAGTTGCACGGCTTCGAGGAACGGCTGACGACCGAGATCTACACCGCCGATTTCGGCTGGACGCCCGATTACCGCCGCCCCGGCGAGCGGATCGACTGGTGGTATCACAACATGGGCTCGGTCAGCGGCGCGGGCGTGGCCGAGACGACGAACCAGTTGGAATATGACGACGAGGTGGCGCATCTGGCCTGCGCCGCGCTGCGCGATCTGGCGCGCGGGCATGACCCGCGCCCCTGGGCGATGGTGGTCAGCTTCACCCATCCGCATGACCCCTATGTGGCCCGCAAGCGCCACTGGGACCTTTACGAGGATTGCGCCCACCTGCTGCCCGACGACCCCGCCCCGGCGGACGACCCACAGTCGGACCGGCTGCGCGCCGCCTGCGATGCCGGGGCGGCGGTGCTGACCGACGAGATGGTCCGCCGCGCGCGCCGCGCCTATTTCGCGAATATCTCCTATATCGACGACAAGATCGGAGAGCTGCTCGAAGTGCTGGAGGCGACAGGGCAGGAGGCCGCGATCCTGTTCACCTCGGATCACGGCGACATGCTGGGCGAGGCGGGGCTGTGGTTCAAGATGACGTTCCGCGACGGGGCAGCCCGCGTGCCGCTGCTGCTGGCGCTGCCGGGGGGAGGCGGCAGCCGGGTCGATGCGCCGGTGTCGCTGCTCGACGTGCTGCCGACGCTTTGCGATCTGGCGGGGGCCGGGCGGCCCGAAGGGATCGACGGGCGCAGCCTGTTCGATGCCGCCCGCCGCGCGGCGGTGCCGATGGAATATGCCGCCGAAGGCAGCATCGCGCCGCTGGTCGCGCTGCGGCAGGGCCGGTGGAAGCTGGTCCGGTCCGCCCCCGACCCCGATCTGCTGTTCGATCTGGAAACCGACCCGGCAGAGCGGGTGAACCGTGCCGCCGACCCGGCCTGCGCCGGGGTGCTGGCCGACCTTTCGGCGCAGGCCGATGCAAGGTGGAACCTTGCGGCCTTCGACGCGCAGGTGCGCGACAGTCAGGCGCGGCGGCTGGTGGTCTATGACGCGCTGCGGCAGGGCCGGTATCAGCCCTGGGACTGGCAGCCCTTCACCGATGCCGCCAACCGGTTCATGCGCAACCACATGGACCTGAACGTGCTGGAAGCGCAGCAGCGCTTCCCGAGGGAGGGGTGATGCTGCCCACGCCGTCCGATCTGGCTGAGGCCTATGCCGTGACGCGTCGCGCGACACAGCGCACGCCGCTGATCGAAAGCGAGGCGCTGGCGCGGGCCAGCGGCGCGGCACGGGCCTTTGTGAAAGCCGAAAGCCTGCAATCGGCGGGGTCGTTCAAGATCAGGGGGGCCTACTGGCGGCTGTTCTGCCTGACCCCGGAAGAGCGCGCGCGCGGCGTGGTGGCCTATTCCTCGGGCAACTTCGCGCAGGGGCTCGCGGCGGCAGGGCGTGGCCTGGGCGTGCCGGTGACGATTGTGATGCCGCAGGATGCGCCTGCGATGAAGCGTGAAGCGACGGCGGGTTATGGCGCGACGGTGGTGCTGTCGGACCATGGCGACAGGCCACGCGAAGAGGTTGCCTCGGCGCTGGCGCGCGAGATCGCGGCGCGGGACGGGCTTGTGCTGCTGCATCCGTTCGACGATCCGCTGATCGTGGCGGGGCAGGCGGGGGCCGGGCTGGAGGCGCTGGAGCAACTGGCGGAACTGGACGTGGTGCCCGATACGGTGGCCTGCCCGGTGGGCGGGGGCGGGCTGATGGGCGGGGTGGCGCTGGCCTTCCACCATGCGCTGCCGCGGGCCCGGCTTTGGGCCGTGGAACCCGAGGGCTACAACGGCATGGGCCTGTCGCTGGCTGCCGGGGGTCTGCGCCGGGTCGCGGGGGGCACCGCCACCGTCTCGGATGCGTTGCAGGCGACGGCGCCCGGCGATGCACCCCTGCGCGCGGCGCAGGCGGCGGGGGTGACGGGTGTCGCGGTCGGCGACGCGGCGGTGTCCCGCGCGATGCGTTTTGCCTTCGAGCGGCTGAAGCTGGTGCTGGAGCCGTCGGGGGCGGTGGCGCTGGCCGCCGTTCTGGACGGGGTGGTGGCGGTGCAGGGCAGGACGGTGGTGATCTATGCGACCGGGGGGAATGTGGCGCTGGACCGCTTCATCGCCCTGGTCGGAAACGGGGCGGAATGATGACGGCGGATTATGTGATCGTGGGGGCGGGGTCGGCGGGCTGTGCCATCGCTTACCGTCTGGCCGAGGCGGGGCGGTCGGTGACGGTGATCGAACATGGCGGCAGCGATGCGGGGCCGTTCATCCAGATGCCCGCCGCCCTGTCCTATCCGATGAACATGGCGATGTATGACTGGGGCCTGCGGACGGAACCCGAGCCGCATCTGGGCGGCCGCGTGCTGGTCACCCCGCGCGGCAAGGTGATCGGCGGGTCGTCCAGCATCAACGGCATGGTCTATGTGCGCGGCCATGCGGGCGATTTCGACCACTGGGCGGAACAGGGGGCCACCGGTTGGGGCTTTGCCGATGTGCTGCCCTATTTCAAGCGGATGGAGCATTGGCACGGCGGCGAGGACAGCGGCTGGCGCGGCACCGACGGCCCGCTGCACATCACGCGCGGCCCCCGGTCGAACCCGCTGTTCGATGCCTTCATCGAGGCCGGGCGGCAGGCGGGCTATCCGGTGACGGTCGATTACAACGGCGCGCAGCAGGAAGGCTTTGGCCCGATGGAGGCGACGATCTGGAACGGCCGGCGCTGGTCTGCTGCCAATGCCTATCTGAAACCCGCGATCAAGGCGGGTCGGGTGCGGGTCATCCGCGCTTTGGCCCGCCGCGTGGTGATAAAGAACGGTCGCGCGACGGGTGTCGAGGTGCAGCGCGGTGGCGTGGTTGATGTGATCCCGGCGGCGCGCGAGGTGATTCTGGCCGCCTCGTCTCTGAACTCGCCGAAGCTGCTGATGCTGTCGGGCATCGGTCCTGCGGCGCATCTGGCCGAGCATGGGATTGCGGTGGTGGCGGACCGCCCCGGTGTGGGGGCAAACCTGCAGGACCATCTGGAAGTCTACATGCAGTTTGCCGCGCGCCAGCCGATCACGCTTTTCAAGCACTGGAACCTCTGGGGCAAGGCCACCATCGGGGCACAGTGGCTGTTCACCGGCAAGGGCCTTGGCGCGTCGAACCAGTTCGAGGCCTGCGGCTTCATCCGGTCACGCGCGGGCGTGGATTACCCCGATATCCAGTACCATTTCCTGCCGATGGCCGTGCGCTATGACGGCAAGGCGGCGGCCGAGGGTCACGGATTTCAGGCCCATGTCGGCCCGATGCGGTCAAAATCGCGCGGCACGGTCACGCTGCGGTCGGCCGACCCTGCCGCCCCGCCGGTCATCCGGTTCAATTACATGTCGCACCCTGACGACTGGGAAGAGTTCCGCGCCTGCATCCGCCTGACGCGCGAGGTCTTCGCGCAGGACGCGTTTGCGCCGCATGTGCACCACGAGATTCAGCCGGGTGCCGCGCTGCAAAGCGATTCCGAGATCGACGGTTTCATCCGCGACCATGCCGAAAGCGCCTATCACCCCTGCGGAACGGCCCGGATGGGCGCGCGGACCGACCCGACGGCGGTGGTCGATCCGGAATGCCGGGTCATCGGGGTCGAAGGGCTGCGCGTCGCCGACAGCTCGATCTTTCCGCGCGTGACCAACGGGAACCTGAACGGGCCGACGATCATGGTGGGGGAAAAGGCGGCGGATCACATCCTGGGGCGCACGCCGCTGGCCCCGTCGAACCAGGAGCCTGTGGTCAACCCGAACTGGCGGGTGGCACAGCGCTGAGGCGGGGTCCGGGGGGATGTGCCCCGCCCGGAACGGAACCGCGAATCCGGGGTCGCGTCAGCCGCCGGTCCGGCTTTCCGGCAAAAGCAGCTTCGCCAGCGCCTGCACCAGCCGGTCCATCTGGCCTTCGGTATTGTAGCCCTGCGCCGAGACACGGACGATGCAGCGGTCCTTCCAGGCAAAGCAGGGAATCTCGACCCCGTAGCGGTCGATCAGGTCTGTCTTGAGCCGCCCCATGTCGGTCGCGGGGACGGGCATCGACACCATCTGCGGGGCGCAGAATTCGGGGCTGGACAGCGGCGGCAGGCCGGTCATTTTCGCCACCCGTGCTGCCGTGTCCTGCACCAGGCGGCGGCACGCGATCGCCACGGCATCCCAGCCGTGCTGGCGGCGAAAGGCGATTGCGGCGGGCACCGACAGCCAGGCTGACGGGTCGCGGGTGCCCTGCATCTCCAGCCGGTCGATGAAGGCGGGGTTGCCGAAAGGTCCGGTCGTGCCGGGGGTTGCCGCCTCCGGCGTCCAGCCGTGGCTGATGATCAAGGGCTGGATCATCGCCTGCATGTCGGGGCGCACATGCAGGAAGGCAGACCCCTTGGGGGCCATCAGCCATTTGTGGCAGTTGCCCGCATAAAAGTCCGCGCCAAGGGCGGTCAGGTCCAGCGCGATATGCCCCGGCGCATGCGCGCCGTCGATCACCGTGAAGATGCCGCGCGCCCGCGCCTGCGCCACCGCCTCGGCAATCGGAAAGACCAGCGCCGTGGCCGAGGTGATGTGGCTGAGAAACAGCACCCGCGTCCGGTCGGTCATCTCCGCCAGCAGGGCCGTCGTGAAGGCCGCCGCGTCGGTCAGCGGCAAGGGCACGGTGACCTGCCGGATCACCGCCCCCGTGCGCCGCGCCACATGCGCCCAGGTCTTTTCCAGCGCGGCATATTCGTGATCGGTCGTCAGGATTTCGTCGCCCGCGCGCAGGGGCAGCGATTGCGCCACGATGTTCAGCCCGACCGTGGCATTGGTCAGCCCCACCAGATCGTCGGGGTCGGCACCGACCTCTGCCGCCACCGCCACGCGGGCGTCGCGCATCCAGCCCGACAGTCCCCGCATGGGATCAAGGAACGCCACCGGCTGCGCCTCCAGGCGGCGTTGCCAGGCCTGCCAGGTCTCGAACACCGGGCGGGGGCAGGCCCCGTAGCTACCGTGGTTCAGGAAGGTCACGTCAGGGTCGAGAAGGAACAGGGCGGCCAGGTTCTGGGGCATGGTCGGGCTGTCCTGACGGGGTCCGGCGGCGGTCAGCGGCTGGCCCACAGCGCGCCGCGTTCAAAGATCGTGCGCATCTGCGGCACCTCGAATTCGGCAAAGCTGTGGCCAAGCGCCGAATAGAACACCCGGCCCGCGCCATACCGGCGTTTCCAGACCACGGGCATCACCACGCCCGCCACATCGGCCAGATGGTCACCGGTGAAGGTCGTGGTCGCCAGCACCTCGTTGCCCGGATCGACGTGCATGTAATACTGTTCCGACCGATAGGGGAAATCGCCGATCCCGGCCATGACCGGGTCATCCGGCCGGGTCACGTTCACGGTATAGTCGATGATGTTGCCGGGGTGCGAAACCCACTGGCCGCCGGTCATGAACTGATACTCGGTCTCGGCCCGGAAACTGTCGCACATGGTGCCGTGGAACCCGGCCAGCCCGGTTCCTGCGCGCACCGCCGCCGTCAGGCCCGCAAGCTCGTCCTTGCCGATCTGCGACATGGTCACCATCGGCACGATCAGGTCCATCGCGCCAAGGTCCGGGTCCGCATAGGCTGCGGTCGTGTCGCTGACCGTCACGCCAAAGCCGTGGCCGCGCAGGATGCCCTCGACCACCCCGGCACTTTGCTGCGGGGTGTGGCCGTCCCACCCGCCCCAGACGATCAGGGCCTTCCGTTCGGTCATGGCAAACTCCTCAGCCGGGGGTTCCAAAGGGCATGTCGGCCCGCAGCGCGGCGGGGCGGGCGCAGCCATGCGCAAGCGCGATGCGCCGCCCGGTGGTGGCCGAGGTGGTGATGGCCTCCATCACCTCCAGCACATGCAGGGCAAGCTCCAGACTGGCGCGGTGGGCACGGCCCTGCCGGATCGCCAGCGCCATGTCGGCAAGGCCGAGGATGCGGTAGTTCCCGTCGCCATAGCCATGCGCCTGCGGCACTGCCGTCCAGTCGCCGCGCCGGTCGGACACCATCACCTCGCCGTCAAAGCGGTTGGGGTCGGGCACGATCATCGAGCCTGTCCGGCCGTAAAGCTCGATATGGTTGTGCCCGTGCTTCCAGACATCGAAGCTGGTGGTGATCGTCACCGCCGCGCCGTTCTCGAAGGCCAGCAGGCCCGAGATATGGGTGGGCACCTGCACGTCGAACACCTGCCCTGCGCGCGGACCCGACCCGATGGTGCGGGTGGCATAGGATGCGGTCGCGGCCCCGCTGACCGAGGCGACCGGCCCCAGCAGGTTGACAAGGCAGGTCAGGTAATAGGGCCCCATGTCCAGCATCGGGCCACCGCCGGGCTGATAATAGAAATCGGGGTTCGGGTGCCAGATCTCGTGCCCCGGCACCATCATGAAGGCGCTGCCCGCCACCACCTCGCCGATGGTTCCGGCATCGATCGCAGCGCGGGCGGTCTGGTGCGACCCGCCAAGGAAAGTATCGGGCGCGCAGCCGACCCGCAGGCCCGTTGCCCTGGCAGCCGTGACCAGCCGAATGGCCTCGGCCATCTCGATGGCCAGCGGTTTTTCGGAATACACATGCTTGCCGGCCGCCAGCGCCTGCAGCCCAACGGCCACATGATGCTGCGGCGTGGTCAGGTTCAGCACGATGCCGATCCGCGGATCGGCCAGCAGGTCGGGCACGGTGACCGCCTCGATCCCCCAGGCCGCAGCCTTGGCGCGGGCGGCGTCCGGGTTTGCATCGGCACAGGCGACAATCCTCAGGATGGGAAAGCTGGCGGCACCCTTCAGATAGGCCTCCGAGATATTGCCGGTTCCGATCAGTCCTATTCCCATGGGCTCTGGTGCCGCCATCCCTGCCATTCCCCGATGCCTTTGCCCGAGGTCGACAGTCGCGACCGGGCAGGGCGGCTGTCAAGCCTCAAAGCTGGGCGGCGGCACAGCAAAAGACAGTGACTTCCGGTTGTGCCCTGCGATACGTTTGTTTCCAGAAGGCAGCAAATGCCCACGCCGACAGATCGACCAACGGGAGGAACCCATGCTCGACAGCACCGCAGATACCGACGTCACGCAGCTTCTGTCCGGTTTCGGACAGGCACTTGCAGAGGGCGACATCGCCCGCGCCACCGCGTTCTTCCTGGACGACTGCTATTGGCGCGACCTTGTGACCTTTACCTGGAACATCAAGACCTGCGAGGGCAAGGCCGAGATCGCCGACATGCTGACCCATCAGCTTGCCGCGACGCAGCCCACCGGCTGGAAGATCGCCGAGGGCGAGGCTGCCTCGGAAGACGGCGGGGTCACCACCGCCTGGATCGAGTTCGAAACGGCGCTGGCGCGCGGGTTCGGCCTGATCCGCCTGCGCGGCGGGAAAATCTGGACCTTGCTGACCACGATGGTCGAGTTGAAGGGGCATGAGGAACACAAGGGCTTTACCCGCCCGCTTGGTGCCAAGCACGGCGCCGACAAGCACCGCCCGACCTGGAAGGAAGACCGCGAGGCCGAGGCGCGCGATCTGGGCTATACCCGCCAGCCGCAGGTTCTGATCATCGGCGGCGGGCAGGGCGGCATCGCGCTGGCCGCGCGGCTGCGGCAGCTGGACGTGCCGACCATCGTGGTGGAGAAGAACGAAAAGCCGGGCGACTCCTGGCGCAACAGGTATAAATCGCTCTGCCTGCATGACCCGGTCTGGTACGACCATCTGCCCTATATCAAGTTTCCGGAAAACTGGCCGGTCTTTGCCCCCAAGGACAAGATCGGCGACTGGCTGGAAATGTACACCAAGGTGATGGAGCTGAACTACTGGACCCGCACCAGT
>JAAFHX010000048.1 GCA_013297695.1 Rhodobacterales bacterium | reverse complement strand
GGTGCGGGTCGGCTCGTGGCAGATCACCAGCGCGTCGGGCTGGCCGCCATGCACCAGCGCCAGCGTCACCCCGGAATAGCTGACGTGGAACAGGCTGCCCTGCCCCTCGATCAGGTCCCAGTGGTCGGGGTCATTGTCGGGGGTCAGCCACTCCACCGCCCCGGCCATGAAATCGGCCACCACCGCATCCAGCGGCACGCCGTCGCCGGTGATGAGGATGCCGGTCTGCCCGGTCGCGCGGAAGCTCGACTTCAGCCCGCGCGCCCGCATCTCGCGGTCCATGCAGAGCGCGGTGTACATCTTGCCGATGGAACAGTCGGTGCCCACGGCCAGCATCCGCTTGCCGGTCCGCTTCTTGCCGTTGGCAATCGGATAATCGACCGACGGCACCCGCACGTCATGCAGGCTGCGCCCCGTGGCGGCGGCGACGGCGGCAAGGTCGGGTTCGTCCCGCAGCAGGTTGTGCAGGCCCGAGGCGAGGTCAAAGCCTTCTTCCAGCGCCGCCACCAGCACCTTCTTCCAGCCCTGCGAAATCACGCCGCCCCGGTTCGCCACGCCGATCACCAGCGTCTTGACCCCCGCCGCCTTCGCTTCGGCCAGCGTCATGTCGGGCAGGCCCATGTCTGCCTTGCACGCCTCCATCCGGTACTGCCCGATGGCGTATTCGGGGCGCCAGTCCTTGATGCCCTGCGCGACCTTGGCGGCCAGCGGGTCGGGCGCATCGCCCAGGAACAGAAGGTAGGGGGTCGGGATCATGCGGCATCTCCGGCAGGGCTTTGCGACAGGATTGCACCGGCTTTCCGCGATTGTCTGCCCCTTTTGCAAGCGGCCTCTGCGAAACCGGCGTCCGGTCAGTCCCCGTCGCCCGAAAAGGCGGCAGCGGGCGTGCCATGGTGATGGTCCTGCCAGGCTGCGGCCATGCTGCGGGTGGCCCCGGGAAGCAGACGTTCGACAGCGTCCGGCGACAGCACGCGCCCGGCAAGGTCAACCCCGCGCAGCGTCGTTCCGTCATGCAGCAGGACGGCAAGCGGCTGCTTGCCGCCCGAAACGGCAATGCCGTCGGCACGGCCCGCCGGCCACAGCACAACCCGGGCCAGCACGGACAGCGCAAAGCCGTGGCGGCAGACTGCAGGCTCCAGCGTGACCCCTGCCCCGTCCGTCACCGGACCGCCCGCCAGAAGCGGAACAGCGGTCCCGCCAGCCGCAGGGGTATCACGCGCAGCACCACCTCGGCATCGCCCGCCAGACAGGCCCGGTCGAAATCGGGCACGAGATGAAGACCCGACCTGCCGCCGATACCGAAGGCCAGCGGCATCAACCAGCCGAGAATCTGGCCGGTCAGACCCGGGTCGCCGGTGCCGAAGCGCAGGGTTCCGGACAGCCGGTCGATCCGGGTCCGGTCCACCACGGCCGCGAGGAGGTCCGGCAAGGCGCGCAGGATGGGCGGGAGTCGCGGCGGCGGCGACCTGCGTGCCGGCGTCGCGGGCGGCGGGCGGGGCGCGGGGTGCGGCAGGCGCAGCCAACCCACAAGCCCCGCAAAAGGGGCAAGCCGCAGGTCGAACAGCCACGGGTCGATGCCGATCTTCACGGCCAGCCGCAGCGGCAGCACAAGGGCCGCCAGGGCCACCATCCCCACCGCCAGGCCCGCGACCATGGCCATCCCCGCCCACACCGGCGTCAGTCCGACGGCTTTTCGGCCCCGCCTGCCGTCCGGGCGGCACGACGCTCGACAATCCCGGTCGCGGTATCGGCAATCACATGGGCAAGGCTGGTCGTCGCATCCTGCACCGATTCGATCCGCACACCGTTCTTGTCCAGGATGATCGCCGCAACCGGCTTCACCCCGCCCCCGGCCCCGATCCCGCCGTTTCCGCCGGATCGGTCGCCCGCAGCAAAGCCGAAACCGAAACTGACCAGCGGGATCACGGTGATCCCGTCGCGGTCGATCGGATCGCCCAGCACGCTTTTCGCGGTGAGCAACCGGTCAAGTTCGTCAACCGTGGTCTTCAGCAGCGCTTCGAGGTTGGTCATGCTCGCCTCCGTACCGGCGGCATGACGGGATGCCGCCCTGTACCTTGCGTGACAGAAATCGCGGTGCACGGCAATTGCCCGGGTTGCGGCCACCCCGACCCCCGCTCTCGAGACCCGTTGACAAACCGGTTACAAAACAGGCAAAAAGAAGGCGCACCGTGGCCGTGGAACCACAGTTCTATTCGACACCCGTGCTGCCGACGGAGGGGAGGCCCGAAGCAGCGCAACGGGAGGATGCACGCCCCGAGGCCTGGCCTCGGGGCGCTGCTGTTTCAGGGTCGGGCCAGCGGCACGCAGATTTCGGTGACAAGCGCCTCTTGCGGGGTATTCATCGGTGAATTCAGATAGTTCTCGAATGGCGGGCTGTCGGCGGGCTGTTCCCCGCTCTGCGGCAGCCAGACGGCGTAAAGCTGGTCATAGGCGGCGGGAAGACCGGCGTAGGGGCCGGTAAAGGTCAGCACCGCATGCCGCCCCGCGGGAAGAATCACCACGTCCAGCGGGGGCGCGAGGACGACGCCGGGGGGAAAGACCGCCCCCGCATGGCTGCGCAGGTCATCCGGCGCGGTCGCTGCGGGATCGTCGTAGTAGGTGGCGATCATCTCTTCGGACTGGTCGATCATGTCGCGGGCGGCAAGCAGGGCATAGAGCTTTTCGAAGGCCCGGTTGATCTGGTGATAGGGGCCGCGATGCGGCAAGGCGGCAAGGCGGCGTTCGGGTTCGATACGGATCGTGACGGGATACATCAGGGTAACCTCCGGTCTGGCGGGAAAGGAAACGGGGTAAAGCGTGCCCCGGCGCCGAAAGGCAGCAGGGCCAAGGCCGTAGACATCCGAAAAGGCGCGGGTAAAGCTGGTGACATCGGAATAGCCGACCTCGGCCGCGACGCGGTGCAGCGGGGCTTCGCCCATCACAAGCGCCGTGGCGGCGCGGTGCATCCGCATCCGCCGCACCGCCTGGGCCATCGTCTGGCCGGTCATCGCGCGAAACAGCCGGTGCCAGTGAAACCGGCTCATCGCGGCCACATCGGCCAGCGCATCCAGCGACAGGTCGCCCGCCGGATGGTCGTGGATATGGTCAAGCACCCGCAGAAGCCGCCGTTCAAGATCGCTGGTCATCATCCGCCCCTTCGCCCGGTCACCATGCCATGACCCGCCCTTGCAAATCTTGCCGAGTTGCATCGCGCCCGGGGCGGGGCCATATAGGGCGCGTCCGCAGGGGAAGATCGCATGAACTATCTCGAGTTTGAAAAGCCGCTGGCCGAGATCGAGGGCAAGGCGGAAGAACTGCGCGCCATGGCGCGGGCGAACAAAGAGATGGACGTCGAGAAAGAGGCGGCGGCGCTGGACCGCAAGGCCGAAACCATGCTGCGCGATCTCTACAAGGGGTTGACGCCATGGCAGAAATGTCTGGTCGCGCGCCATCCCGACCGGCCGCACTGCAAGGACTACATCGACGCGCTGTTCAGCGAATACACCCCGCTGGCGGGTGACCGGAACTTTGCCGACGACCATGCGGTGATGGGGGGCCTTGCGCGGTTCAACGACCAGCCGGTGGTGGTGATCGGGCACGAAAAGGGCAATGACACGAAAAGCCGGATCGAGCGCAACTTCGGCATGGCGCGCCCCGAAGGCTATCGCAAGGCGATCCGCCTGATGGACCTGGCCGACCGGTTCCGCCTGCCGGTCATCAGCCTGGTCGATACGCCCGGCGCCTATCCCGGCAAAGGGGCCGAAGAGCGCGGGCAGGCCGAGGCCATTGCCCGGTCCACCGAAAAATGCCTGCAGATCGGCGTGCCGCTGGTCGCTGTCATCATCGGCGAGGGTGGGTCGGGCGGTGCGGTCGCCTTTGCCACGGCGAACCGGATCGCGATGCTGGAACATTCCATCTACTCGGTGATCAGCCCCGAAGGCTGCGCCAGCATCCTGTGGAAGGATGCCGAGAAGATGCGCGAGGCGGCCGAGGCGCTGCGGCTGACGGCACAGGACCTGCAACGCCTGGGCGTCATCGACCGGATCATCAAGGAACCGCTTGGCGGCGCGCAGCGGGCCGCGAAAGAGGCGGTCGACGCGGTGGGCAAGGCGCTTGAGGCGATGCTGAAGGAACTTGCAGGCCGGAAGCCCGAGGCGCTGGTCCGCGACCGCCGGCAGAAGTTTCTTGACATGGGTACCAAGGGTCTGGCCGCCTGATGAGCCCCTGGGTGCTGGTGGGGATCGCGGGCCTGCTGGAAACGGCCTGGGCCATCGGGCTGAAATACTCCGAGGGCTTTACCCGGCCGGTCCCGAGTGTGCTGACCATTGCCGGTGCGCTGGCGAGCTTCTGGCTGCTGAGCCTGGCCATGCGTGACCTGCCGGTGGGCACGGCCTATGCCGTCTGGGTGGGCATCGGGACCGTGGGCACGGCGATCACGGCGGTCATTCTGTTTCACGAACCGGTCAGCCTGCTGCGCGTGGCGGGCGTGGTGTTGATCCTTGCCGGGATCGCCGCGCTGAAGCTGGCCTGAGCGCGCCGGGGAAACGGTTGAACCCGGCCGAATTCCGGGCGAAGACGGCGATAGCACACAACCATAAAAGGCGGGGGCAGGATGCAGGACTGGTGGCGCGGATCGGTGACCTATCAGGTCTATCCCCGGTCGTTTCAGGATAGCGACGACGACGGCATCGGCGACCTGCCCGGCATCACCCGGCGGCTGGACCATATCGCGGCACTTGGCTGCGATGCTGTCTGGCTGTCGCCGATCTTCCGGTCGCCGATGGCCGACATGGGCTATGACGTGTCGGACTATACCGACATCGACCCGCTGTTCGGCAGCCTTGCCGATTTCGACGCGCTGGTGGCCCGCGCGCATGACCTTGGCCTGAAGGTCATCATTGACCAGGTGCTGAGCCATTCCTCGGCGCAGCACCCGTTCTTCGCGGAAAGCCGGTCAAGCCGCACCAACCCGCGTGCCGACTGGTATGTCTGGGCCGATGCCCGCCCCGACGGCACGCCGCCGAACAACTGGGTGTCGGTCTTCGGCGGGTCGGCCTGGGAATGGGACACGCGGCGGCGGCAGTATTACCTGCACAACTTCCTGACCAGCCAGCCGGATTTCAACTTTCACAACCCGGAGGTGCAGGACTGGCTGCTGTCCACCATGCGGTTCTGGCTGGACCGGGGCGTGGACGGGTTCCGGCTCGATACCGTCAACTTCTACTTCCACGACGCGGCTCTGCGGTCGAACCCGCCCGCGCCGGGCAATGCCGTGGAACCCGCCGTCAACCCTTATGAGATGCAGTTGCACCTGCATTCCAAGACGCAACCTGAGAATATCGGCTTCCTGCAGCGCATGCGGGCGCTGCTGGACAGCTACGACGCGCGGATGATGGTGGGCGAGGTCGGCGAGAGCCACCGCGCGATGCGGGTCATGGCCGACTATACGCGCGGGCAGGACCGGCTGCACACCGCCTACAGCTTTGAAATGCTGGGGCCGCAGTTCACCGCCGGGCATTTCCGCAAGCGGATAGCGGATTTCTTTGCGGGTGCCCCGGACGGCTGCCCGACCTGGGCCTTTTCCAACCATGACGTGATCCGCCATGTTTCGCGATGGGCGAGCCACGGTTCGCAGGATGACGTGGCCCGTCTTGCAGCGGCGATGCTGCTGTCCTTCGAGGGGGCGATCTGCCTCTATCAGGGCGAGGAACTTGGCCAGACCGAAACCGACATCGAATTTCATGAACTGACCGACCCGCCCGGCATCACCTTCTGGCCCGATTACAAGGGACGCGACGGGTGCCGCACGCCGATGGTCTGGGACGGTTCGGCACAGGGCGGGTTCACCGCCGGCAAGCCCTGGTTGCCGGTCAAGCCGCTGCAACTGGCGCGGAATGCGGCGTCGCAGACGGGGGTGGCGGGGTCGGTTCTGGAAACCTATCGGGCGCTCTTGCGCGCGCGCAAGGCCAGTGCCGCCCTGCTGCGCGGACGGACCCGGTTCTTCGATACGCCGGAACCGGTTCTGGCCTTTCTGCGCGATACGGGAACCGAGGCCGTGGCCTGCGTCTACAACCTGTCGCCCGACCCGGTGACGATCAGCGTCCGGGGCGTGGCACCCGGCCCGGTGTCGCAGGCGGCACGACTTGCGACGGATAGGCTGGACCTGGGGCCGAACGGCTATGCCTGGATGGCGGTTCCCGTGGCGGGGGCGGCGATCATCGGAGGCTGACCCCTAACTGCCGGGCGGGCCGGCAGGATCGGGACGATAGAGCGTGGCCCGCCCGCGCCCGGCGCGCTTGCTGTCATAAAGGGCGGCATCGGCGGCAGCCTGCATCCGGTCCGGCAGGACCGGGGCGAATTCCGTCGAAACGGTCATCCCGATGCTGGCCGAGATGCAACAGGGCTGGCCGTCCCATTCCATCGGCTGGGTCAGCCGGTCGATGATCCGCTCGGCGATGGACCGAAGGCGCGAAGGGTCGGTCAGGCCGGGCAGCACGATCACGAATTCATCGCCGCCCACGCGGGCAACGGTATCGCCTGTGCGGGTCTGTTCGCGCAGCACGCGCGCCACCTCGCGCAGGACATGGTCGCCGGCGGCATGGCCAAGCGTGTCGTTCACCGCCTTGAAGTAATCAAGGTCCATGTGCATCAGGCCAAAGGGCGTATCGCGCACCACGGCCTGGGTCAGGGCCATGTCCAGCGCGCGGCGGTTGCGCAGCCCGGTCAGCGTGTCGGTCAGCGCGCGTTCCTCGGCCTCGGACCTTGCCCCTTCCAGCCGCAGGTTCAGGGCGCGCAGTTCCTGCATGACGGCGGTCTTGGTCTCGATCAGGTACAGCAATTCCATCGCCAGGTCGGTCGGCGCGAAATCGGCATCGGTCAGGGCGTGGTCGCGCACCGCATCCTCGACCCCGACGCCGAAGGACAGGTTGAGCAGGATCCCTTCACCCCCTGCCAGAGGCACGGCAAGGCCGCGCAGGCCGGTCGTCGGCAGGTGCGGGCAGGCAATGTGCAGCCGCTGACCCGCCCGGCGCAACAGATCGTCCGCCGAGACGACATCGCCGGGCCGTCGCACCTCGAACAGATCAAAGAAATCCCGGCCTAGAACGGGATGCCCGGCCAAAAGCTTGGCAAGTGTCGGGCCGACGCCGGTCACCGTGCCATCTGACGCCATGCTCAGATGCATCGGCATCAGACGGGCAAGCGCGGCAGCATCCACCCTGAACTGCAATTCCGGCAATGGACCGTCCATTTCTCAGCCCGCCCGCTGTGCCAGATCAAACCGGCGGCCAGCGGCGAACTGCTGCTCCAGCAGGTGAATCGAGACAAGATCACTGTCCGGCCCGCCCTGTGAATGGTCAAGCAGAACCAGCGCGCCGTAATCGTCGGCCATCGCCCGCAGCAGCCCCACGACCACATGACCTGCCCCGGACAGGGGCGAGGTGCAGCGCAGGGTAAAGCGGTCGTCGCCCTCTTCCTCCAGCGACAGGCGCGGCAGTTCCAGATCGGGCAGCGCCAGCCGCGCCCGGCCCGGCAGATCGTCCAGCGAATGCAGGAAATCGACAAATCCCACCCCGCCGAACCGCAGGAGCCTGCGGACCCGTTCGCGGTTGGGATGCGAGACAAGATAGGTTCCCAGATCCTCCATCACCGTGTCGCGCGGGCGGTCAAGGCGGCGGGCGGCGGCGTCGATGACGGCACCGGTCAGGCTGTCGTCGTAGCTTATCATCGTCTCGAAGCTGTCAAACCCCAGACCGGCATCCCGCGCCACCGCAAGCCAGAGCCCCTCGCCATAGGTATCGCGCAGGAAGCACTGGATCGATCTGTTGACGAGGCCGTGCATCAGGCGCCTTCCCAAGAACCGCTGCGGCAAGGTTTAGGCAGCGGGGGTTAACAAATGCCTTAGCAGGGCCTCAGGTTCTGCAGGTGCATCCCCTGGGCTCCCGACGCTCAGTCCTTCCAGACGATGCGGCGGACAAGCTGTTCATAGGGCGGAAGATTGGCGGAAGCGGACCGCGCCTGATCATAGGCGCGCTGCAGCTCGCGTGCCGCAAGGTCATAGGACAGCAACAGCTCATCAAGGTCGGCGCGGTCGTTGTCATCCATCTCGTGCCGGGCCTCGGCCGTGTCGCGCCGCACCGTGTCAAGTGCCTGGATCGCCACCATCAGGGTTGCACCGCTGACCTCTGCCATGTCCAGCCCCCCTTGCCGCCCTAGCGGCGCGCATCCTCGTACAGCTTTGCCACGGCGGCGCGCGCCAGATTGTCCAGCGCGCCCTTGAAAGCCTCGACCGGCATGCCGCCCGTGCGCACCTCGATCTGGTAATGCTCGGCCCCCAGGCGAGGGTTCCGGCCGGTATGGCGCAGCACCAGCGAATAGTCGATGGGCGTGCCTTTCGGGATGCTGAAATAGTGCCAGGCCGCCCGCCCGAACAGGCCCGTGCGGTCGAACAGAGACGTGCCGCCGCCTTCGGCCACTCTGCCGTCGGCATCATAGGTCACGTCAGGCGGGCGCGACACCACGCGCTGCAGCTTGTTGTTGAAATAGGTCTTGGCCTCGAAATCGGGGTACAGCACCCCCTCGACGGCCTTTCCGTCCTGGATGACACCGCGCCGGAAGACGCCTGTCCGACGCACGGCCCGATGCAATTCGACAGTCGATTCCACCATGCCGTCACGCTGCTCAATACCGGAGTGCTGCAAATTCCGGCAATCGTAGCGTGCGGCACCCTTGGCTGACAAGCGCGATCAGGCGCGTGCCGCCGCCGTTCAGAAATCGGTCGGCGCGCCGCCTTCCTGCTTGCGCCGGGCAACAAAGCGGCGCAGCTCTTCCTGGTGGTCGCCATTCATCGGCGGAGCCTCGAATTCGGCCATGATCGCCTTGTACAATCGGTGCGCCCGTTCGGGCGTTTCCACCGCACCGTCGATCTGCCAGGCCTCGTAGTTGCGCCAGTCGGACACGAAAGGCGCATAGAAGGCGGTGCTGTAACGGTCCTGCGTGTGCTGGCAGCCGAAGTAGTGCCCCGAAGGGCCGACCTCGCGGATGGCATCCAGCGCGATGTCGTCCTCGGTGGTGGAAAAGGTCGCCGTCTCGAAGTAGCGCTGGATCATCTGCAGCACTTCGCAGTCCATCACGAACTTCTCGGGCGACGCGATCAGCCCGCCCTCCAGCCAGCCTGCGGCATGATAGACCAGGTTCGTCCCGCTCTGCACTGCAGCCCAGAGGCTGTTCGAGGTTTCCCACATCGCCTGCCCGTCGGGCACGTTGGCCGCACAGACCCCGGACGACCGCATCGGCAGCTTGTAGAACCGGGCAAGCTGGCCGGTCATCTGCGTGGCGCGCATGTATTCCGGCGTGCCGAAGGCCGGCGCGCCCGATTTCATGTCGACGTTCGAGGTGAAGGTGCCGATCATCACCGGGCAGCCGGGGTTGATGTATTGCAGCAGCGCAATCGCCGAAAGCCCCTCGGCCAGGCTCAGCGCCACCGCGCCCGCCATGGTCACCGGGGCCATCGCGCCTGCCAGCGTGAAGGGTGTGACCACCACCGGCTGCCCGCGCCGCGCCAGCCGCATCGCGCCGTCCAGCATGGGGAAGTCATGCTTCAGCGGGCTGACCGAGTTGATGTTGGTATACATCCGCGGCCGGGCGTTGAATTCCTCATGGCTGAGCCCGCCTGCGATACGCACCATCTCCATTACGTCCTCGACCCGCTCCGCGCCAAGCGAATAGGCGTGCACGACCTTGTCGGTGAGGGTCAGTTTTTCATAGAGGCAGTCCAGATGGCGGATGGAAGGGTGGATGTCGATCGGCTCCACCGGATAGCCGCCCGCCACATGGATGCAGTTGAAATACTGCGTCAGCTTCATGAAATCCTTGAAGGATTCAAAGTCACCGGACCGCTTGCCCCGTTCCAGGTCCCAGACGTTGGGCGGGGAAGAGACGTTCACGAAGACCATGTGCTTGCCGCCCAGGATGATCTCGCGGTCGGGGTTGCGGGGCGTGATGGTGAACTGCGCGGGCACGGTGCGCAGCATCTCCATCACGAAATCCTCGTCCATCCGGACGTTGGTGCCTTCGACCCGGCAGCCGGCCTTCTTCAGGATCGCCGCCGCCTCGGGGTTCAGGAACTCGATCCCGATTTCGGACAGGATGCGCATGCAGCCGCGATGGATCGCCATCACCCCGTCCATGTCGATGGGTTCGGTCGGACGGTCGGGGTTGAGGGGAATGCGCCAGGGCATCTGGTCGATGGCGGCGGTTCCGGCGCGCTGCTTGTTGCCAGCCCGGCCCCCGGCCCGGCGCTTGCGGCCTGCATCCTCGTTCATCGCGGGTCTCCCTTCGTCTCGGTCGGGCCCTGCGGCCCCGGTGCTGCGCATAGTCTGGACGAAGGGATGCGGCGATGGGCACCTTGTTCACGACCTTTTCGCGTCGTTTTTGGCCGAGGCGCGTCGGCCATCCCGGTCTCAGCGCCGCGCGTCGATCCAGCGCGGCAGTTCGCCCACGTCCCGCAGCACCGCATCGGCCAGCGGCGACAGGGCATCTGCGGTTGCAATTCCGGTCAGCACGGCGATGGTCTGCATTCCCGCCTCTCGCCCCGCGATGAGGTCATGGCGGCTGTCGCCGACCATGACGATGCGGGCAGGCGCGATGCCGACCGCGCGGGCAAAGGCCAGCAGCATGCCGGGGCCGGGCTTTGCGCCATGCCCGGAATCCGCACCCAGGATCGCATCGAACAGCCCGTCCACCCCCACGGCGGCCAGATGCGCGCGGCCTGCGGCCTCCACATCGTTGGTGGCAAGCCCAAGGCGCAGGCCCCGCGCCCGCAATGCCGTCATCAGCGGCACGAGGGGCACGGACTCGGTCATTTCGGCTCCGGTCGACAGGGCATTCAGCCGGTCTGTCAGCGCGCTGTGGGTCCAGCCCGGCAGATGGGCCAGCAGGTCGTCGGCAATATCCCCGGCGGTTCCGGCGATCACCGGGCTGTCAGCGGCAAAATCGCCCGACGCAAGATCGAACCCGATGGCGCGGGCCAGACCGGTCTCGCGCTGCGGGGCACCTGCGGCAAGATCGGCGATCACCCGGCGGACATAGCCGCTCCAGCTTTTGCGAAAGTCGAACAGGGTTCCGTCCTTGTCGAACACCACCGCATCGATCATCCTGCCACCTTCGACTTGCCCCGGGACTGTCAGCCTGACCCCTGCATGCCCGGAATGCAACCGCGCCTTTGGCCTGTCAGGTCCAGTGCGGCACCTCGCCACCCGGCAGGGCGGCGCGCGCCTGCATCGGGGCGGGATAGGGATAGCCCGACGCGTCGCAGAACGCGACCACAAGCGAATCGTCGGTCAGCAGGAAATCGAGAACGGCGCCCAGAAACCGGGGGTCCGAGGCCCCGGCCGCCAGATCGGACGGGGCAGCACCGCTTGCCTCCAGAAACCGTGCAAGATGGTCGTCTGCGGCGGCGATCCAGGCCAGCGCGCGCAGGGCAAGGGTCTCGGCGGTTTCCTGCTTCATCTGCGCGTGGCTCCTCGGGTCAGGCGGTCTTCGTTTCCCTGCGGAAAGGAAATGTTAACCAGTTACCGCAGAGAGTGACGGCTGACGCAGAAGACGTAAAGCGGACAGTACGGAACATGGCGGGCAGGATACTCATTGCAGATGGAACGGCGACCAGTCGCATTGTCCTGAAGGTGCGCCTGACGGAAGCCCGCTATGAAACGCTGTTTGCCTCTGACGGGGCGACCTGTCTGCACCTGGCCGCAACGGCAACCCCCGATGTGATCCTTCTGGACCTTTCCCTGCCCGACATGGACGGGGCAGAGGTTCTGCGGCGGTTGCGCCAGGCCCCCCCGACGCGCGACCTGCCGGTGATCGCCATCGCCCCGGGCGGGGATACGCGCGCAGGTCTTGCGGCGTTCAGGGCGGGGGCCGACGACGTGTTGCACAAGCCGTTCGACGAACAGGTCCTGATGGCGCGGCTGCGCCGCCTGCTGCGGGGCCGGGACGATGCCGTGCATCGCAGCGTTGCCCGGGAAACACTTGGGGCGATGGGGCTGGCCGAAGCGGCCGACGGGTTCGAACAGCCGGGCCGGATTGCGCTGGTGGCCGAACGCCCCGAAACCGCCGTCCGCTGGCGGCGCGACTTGAGCGTGCATCTCTGGGAACGGTTGTTGCTGTTGTCCCGCGATCAGGCGCTGGCGCTTGCCGGGGCGGGTGGACAGGGGCCGGATGTGTTTCTGATCGCCAGTGATCTGGGGGCGGCAGGGTCGGGATTGCGGCTGATGTCGGACCTGCGCTGCCGGGGCGACAGTCGCCACGCGGCGATCTGCATGGTCCAGTCGCACCAGGATGCGACGCTCACCGCAATGGCCTTTGACCTTGGGGCCGACGATCTGGTCGCGCCCGGCGTCGATCCGGAAGAACTTGCCCTGCGGCTGCGGACCCTGCTGCGCCGCAAGCGGCACGGCGACCGGCTGCGCGCCTCGGTCGAGGACAGCATGCGGCTGGCAATGATCGACCCGCTGACCGGCCTTTACAACCGGCGCTTTGCCCTGGCCCAGCTTGGCAGCTTTCTGCGGGCCTCTCCCCCGGATGGCGGGGATGTCGTGGTGATGGTCATCGACCTCGACCGGTTCAAGTCGGTGAATGACCGGTGGGGCCATGCGGCAGGTGATGCGGTACTGGCCGAAGTCGCGGCGCGGCTGTCGGCCAACATCCGGGAGGGCGACCTTCTGGCGCGGATCGGCGGAGAGGAGTTTCTGGTGGCCCTGCCCTCGGCCTCGCTGGCCGAAGCGGGGCGGCGGGCCGAACAACTGCGCGACGCGGTGCGCGCGCCGTCCGTGTCACTTCCCGGTGGCGGTAAGCTGGACGTCACCATCTCGATCGGGCTCGCCCTGTCCGGGCGGCACCGGCGGGGCAGCGTTTCGGATCCGGTGGCCGACCTGATCGACCGGGCGGATCGCGCGCTGCTGACCGCCAAATCCGAAGGGCGCGATCAGGTGACCGTCGCGCGAACCGCTGCCTGACGGCAAGGGGCGGGGCGAAACTGCCGCGCACCGTCTGTCTGCACCCCGCCGACAAAGGCGCGCCGACCCCGGACAAGGACGCAGAAAGCTATCGGGCCCCCGGGACATGCCCGCATGCGGGCCGGTTCGTCCCTGGCTGCGATGCGCCGGGCGGCCTTGGCGGACTGCCCGTCAAGCACGGACCACGGGACCTCGGCCGGCGGTCAGACCATGACAGACCACCGGGCCACGCCGGACAAAGGCATCGCGGCCGAAGTACGGGACGGCAACACCCTGCCCGCGCAACCGAAGCCAGGTCTGAACTCCGGATCGTCGTCACCGCACCGCGAAGGGGCGTTCCGTCGCGACAGGCCGCCAGACCATCGCGCACCGGAGTCGCATCCGGAGACGGCGATGAAATCCCGAGACCGGCCGCCCCAGGCGCAGGAGTGAACGCGCCGGTCCGTCGCGACGGACCCGCAGACCGCCGCGCGTCGGCAGCGCACCGAAAGGCGGGCCTGCACCCCCGCACATCGCCATCGGACCTCGACGGGTTGGTGCAGCGGCACGGGCCGTGCGATCACGGCGGGTTGGCGAACCGGCCCGGGTTGCCCCGATGCCTTGTCACGCCGGCCTGCGACCGACGGACGCAAAGTCTCTGCCCGGAAGCGACGGCCCGTTCGGTCCACGCCCGCTGCACTTGGACGGCACCCGAAGGCGCGGCGTTCCTGCCCGTCTGTACGGTGCAGTCAGTCGCCTTGCCGCTGGTCGCCGCGCCGTTCCTCGCGGCCACGGGTCATCGCCTGTTCCAGCCGATCCGCGAAAGCCGCCCGTTCGGCCGGGCTCATCGCGATCAGCCGTTCCGCAAGCAGGCGCTGGCCCAGTTCCAGCCGCGCCTTGCCGCGCGCGTCCTGGGCCGCAATGGCCGTCATCAGCGCGGCCTTGTCGAACGGGTCTGCTCGCAGGGCCTGCAGCATCTGGCCGACTTCGGCGCGCATCTCGCGGCGCATGCCGCGCATGTCGGGCGCCTGATCGCGGAAGGCGCGGCCCAGGGCATCGCGGTCCTGCGGGGAAAGGGCCGCGGTAAAGGGACCAAAGCCGATGTCGCGGATCATCGGGTTCGGCGGCCCTCCCCAGCCGCCCAGCAGGGTGCCGCCCACAACCCCCGCCACGGCAAGGTTCACCGCCAGCGACACCGCCAGCGCGATCCGGATGCCCCGTCCCGGGGCGCGTGCGGGTTTCGGTTCCATCTCTGCCATCGCTCAGCCTTCCGTCGCAAAGGGGTCAAGCGCCGGAATGAGTTCCACGCTGTCGACCATGGCCGTAACCCCCAACCCTCCGGTCAGCCCGTCGGCCAGCGTGCTCAGCCCCTGCGGCTGTGCAAACCCGATCCAGAACCCGGCAAGCGCGGCCGTCGCCAGACCTGCGGCGGCACCAAGCCCCCCCACAGCCGTCACGATCCGGTCAACCAGACCCCGCAGCGGGCGCGGGACGGCAGGGGCGCGGGACGGGGTTGCAATCGCAGCCCGTCCGCCTCGATCCGCGCCAGAAGCGCGGCCGAAGGCTGCGGCCCGGCCCTGCGGGCCGCCGCAAAGAGATCGTCCAGATCGCTGTCCTGCATGTCAGACCCCGTTCAGCTTTCGTCTTCGTATCCAAGAGCGCCCCGCCGTCCCGACAGGATCGCACCAAGGGCGCGCTTGCCACGGGCGACCAGACTTTCGACCGCTTCCACCCCGATGTCCATCGCAAGGGCAATTTCGGGGTTGGTCAGGCCTTCCAGATGGCGCAGCACCACCGCCTGCCGCTGCCGGTCGGGAAGTTGTGCCAGCGCCTGATCCAGCGCGGCAACCCGGTCGGCCTCGATCATGCGGGCGGCAGCACCGGGCGTGCCGTCCTCGGGCTCGGGCACCTCGTCCAGACCTTGCGGGCGCTTGCGGCGCAACCGGTCGGTGCACAGGTTGGTAACCACGCGGTAAAGCCAGGTCGTCACCCGCGCCTCGCCCTGCCGCCACTCGGGCGCGATGCGCCACAGCCGCAGCATGGCCTCCTGCGCCACATCCTCGGCCTCGGAACGGTCACCCAGAAGGCGCGCGGCATAACCCTGGACGCGCGGCACCAGCCGCAGCGTCAGCAGGCGCGCCGCCTGCGGATCGCCGTTGGCGTACAGCACCATCAGAGCCTCGTCCGAGACGTCCGAAAAGGCATCCAGCGCCATGTTCATCCTGCCCGACGTCTAGCCCAGTTCCGCGATGTCCGCCACAAGGGCGTTCGGTTCAAGGGCGCGGGCGGTTCCTGCCCGCGCCCCCAGCCGCATGTCAGTTCGAACCGTCGTCGCCTTGCGGGCCGTTGCCCATGCCGCCACCCTGTCCGCCGTGATGGCCACCCTGATGCCTGCCGCCCTTGCCGCCGCGACCTTCGCCGGGGCCCCGGTCCTGCATCCGTTCGGCCGCCGCATCGGCTTCGGCCTTGGAAATGGCCCCGTCACCATCGGCATCCATCCGGTCGAACATCTGCATCTGGCCAGGACCTGCGGCAAGTTCCTCGACCGACAGCAGTCCGTCGCCGTCCACGTCCAGGATCACGATCATCCGGGCAGACCGGGCGGTCGCCCGTTCGGTCATGGCGGCGACCTGCTGGGCGGTCAGTTCCTCGGCGCTCAGCTTGCCGTCCGAGTTGGCGTCGAAACCCATGACAGTCGCCTTGCGCTGTGCCGCAATTTCGGCCGGGGTGACCTTGCCATCCTTGTCGGCATCAAGCGTTTCGAAGGCGGGCATTTCCGGTCCCGGCCCCATGCCCATGCCCTGCCCCATCTCCATGCCCTGCCCCATGCCCATGCCCGGTGCCATGCCGCCGTCCTGCGCACCGGCAGGCAGCGTGGCATAGGCGGTCACACCCAGAATTGCGGCCAGTGTCAGCGCCGTCAGGATTGTCTTCGATGTCATCTCTTGTCTCTCCATCAAGGGGTCCGGTCAGCGGCCTTGTCCGCGCCGTCCTGCAGATCAAACGCGGGGGCGGGCGGTTTCCGTCGCGGGCATCGGCAGAATTTTGCGACATCGCGACGCAACGCTTCGGCAGAGCATCCACATTCCGCCACTCCCGGGGTATCAAGGCGGTCTTTTGAAAGGATGACCCATGCAGAATCAGGACATCCTGATGCCCCAAGACCGCCCGCTTGGCCCGGCGATGCTGCGCGGCTGGCGGCGGCAGTGCCCGAACTGCGGTGCCGGACCGCTGTTGCGCGGCTATCTGAAGGTCCGCGACGCCTGTCCGGTCTGCGGCGAGGATCTGCACCATCAGCGCGCCGATGACGGCCCGGCCTATCTGACCATCCTGATCGTGGGGCACCTGATGGCCCCGGCGATCCTGATCGCGTTCGTGCACTACCGCCCCGACCCGCTGGTTCTGGCCTCGGTCTTTTCGGTGGCGACGGTGGCGCTGTCGCTGTTCCTGCTGCCGCGGCTGAAGGGGGCACTTGTGGCGATCCAGTGGGCGCGGCGGATGCACGGGTTCGGCGGCGGTGACTGATCCGACCGGGTCACCGCAGGTCCGGCCGGCCGCGACCGTCGTGCTGCTGCGCCGCCGGGCCTCCGGCCCCGAGGTCCTGATGGGTCAGCGCGGCAGTGCTGCCGCCTTCATGCCATCGAAATTCGTCTTTCCGGGCGGGGCAGTGGACGCGGGCGATGCGCTGGTGCCGCTGGCAGGCGGTCTGCACCCGGTCTGTGCCGCCCGGTTGCAGGTTGAGGACGGGCCGACCCCTGCCGCCCTTGCCGCAGCCGCGATCCGGGAACTTTGGGAAGAAACCGGCCTGTTCATGGGACGCCCCGGCAAGGCCCCCCTGCCCGAAGGGTGGGACGCCTTTGCCGCGCGCGGCCTACTGCCCGATGCGACCGGCTTGCGCTTCATCTTCCGCGCCATCACCCCGCCCGGACGCACCCGGCGCTTTGACGCGCGGTTCTTTCTGGCCGATTCCGGGGCGATCGCGGGCGACCCCGATGACCTTGACGGCGCGTCAGGAGAGCTTGGGCTGCTGCGCTGGCTGCCGCTGGCGCAGACGCGCGGGCTTGATCTGCCCTTCATCACCGAGGTTGTGCTGGCCGAGGTCGCGGCGCTGGCCGGGGTCGATGCCCCGCCGCCGCCGGTTCCGTTCTTCGACAATTCCGGGCCGGTCCCGGCCTTTCGCCGGATCGGCTGATCAGGCGACCGTCACCACGCCGATGATGCTGACCGCAAGCAGGGCGATGCCCACGACCTCGCGCGCCAGGACCCTTTCGCGAAAGAACAGCACCGAGGCTGCGAGCGAGAAGACCAGTTCCACCTGCCCCAGACTGCGCACATAGGCCGCATTCATCAGCGCAAAGGCCACGAACCAGCCAAGCGACCCCAGCACCCCCGTCAGCCCGACCAGGGCCGTGGACCGCCATGCCGCCAGCACTTTGGCCATCTCGCCCGGCTCGCGCCAGCTCAGCCAGAAACGCATGGCGATGGTCTGACAGGTGGTGACCGCCGCCAAGGCCACGGTCGCGCGAAACAGCGCCGAGTCGGACGCCACCTGCAATGTCGCCCCGCGATAGCCGATGGCCGAAAGCCCGAACAGCGCGCCTGCCGCCAGCCCCAGGCCCGTCGCCCGGTTCAACAGCCCCGCCCGGCCCCAGCCGTCTGCCGGGCGCGACAGCAGGATCACCCCGGCCATGCCGACCAGTATGGCCACCAGGCCGGGGGCCGACACCGGCTCGGCCAGAAACAGTGCCGAAAGGATGGCGACCTGCAGCACTTCGGTCTTGGTGAACGCGATGCCGACCGCGAAACTGCGTTCGGAAAACAGCGCGACGGTGCAGAAGGTCGCCACGATCTGCGACAGTCCGCCAAGCGCCACAAAGCCCCAGAAGGCTGCGGGTGGGGCCGTGATGCGGTAGCCGCCTTGCAGGATCAGCCCCGCCAGGCCGATCAGGGTCAGCGGCGCGCCGAACAGGAACCGCGCAAAGGTCGCCCCGCCGGTCGAAAGGCCAAGCCCCTTCAGCCGCTTTTGCAGCACAAGGCGCAGCGTCTGAACGGCGGCGGCGGCAAGGGTGACGGCGATCCACGAGGCCATGCGCCCCTTGTGTCAGGCGGTGCGCCGGGTCGCAACCTTCACAGGCCCGGCGGACGGGACGGACGAGGCACCCTGCATGTCGGGCCAGATCGGATGCGGCACCGGGTCCTTTGCGCGGAACAGGTACTGGCGGAAAATCTGCCCGTAGGACCGGTAGACGTAGCCGTCGTTGCGGCGCAGGTAGTGGTCGCGGTTGGCCCGGTACAGGCCGGGCAACCGGTACCAAGGCACCTGCGGATGCATGTGATGCACGACGTGATAGTTGTTGTTCAGAAACAGCAGGGACAGCGGTCCGCGATCCTCGATCACCACGGTCCGCGCCCGGAACGCCTCATGCGCGCGATGTTCCAGGAACGTGCGGATCTTCAGCAGCGACAGCCCAAGGTAGACCGCCACCAGATAGGCCCAGACGGGCATCTGCCCGACCGTCTGCAGCCAGACCAGCACCGGCACGATCCCCGCCGCATTCAGGGCCCAGGCGGAAAGGACCCCCGCCTCGCCGCGCCGGATCGCACGGGCATCCTGCACCACCAGCAACACCGTCGAGATCGCAGGGCCAAGGATCATCCGCCCCGCAAGCGTGTTGTTGGCCCGCAGCAGCAGACGCAGCAGCGGCGAACAGCGGCTCCAGACCGCCGGGTCAAGGTAATTCGATTCCGGGTCATCATAGGGATCGGTCAGCGACGGGTCATGGTGATGTGCCAGGTGCAGGTCGCGAAACCGGCCGTAGGGCACGACCACCGTCAGCGCCGGAAACACCAGCGCCTCGTTCAGCCGCCGCGACCGGAATGGATGGCCATGCAGAACCTCATGCTGAAGCGATGAGAACTGCGCCACCGCGACGGCCGTAAGCATCATGCCAAGCGGCAGGGACATCCCTGCCAGCCCTGTGGTGCCAATCGCCCAGATGCCATAGGTCATGACCAGCAGGCACAGCGTCGGCCATTCCGTGACCGCCGCGCCGTCGGACCGCTCGACAGTGTCTTGAATGGTCACGGCAATCCTTTGGCGTTTTCTTCGATCATCGATCGCAGCGATAGCACTTGCCCCGCGCGACCGGAATCCGGAAGATACGCATCACAAAGTCATCGATGTTGAGAAATTTCACCAGATGCCGGGAAGTATCGACAAACGCAGCCGGGCTGGCCTGTTTCGCGACCGGCTCGCGCAGGGCATGGCGGTGCGCGGGATCACGCAAAGCGAACTCGCGCGCCGGGTTGGCGTGGACCGGTCGACGGTTTCGCAGCTTCTGGGCGACGGCTCGGCGCGGCTGCCAAATGCGCAGGTGGCTGCGGAATGCGCCACGGCCCTGGGGGTGACCGCCGACTGGCTGCTGGGGCTGACCGACCGGCCCGAACGTCCGCAGGACCTGCTGGCGGCGGCCCTGACCATCACCGAAGCGCCGCGCGCACTGATCGACGAGACGATCTTTGGCTGGCACCGCGAGGCGGCGGGTTACAAGATCCGGCATGTGCCCGCCACCCTGCCCGACATGCTCAAGACCCCCGAGATGATGGAATGGGAATACGCCCCGCAACTGGGGGCCGAGGCGGCGGCGGCCATCGCGGCGTCGCAAGAACGTCTTGCCTGGATGCGGCAGGCCCGGTCGGACTACGAGATCGCCCTGCCGCTGCATGAACTGGCCGCTTTTGCCCGGGCCGAGGGGTATTACGCCGGCCTGCCCGCAGCCCTGCGGCTGGCGCAGATCGACCGGCTGATGGACCTGAACGATCAGCTTTACCCCGCGCTGCGGCTGTATCTGTATGATGCGCGGCGGGTGTTTTCCGCACCGGTCACCGTATTCGGCCCGTTGCTGGCGGTGGTCTATCTGGGCCGCCATTACCTTGCCTTCCGCGATCAGGACCGGGTTGCCAGCGTGTCGCGCCATTTCGACTGGCTGATCCGCGAGGCGGCCGTGGGCGCGCGCGAGGTGCCCGCGCAGTTGCAGGCGCTGCGGGACCGGATCGGCTAACGCGTGCCGACCGCGCGCAGCATGGTCAGGTCATAGCCGTTCCACGCAAGGATGTCGCGCGCCGCCGCCGCCCGGTCCGGCGGCAGCACCGCGTCGCGGTTCAGGATCATCCCGTAGCGCCCCGACGGCGTGCCCAGCACCAGCGTGCGTAGATCGGCATCGACCCATAGCACCCACCATTCCACCCCCAGCCCCGCCGGATCGGCACCTGTGGCCCGCAGCCGCCCCGGCCCGGTCACCTCGATCGGCCCGGAATGGGTGGCATTGCGCCCGGCCAGGCACAGGTCGGCCACGATCCGCAGGCCCGCACCGTCCGGGGCGATGGTCAACCCCCCCGCCGCACAGGGTGCGGCACTGGGGGCCGCAAAGTCCGCCACCTGCCGCCAGCGCCCGGCCAGGTGTTCCGGCGCGGTGACGGCATTGGAATAGATCGGCGTGCCGGGCGTGCGGAACGACATTTCCCCGACAGGCGGCGCGGGGCGGGCACAGGCCACCAGCAGAAGCAGGGCAAGACAGGCAAGGGCGCGGGGCATCGGGAACCTGGGCGAAGACCGGGCTGCCACTGAACGCCCGCGCCCCGGATGGTGCAAGCCGTTTTCGGTGGGCGCTCGGGCAGAATTGAGAACATAAAGCGAACATGCTAGGCTGCGCCCATGTCGATTCCGCTGCTCTCCTCCACGTCGGCCCGTGCCCGCCCGGCCCAGACGCTGCTTGGCCCGCTGACACTGGCGCGGGGCCGGGTGCATGAATTCTGCGGCCCGGCGCGGGTGACGCTGGCAGCCTTTCTGCTGCGCGAAACCACCGGCGCGGTGATCTGGGTCCATCCCGGCTGGCAGGCGGAACGGCTGTTTCCCGACGGGTTGCAGCGCCACGCCGACCCCGGGCGGATCGTCTTTGCCAGCGCCCGGCGGCCCGAGGATCTGCTGTGGACGATGGAAGAGGCGCTGCGGTCGGGGGCGGCCCCGCTGGTCGTGGCGGAACTGACAGCCCCCCCCGCGCTGACCCCGGTGCGGCGGCTGCATCTGGCGGCCGAGGCGGGGGCCGATGCCGCAGGCCATGTCGGCCGGTCGGCCCCGCTTGGCCTGATGCTGACCCCCGAGGCGGGCGGGGCGGCGGGGGTGGAAAGCCGCTGGCATCTGGCCGCCTGCCATGACGGCACGGCGCGGGCCTGGCGGCTGGCGCGGCTGCGCGCCCGGGCGGAACCGCCGAAGGACTGGCGGGTCCGCGAAACGCGCGGCACCTTGCTGCTGGACCAGCCGGAACCCGCCGAACCCACATCGGCGTGAAGAGGGCACGACAGGCCGACTTTCCGTGCTAACTTCCTGTCAGGAGGATTCCAATGCACCGCCTGACCCTTGCGCTTTCGCTGATGCTTGCCCTTGCCGCCCCCGCCCGCGCGGCCCCCATGATCTATGTGCTGGAGCCTGCCGAATCCTCGGTCGGTTTCGAGACGGATTTCGGCCCCGACCGGATCACCGGCAATTTCACCGTGACCCGTGCCGATCTGACCGTCGATTTCGACAACGTGACCAACAGCAAGATCGCCGTCACGCT
>JAAFHX010000047.1 GCA_013297695.1 Rhodobacterales bacterium | reverse complement strand
GTTCCCCGGTTCCGCGAGGACGGACGGCCTTACGAAACCGGCCTACCGCAATCGCGCGGATCGAATACCTCGGCGGTGCGGCTGATCTCGGAAGCCGACTTCGCGGCAATTCTGACGGAAGGACTGCGCGAAGAGGATGTGCCCGACGCGATTCCCCGGACCGGCCCTGCACTTGACTACGGAATACCCGGCGCATTCGACCCCGGTGCCCCTTATGACCCCGGGCTTTCCGTCCTGCGCCCGCAGGTGTTGAGTTCCCGCGCCTTTCGTGACCGGACCTTTGCACGTCAGGTGCGGCGTGCCTATCGGGGGCGGTGTGCCATGTCGGGGCTGGAGATCCGCAACGGCGGCGGGCGGCCCGAGGTGGAGGCGGCGCATATCGTGCCGGTGGAGCGGCAGGGGCCGGATACGCTGCGCAACGGGCTGGCGCTGTCGGGCACGGTGCACTGGATGTTCGACCGGGGGCTGGTGTCGGTCGATGGCGACAACAGCATCCTGATCGCGCGCGGCAGTGTCGGCGCGGAGATCGCCGGGCGGTTGCTGGTGGCCGACCGGCGGCTGATCCTGCCCGGCAACCGGAACCTTGCGCCGCACCCGTCCTATTTCGACTGGCACCGGCGGCATGTGTTCAAGGGGTGATCCGGCACAAGGCCATCCTGCGCGGGGGCAGAGGGCGGAGCCTCCGGCGGGGATATTTGCGCCAAGATGAAGGAAGGGGCGCGGGACCGGGTGGAAGGGGGACCCCGGCGACGGCGATCCGGCACAGCGCGGAGGAACGCGGCGCGGTGACGCGGCACTTGCGATGAGATCACGATGGTCCGGCAGAAAGCGGTTTCAGGCGGGTGCGAGGGTCGGTCCGGTCCGGGGCCGGGCGGGCGCGCGCCGGAACGTGACAGGAGCAAACTGATGAAGACCTTTCTGGTGGAGCGTGACATCGGGCAAGCGCCGATGATCGACATTGCCGGCCTGTCGCAGGCCAGCGAGCGGCGTGCCGCGACGATGCGGGACGAAGGGGACTGCATTCTGTATCTGGGCTCGACCTATCTGCCGCTGGACGGGCGCTGCCTGTGCCTGTTTCAGGCCAGGGCGGCAGAGGTGGTGGCCCGGCACAGCCGCGCGGCGCAGCTTCCGGTGCTGCGCATCCTTGATGCCCTGGCGGTGGGGCGGCCCGCAGCCTCCCGGCAGGGCTGAGGGGCCGCAGGCGAAACGGCGGTGACCCGCAGGGGCGGCGTGGCGGGGAAGGGCCTGCCCGGGCGGTTGACGCAACGTCAGGACTGGCGGACAGTGCAGCCGACGGGGGCTTGTGCCGCCGGCGGGGCGGCAGGTGGAAAGGCGGCGGATGCGGGCGCGCTTGAACGGTTCGGTCCGGGTGTTCGACGACGACGGTGCCGACATCACGCCTGCAGGCATGAAGGAGCGCGGGCTGCTGGCGCTGCTGCTGGCCTCGCCCGGGCAGCGGCGGACCCGGATCTGGCTGCAGAACATGCTGTGGAGCGAGAGCGATCCCGAGCAGGCGGCGGGAAGCCTGCGGCAGGCGCTGTCGCGGGTGCGCAAGACACTGGGGCGCTGCGAGGGGCGGTTGCAGTCGGATCGGTCGTCGATCTGGGTATCGCCCGAAGCCGAGGTGGACCAGCAGGCGGCGGGAGAATTCCTGGGCGATCTGGACATCCGCGACCCCGAATTCTCGGACTGGCTGCGCGACCAGAGGGCGCGGTTCGACCAGGATTTCAGTGCCGTCCGGCCGCCGGTCGAGGTGCAGGAGCGGTCGCGGCGGTCGAGCCGACCTGTCGTGATGGTGCGCCGCAACGATCTTGGCGCGTCGCCGCGCAGCCGGTTCGTGATGCAGGCGATCGCGCAGCGGATCGCGGGCGATCTGATCCTGTTCGGCAATGTCGATGTGATCCAGTTCGAGACGGGCGCAGAGATGCCGGGCACCGAGGCGATCAGCGCGCTGGTCGAGATGGAGTGCTTTGGCGATGCGGATCAGGACTTTCTGCTGGTCCGCGTGATCGGGATGCCGGCGCGGCGGATCGTCTGGACGGGGCGGCAGTCCCTTGGCCTGTCGATCCCGGGGGTCTGGGAGTCGGCCGAGGTTTCGCGCTGCGTCAACAAGACGGTCGCCAGCGTCGTCGAGATTCTGAGCGGGGCGACGGGGCAGGGCCAGCTTGGGTCGCTGACCCGGGCGACGCGGCTGATCTTTGAATTCGACCGGCCGGCCCTGCTGCGCGCCGACGACATGCTGGTGCGGGTGCAGGACGGCGAGTTGCGCGGGCTGGCGCTGGCCTGGCGGGGGTTCATCCGGCTGACCTCGGCGCTGGAGTTTCGCGACCACGGGCCTGACAGCGTGGCCGAGGCGCGGTCCTTTGCCGATGATGCCCTGCGGGCGATGGCGGATCACCCGGTCGTGCTGGCCCTGGCATCGCGCATCCGGCTGAAGTTGCAGGGCGATCTGGACCAGGCGCATTATCTGGCGCTGCGGGCCGCCGAAATGTCGGACCAGAACCCCTATGCGCTGGAGGCGCTGGGGCAGTCGCTGGTGTTTCACGGCGATTACCAGAAGGCGAACGACCTTGCCCAGAGGGCGCGGATTGCGGCGCAGGGGATGCCCAACAGCTTCAACTGGGACATGCAGGCCTGTCTGACCGCTCTGGGGATGGGGCAGATCGACACCGCACGCGAGGCGGCGGCCGATTGCCACCGCAAGATGCCGTTCTACCGGCCTGCGCTGCGCTATCTGGTGGCGCTGGCCCTGCTGGCCGGGGACCGGGCGAGCGCGGAGTACCATGCTGCCCGGCTGCGGCGGCTGGAGCCGGATTTCGTCATGGCGATGCTGGTGCAGCCGGATTACCCGATCGAGACGCTGCGCGCCCTGGGTCATGTGGAGACGCTGCGCGACCGGCTGTCATAGCTCGGGCACGGGGCCAAGACCAAGAATCCGCCGCGCCTCGATCCCGGCGGCGGCGGAGGTGCCGGACATCCGGATGCGCCGGGGGCCGCCGTTGGCGGCGGCGGCGGTGCCGCGCCCGGTCCAGCCATCATCGACCAGGGCCGAGGCTTCGAGGGCGCGCCCGGTCTGCCGTCGGCCGGAATAGCCGGCCTGGGCAGGCGGCTGCTGACCAAGCCGTTCATTCGCCTGAACGGCGATGGCAGCGGGGGCAAGGGTGGTGGCCAGCACCGACAGGGTGCCGGACCGGCGCACCGCCGACGGGGCATCGTCGGTCAGCGGCGGTGCTCCGGTCGGGCCGCGCCGCTGGTACCACGGGTCCCACAGAACGGACGGGCGGCGCGGGCGGAACCGGTCGGCCACGGGGTTGCGGTCGTCGCGCAAGACCCAGGCGTCAAGGTTTGCCGATCCCCGGGTGGCCAGTGTCCAGCGCCCGAAGGGTGCGGCCCCGCCGCCCGGCCTGGGGGCGGCGGGCCAGAGCACGAGGCGCGTGCGCGACCACCCGGCGGCATCGGCATGGCGCAGCAGGTAACCGATGGCCCGGCCGTCGCGCAGGATGGTCCTGATGGATTGGGCGGCGGGCATCGTCACATCGGCAAGGGCCTGCCCGGGGGCCGCGATCTGCAACGCGACCGATTGCCCGGCAGGGCCGAAGATTTCGATCTGGTTGACCGAAAAGTCATCCGGTGCCAGGTCCCAGAACACCCGGGACGGAGGCGCGATGCCTTGGACCGGTTCGGCGCCCGAGCCGGACAGGCGGGCATGGCAGCGGTCCTGCAGGTGGTTTCCGGCCGGCAGCACAAGGCGGACGTTCCGGCGGCCCGAATTTGCGAGGGCGGCAGCGATGGAGGCTGCGGCCGGGTGGGTTCCGTCCTGCGGCCCGGCCGGAAAGCCAAGCGGCATGACGATGGTCAGCGGAATTTGGGCAAAGCCCGCGGTCATGGCGATGGCTGCGGGCAGGATCAGGGCCAGTGTCGATGTCAGTATCTCGCCGCTGAAGTCGGCAAGCGCCTTGCGGGGCAGATCCAGCGCGAAGAGGGCGATGTGGTCGGCTTCGGCCCCGGCGGCCCCGACGGCAAGATCGGCGACCGCCGTGCCGTGCCAGAAACCATCGGCAGAGGGGTTCGCCGCCGCCCCGAAGACGCTGTTGGGGAAACGTTCGCCAAGCGCGCGCATCACCGCACCGTTCCCTTCACGGTCGGCAAGGCTGCACAGGGCGGCAATGGCGGTCGCGTCCAGATGGTTCGCCTGCCCGATGTTCGGCCGGTCGAAGTCAAGATAGCGGACCCCCTGGAACCGGGGCCCGGCACCATTCCGGAAGCGGCGGTTCCAGAACGCAATTCCGGCATCGATGATGACGACAACCTCGGTGATCTGCCCGGCGGCGGTCATGTCCCATGGTTCGGCGATGATGGTGAAAACCTCGCGCGCGGACCCGTCGGGCGGCGAAGGCTTGAGCCGGGTGGGCGGACCCAGAAAATACCGCGTCAGGGGGCTGTTGCGGTCAAGTCCCATGTCCAGCCCTTGCAGATAGGCGATGGTGTCCTTGGGCGTGGCCAGAGCCTCGGCACCGATGGCGGCATAAAGGGCGGGCAGGCCCCGGTCGCCATCGGGCAGGGCCATGACGATGCGGGCCTGTTCGTCCGATGGGTCGGACACGGCCATTTCATCCGCCGGAAAGTAGTTCCACGGCAACAGCGCCGCGAGGCCGTTATCGTCCTGGAAGACGTCCGGCGGGTCCGAAAAGGTCACGTCATCAGCCATGATCGCCCCGCCGCGTCAGAGTTCGCCGGTGATGAGCTCTGCCAGGATCGACAGGGCTTCCGGCCGGGCGGCCCCCTCTGGCGCGCCCGCGCTTGTCAGGATCGGCGAACCAAGGGCCAGCGTTTCGATTGCGGGCAGCGGGTTGACGCTTCCGAAGGGAACGGCGGCCCCGGCGCGGAAGGACAGCGCCGTGCCGGGGGCGACGAACGGGTTCCGGTCGAACACGCGGCGCACCGCAAGCCCGCCGAGAACCTCGCCCAGAAGCGCCCCTGCGGCTTGGTCCGCGGGATAGTGGACCCCGGCGTAGCACCGGTTCGTCGCGATGCGCGCCGCCATCTGCCGAAGATGGGCGGTCCGGTCGGGAAACACATGGGCAAGCACGGCAGCGGCGGCGAACGCCTCGGTCGCGTGCCCGCTGGGGAACGCGCCGTGCGACGGGGTCCGGATGACCGGATCGACGCCCGACGACCATTCATTCGGCCTTGGCATGGCAAAGAGGACCTTCATTTCCGCAGCAACGCGGAAGGCCATGTCGAACACGGCGTCCAGCAGGACGGTCAGCCAGGGATGCGTGTCGCCCGCCACGGGCAGCCCGAGCGTCAGGAACGACAGGATTTCGGATTGCTGCAGGACGATCTCTTCCATCCGCTCGGCCCGGTGCCATTTCATCGCGTGCAGCGTGTCGATCTGGTCCTGCCAGAATATCCGGTCACCCCGGTTGAGGGACAGTTCAAGCGCGGGGGCCGCCCCGGCAAAGGTCAGCGTTGTCTTCGGATGGTCGGCCGCAGGCGCTGCAGGGGTCAGCACATGGCCCTGCATCAGGTCGCGCACGATCAGGTGCTGCCGGTGGCGCGCGTTCAGGCGGCGAAAGGCCTGTTTCGCCGGCGGCTGCGCCGTGGGCGGCCATGGCACGGGCGGCATGGGCGCGTCGGGCGGATGGCCCAGCATGGCCGCCTGCATCGCGACCGACATCGCGATGGAGGACCCTTCGGCAAAGATCGATTCCTCGCCCCCCGGTCCCGAGTGGTTCGAATGATTGGAGTGATTCGAATGATTGGAGTGGTTCGAGTGGTTCGAGTGGTTTGAAACAGCCAATTTCCGGCCCCGTTGGTTGTGCGTTGCGTGATCCCGAAAGTTCGCCCGGTGGTGGTTCGCTGGTCTGGCGGTGCCGTGTCACTGTGCCCGGCCGGAAAGGCGGAACCATCGGATGTAATCCGTCAGGAACCGTTCGATCAGGCTGTCGGTCACGCTGGGCATGATGATCGCATGGGCCAATCCCATGTGACAAGGAAGTTGATAGGTCATCTGGATATCCTCGGGCGGTTCTGGAAAGACGACCGTGAGGGAGTGGGGGTTGAGCAGGACATCGACCCCGACATCGCGCAGGGCGGCTGCCATGTCTTCGGCCCGCAGCGTGCAGCGCAGGGCATCCTGCGTGTAGCCCGCGACCCCGTGGGCCATGAGCCGGGTCCAGATGGCCAGCACCGCATGGCCGTTGCGCGACCCCATCAGGGTCGTGTCGTTCGACCGAAGATAGGCGATGGCCCGCGAGATGCGGTCAAGATGGGTGCGGCGGCAGATCAGCGCTCCGCAGGGCATCGGCGTGCCGATCATCTTGTGCCCCGAGGTCGAGATGCTGTCGATCCCCAGCCCGAAATCCGGCCGGATCGCCGCAGGGGCCGCCGACAGGAACGGCACGACCATGGCGTTCAGCGCCCCGTCAAGATGGATGTAGCGCCGGTCGGGGCCATAGCCTGCCGCGTCCAGAACGCGGATCGCCCCGGCGATGTCGTCATGCGCGCCTTTCATGGTGGTGCCGCAGGTCAGCGCCAGGATCACCGGCCGCCCGCCAAGGTCGTCAAGCACAAAGGCCAGATCGTCCAGATCAATCTCTCCCTGCGGGGTGCTGCGCAGCATGCGGCTGTCGATGCGCTGGATGCGCGCCGCCTTGGGGATCGAGTAATGCGCGTCTGCACCGTGCAGCAGGATCGCCGTGGGCAGCGCCTCGCGGCCAAGGTAGAGGCCCCAGATATTGCCCTCGGTGCCGCTGGCCCCGATGGAGCCTGCGTAAAGGTCCATGTCCGCGCCGCCCCAGACCTGCGAAAGCCAGGCGATGGCCTCGCGTTCCAGGGCGCAGACTTCGGCGGCGTAATGCGACCCGGCATAGGGATCGCCCAGGTTGTTGATGAGATAGGCCCCCAGGCTGGTCGGCACGCGGGGCACGATGCCAAGGTTGTAGGGATAGCCCAGATGGGTTTCGTTCGCGCGGCGGACACGCAGTTCGGTGTCGAACAGCGTATCCAGCATGGCGCGCGACAGGATGTGCCGGGCCGGCGGTGAAGATGCCTTCTGGTGCATGTCGATGCCCCCCTGTTGCGATGGCTCCGGGTGCTGGTCCGGGGCCCGGGTGTCTGATCCCAAATCCATGTCGGTCTCCTGCAAGTTGCCCTTTGGCTGTTCCGTGTGGGCATGCTGCGGCCTGACCGTCATCGGTCCGTCATTCGGCGGGGCCGGGGTCGGGACGGGCGGGGTCAGGACGGGCGGGGTCGGGACGGGCGGGAGTTCAGGTCAGGTCAGGTGCAGGCGCAGTTCGGCCTGAAGGTGCAGCAGTCTGGGCAGAAAGCGGTCGCGCAGGCCGGTCGCGTCGCCCTGCCCGGCCATGCCGACATTCAGCGCGGCCACGACCTTGCCCCGCGCGTCCAGCACCGGCACGGCCAGCGACTGCAGGCCCGTTTCCACCTGCTGATCGATCAGGGCATGGCCCCGGATGCGGACCTGCCGGAGTTCGTCCATGATCCGGTCCGGGTCGGTCACGGTATGCACCGTACGGGCGGGCAGCGGCAGCGGGCCCAGCCGGGCACGCGCCTCGGGCTCGGGCAGGGCGGCAAGCAGGACACGGCCCATCGAGGTGCAGTAGGCCGGCAGGCGCGAGCCGGGAACCAGCGCGATGGACATCACCTTGCGGTGCGCCGCACGCGCCACATAGACGATGTCGCTGCCGTCAAGGATCGAGACGGAGGTGCTTTCCCCGATCTCGTCCGACAGCCGGTCCAGATGCGGCTGGACGATCCGGGGCAGCGGCATGGTGGCCAGACAGGCAGTGCCAAGCCGCAGCACGCGGGGGGTCAGCGTGAAGAACTTGCCATCCCAGTCGGCATAGCCGCCCCGGGCCAGCGTCAGCAGGCAGCGCCGCGCGGTGGCCCGGTCCAGACCGCTTGCCGTGGCGACCTGCGTGATGGTCTGCCGGGGGGTGCCGGGGCCGAAGGTTTCGATCACCGCCAGCCCCTTGGCCAGTCCGCCCATGGTGTCGCGGTCGGAAAGGCCCATCTGCCCGTGCCTTTTGTGCGTTATGTCAACAAATGCCGTATATCGCACAAAACGACTCGACGAAAGCGGCATGGTGATCCTATTGCCGGGCAAGCCGGATCGCGGCGTCGGACGGAGGCTTCTGGCATGGACAAGACGATCGGCAGCCTGGCCTTGGCCGTTGCAACGATAGGCGACGGGATGACCGTGATGATCGGCGGCTTCGGCGGGTCGGGCGCGCCGGTGGAACTGATCCACGCGCTGATCGACCGGTTCCTGGCAACAGGGCATCCGCACGACCTGACCGTGGTGAACAACAATGCCGGGAACGGCCATGTCGGGCTGGCCGCGCTGATCGAGGCGGGGATGGTGCGCAAGCTGATCTGTTCCTTTCCGCGATCAGCCGATCCGGTGGTGTTCACCGAGAGGTATCTGGCGGGCCGGATCGACCTGGAACTGGTCCCGCAGGGCACGCTGGCCGAACGCATCCGCGCGGGCGGGGCGGGCATTCCGGCCTTCTACACGCCGACGGGCCATGGCACCGATCTGGCCAAGGGCAAGCCGGTCGAGGTCTTTGACGGGCGGCCCTATGTCCGGGAACGCTGGCTGAAGGCCGATGTGGCGCTGGTCAAGGCGCATCTGGGCGACCGCCTTGGCAACCTGACCTACCGGATGGCGGCGCGGAACTTTGGGCCGCTGATGTGCATGGCGGCGGCACGGACCATCGTGCAGGTCAGCCGGATCGTGGAGCCGGGCCAGATCGACCCCGAGGCGGTTGTCACCCCCGGCATCTTCGTGCAGGGCCTGGTGGAGGTGCCGGTTCCCGCGCAGGAAGAAGACCTGAACCGCGCCGGGGCGCGCTATCCAAGGGTGGCGGAATGATTGCGAAACTGTCCCCCACCCAGATGGCCTGGCGCGCGGCGCAGGATATCGACGATGGTGCCTATGTGAACCTTGGCATCGGCTTTCCGGAACTGGTGGCGCGGTTCCAGCCTCCGGGGCGGCAGGCGATCTTTCACACCGAAAACGGCATTCTGGGTTTTGGCGGCGCGCCGCACCCGGGCGAAGAGGATTGGGACCTGATCAACGCGGGCAAGAAGGCCGTGACGATCAAGCCGGGCACAGCCTTTTTTCACCATGCCGACAGCTTTGCCATGGTGCGCGGCGGGCATCTGGATGTGGCGATCCTGGGGGCCTATGAGGTGGCCGAGACGGGCGATCTGGCGAACTGGTCCACCGGGCCGAAAGGTGTGCCTGCGGTGGGGGGCGCGATGGACCTGGTGCATGGGGCGCGGCGCGTGGCGGTGATGACCGACCATGTGACCAAGGACGGCAAGCCCAAGCTGGTCGCGCGCTGCACCCTGCCGCTGACCGGGGTCGCCTGCGTGACGCGCGTGTATTCCAGCCACGCCGTGATCGACATCGAGGGCGGGCATTTCGTGCTGCGCGAAAAGCTGCCCGGATTGTCGCTGGACGACCTGCAATCCCTGACCGGGGCCGAGTTGCGGACGCCCGGACCCGTTGGCGACCTGATCGTGCCGGAGCTGTGACATGACACCTGTCTATATCTGCGACTACATCCGCACACCCATCGGCCGTTATGGCGGTGCACTGTCTTCGGTGCGGGCCGATGATCTGGGGGCCATGCCGCTGCGGGCGCTGATGACCCGCAACGCGGGGGTGGACTGGGCGGCGGTCGATGACGTGGTGTTCGGCTGCGCCAATCAGGCGGGCGAAGACAACCGCAACGTCGCGCGCATGTCGGCGCTGCTGGCCGGCCTGCCGGTCGGCGTGACGGGCACCACGATCAACCGCTTGTGCGGGTCGGGAATGGACGCGGTGCTGACGGCGGCGCGGTCCATCGCGGCGGGCGAGGCCGGTTTGATGATCGCAGGCGGCGTGGAAAGCATGTCGCGCGCGCCTTTCGTCATGCCCAAGGCCGATGCCGCCTTTTCGCGCCAGGCCGAGGTTTACGACACCACCATCGGCTGGCGTTTCGTGAACCCCGCGATGCAGGCGGCCCATGGCACCGATTCGATGCCGCAGACCGGCCAGAACGTGGCCGACGACTATGGCATCAGCCGCGAGGCGCAGGACGCGATGGCACTGGCCAGTCAGGCCAAGGCGGCGGCGGCACAGGCAAACGGTCGGCTGGCGCGCGAGATCGCGCCGGTTTCCCTGCCCCAGAAAAAGGGCGATCCGGTGATCGTGGACCGTGACGAGCACCCGCGCCCGACGACGATGGAGTCGCTCGCCCGGTTGCGGCCCCTGTTCCCGAACGGCTCGGTCACCGCCGGCAATGCCAGCGGGGTCAACGACGGGGCGGCGGCGCTGATCCTTGCGTCGGAAGCGGCGGCCAGGGCGCATGGCCTGACGCCGCTTGTCCGGGTTCTTGGCGGGGCCACGGCGGGCGTGCCCCCCCGGATCATGGGAATAGGCCCGGCCCCGGCCTCGCACAAGCTGATGGCGCGGCTTGGCCTGACCAAGGTCGACCTTGACGTGATCGAGTTGAACGAAGCCTTTGCCGCCCAGGGCATCGCGACCCTGCGGCACCTGGGGATCGCCGACGACGACCCCCGCGTGAACCGCAACGGCGGGGCCATCGCACTTGGCCATCCGCTTGGCATGTCGGGTGCGCGGATCACCGGGACGGCAGCGCTGGAACTGGGTCTGACAGGGGGGCGGCGGTCCCTGTCCGCCATGTGCATCGGGGTCGGCCAGGGCATTGCCATCGCGCTGGAACGGGTCTGATCCGGCGCTGCGGCAGGCCCTGCGCCTTGCGCGCGGTCTGCCGCAGCGCAGCGGCGGCAGGTTGAAACGGGTTCACCCGGTGTGGTCGGCGGGGTCAGACGTCTGCGTCTCTGCATAGGCAGCGACCCTTTCCAGCCAGCGGGTCACGACGGCAACGGCTTCGGGTTCGTCCAGAAAGGGGATGTGCCCGCGCAGGGGAATCTCGGCGAACAGCAGGTCCGGGCGGCGGCGGCACATTTCCTCGGCGGTCGTGCGGCTGAGGACATCCGATGCCGCCCCCCGGATCAGCGCCAGCGGCAACCCCGCACAGCCATCGAACAGCGGCCACAGTTCAGGCAGGGGACCCGCCATGGCGGCATCGAAGGCGGTGCGCAGCGCGGGGTCATAGGTCAGCCCGACGCCGCCGTCGCGCTGAACATAGTGGCGCACGGTTTCCTCCTGCCAGCGCAGGGGCGGAACACGCTCGAAGCCCGGCATGGCGGTATCCATCCGGTCGGCCACCTCTTCCAGCGTGGGCACAGTCGGCTCGACTCCGATATAGGTGCCAATCCGCAGCAGGCCGTCGCGTTCCAGGATCGGACCGACATCGTTCAGGCAGAGGCCCAGCAGGCGGTGCTTTGCGGTCGCTGCGATGACCATGCCCAGCAACCCGCCGCGCGACGATCCGATGATCGCGGCGCGCCCGACCCCCAGATGATCCAGCAGCGCCAGCGCATCGGCCGCCGCCTGCCCCACGGAATAGGTGGCAGGCCCCGTCCAGTCGGAGTCTCCCCGGCCGCGGCTGTCCAGCCGGATCAGGCGCACATCCGGCGGCAGATACCGCGCCAGATAGTCGAAATCCCGGCTGTCGCGCGTCAGGCCCGCAAGCGCCAGCAACGGCAGACCCTGCCCGTCATCGCGAAAGGCAAGCCGCGCACCGTCCGCCGCCCTGAAGGTTTCCATCCGTCCCCCCCCTTTGGGTCAGCGCGGCGGATAGTCGAAAAAGCCCTTGCCGGTCTTGCGGCCCAGATAGCCCGCCGACACCATCTGTTTCAGCAGCGGGCTGGGCCGGTATTTGGGGTCGTCGAACCCGTGATACAGCGTTTCCATGATGTTCAGCACCACATCGAGCCCGATGAGGTCACCCAGGGACAGCGGCCCCATCGGGTGATTGGCCCCCAGTTTCATCATGCTGTCGATATCCTCGGGCGTGGCGAGGCCCTCGTAGACGCAGTTGATCGCCTCGTTGATCTGCGGTGCAAGCAGACGGTTGACGATGAAGCCGTAGCTGTCCTTGCTGACGCGGGGCGTCTTGCCGATGGCGCGGGTCAGGTCGGTCACGGCCTCGGCCACCGCATCGGTGGTCTGAAGTGCGCGGATGATCTCGACCAGTTGCATCACCGGCACGGGGTTGAAGAAGTGCATCCCGATCACACGCCCCGGATGGGCCGAGGCGGCGGCAAGTTCGGTCAGCGAGATCGACGAGGTGTTGGAGGCAAGGATCGCATCCGTCCGGCAGATCGCGTCCAGTTGCTTCAGCACCCCCGCCTTGACGTCCAGCCGCTCGACGATGGCCTCGATCACGATGTCGCAGTCGGCCAAATGGTCAAGCGCGGTCGCGGTGGCGATGCGGGCGGTTGCTTCGGCGGCCTGCGCTTCGGTCAGCGTGGCCTTCTTGACCAGCCGGGCAAGGCTGCCCTGCATGCTGGTGCGGGCGCGGTCCAGCGCAGCGTCTGACAGGTCCTGCATCACCACGGAGTAACCCGCCATCGCGCTGACCTGCGCAATGCCGCTGCCCATTGTTCCGGCGCCGATGACGCCGATCCTGCGAATTTCGGTCATGGTCTGATCCTTCAGTGGGCGGTCCAGCCGCCATCGACGGGCAGCGCGGTTCCGGTGATCTGGGATGCGGCGGGGGTGCACAGGAAGGCGGCCAGCGCGCCGATCTGGCCGGGCTGGACAAAGCTTTTCGTCGGCTGCGCCGCCAGCAGCACGTCGCGGAGCACCTCGTCCTCGGTGATGCTGCGCGCCCTGGCGGTTTCGGGAATCTGCGCCTGAACCAGCGGGGTCAGTACATAGCCGGGGCAGATGGCGTTGGCGGTGATGCCATGCTCGGCCCCTTCCAGCGCCAGCGTCTTGGTCAGACCGACGATGCCGTGCTTCGCCATCACATAGGCGGATTTGTAGGGCGAGGCGACAAGGCCGTGGGCCGAGGCCACGTTGATCACCCGGCCCCAGCCCCGCGCCTTCATCCCGCCGAAGGTGGCGCGGCACAGGTGCCAGGCCGCCGACATGTTGATCGCCAGGATCAGGTTGTAACGGTCCACCGGAAACTCTTCGATCGGCGCGACGGTCTGGATGCCCGCATTGTTCACCACGATGTCGATCTGCCCGAACCGCGCCACCGTCGCGGCAACAAGATCGGCAATCTGCGCGGGGTCCGACATGTCGGCCCCGTGGTAGGCCACGGGCGAGCCGGTCTCGGCCTCGATGGCGCTGCGGTCGGCCTCGATCTGCGCGGCATCGCCAAAGCCGTTCATCATCACGCTGTGCCCGGCTTCGGCAAGCGAACGGGCCACGGCCAGCCCGATCCCCGAAGTCGATCCGGTCACGATTGCGGTCCGAAAGTCGGGGGCGGCGTGGACATCGGGCATGGCGACCTCAGGCAAGGATCATTTCGGGAATGTCATCTGGAACGACCAGCGCAGCCTCGGTGGCCGCGCGGATATCCGCGACACTGACACCCGGCGCGCGTTCGCGCAGGAACAGGCCCATGCCGGTCGGCTCGATCACCGCAAGGTCGGTCACCACCAGATCGACGCGGCGCAGGGCTGTCAGCGGCAAGGTGCAGCGCGGCACGATCTTGGACTGCCCTTTCGCGCTGTGCTGCATGGCGACCACCACGCGCGCCGCCCCGGTCACAAGGTCCATCGCCCCGCCCATGCCCGGCACCATCCTGCCCGGTCAGATAGCGCGCTTCCATGCCTTCGGGCGGGCGGGCCCCCAGGCCGATCACGCCATTCTCGGCCTGAAAGAACACGCCCAGACCGGCCGGGACGAAGTTCGCAACCATCGACGGCAGCCCGATGCCAAGATTGACCAGCGATCCCGGGCGGATTTCCCGCGCCACGCGGCGCGCGATGAGTTCCTTGGCGTCCATCATGCCCTCCCTCAGGCCGCGCGGATCAGAAGATGATCGACCAGAACGCCGGGCGTCTTGACCGCATCGGGCGCAATCACGCCGACCGGCACGATGCTGTCGGCCTCGGCGATCACGGTGCGGCCGGCCAGCGCGATGATCGGGTTGAAGTTGTGGGCGGTCAGCATGTAGCTGAGGTTGCCCACATAATCCGCCTGCCAGGCACCGATCAGCGCGAAGTCGGCCTGCAGCGGCGTTTCGACGATGAACCGCTTGCCCTGAACCTCGACGATCTGCTTGCCGTCCTCGACCTCGGTGCCAAGGCCGGTCGCGGTCAGCACGCCGCCAAGACCCATGCCTCCTGCGCGGATGCGTTCGATCAGGGTGCCCTGCGGCACCAGTTCGCAGGTGATGGCGCCTGAGATCATCCTGGCCTGCGTTTCCGGGTTCAGTCCGATGTGGCTGGCGATGACGTGCCGCACGAGACCGGCCGAGATCAGCTTGCCGATCCCCTTGCCCGGCATGGCGGTATCGTTCGCGATGACGGTCAGGCCACCGACGCCGCGAGCGACAATGGCGTCGATCATCCGCTCCGGCGTGCCGACCGCCATGAAGCCGCCGATCATCAGGCTTGCGCCCTCGGGGATCATCTCTGCCGCCGCTTCGGGTTTCAACGCGCCCTTCATTCCGCCACATTCCTTGCCAGGCCCAGGGCCGCGCGCGCGGCCCGGGCGATCACCAGTTCCTCGTTGGTCGCAATGACCATGACGGTTGTCCGCGCCTGGTCGGTCGAGATCACAGCGTCATTCGCGGCATTGCGCGCCGGATCGATGTCGATCCCCATCCAGCCGAGCCGCTCGCAGATCCGCGCCCGGATCAGGCGCGAATTCTCGCCGATGCCGCCGCAGAAGATCAGTGCGTCGATCCCGCCAAGGGCGGCGGCAAGGCTGCCGACCTCGCGCTGGCAGCGGAACACGAAATAGTCGATGGCCTCGGCGGCCTCGGGCGTGCCGGCGGCTTCCAGCGTGCGCATGTCGTTCGACAGGCCCGACAGGCCAAGAAGCCCCGACTGGCGATACAGAAGGTCGGTGATCTCTGCCGCCGTCATGCCCTTCTGGTCCATCAGATACAAAAGCACGCCGGGGTCCACCTGCCCGCAACGCGTGCCCATCGGCAGGCCGTCCAGCGCCGTGAAGCCCATGGTCGAGGCCATCGAGCGCCCGGCCTGCAGCGCGCACATGCTGGCCCCGTTGCCCAGATGCGCCACGATCACCCGGCCTTCGGCCAGATGGGGCGCGCGGCGGGCCAGTTCGCCCGCGATGTAGTCATAGCTCAGGCCGTGAAACCCATAGCGGCGCACGCCGTCGTCATAAAGGGCGCGCGGCAGGGCAAAGCTGTCGCTGACCTTGGGGTTGGTGCGGTGAAAGGCGGTATCGAAACAGGCCACCTGCGGCACGCCGGGAAACGCCGCCATTGCGGCGCGGATACCTGCAAGGTTGTGCGGCTGGTGCAGGGGCGCAAAGGGCGACAGACGTTCAAGGTCGGTCAGCACGGCGTCATCCACGGTAACGGGCCGCGTGTTGTCCGCCCCGCCATGCACGACCCGGTGGCCGATGGCCAGCAATTCCAGGTCAGGCCACTGCGCCCGGAAACTGTCGATCACGGCCGCAATGGCCCCGGCATGGCTTGTCAGATCGCCCGATGCGGCCAGCGGCGCACCGGTGGCATCCTTCAGCTTCAGCACGCCGTCGGGCCCGATCCGGTCTGCCAGGCCAACAGCCAGCGGCTGATCGCCGGTTTCGGGAAACAGGGCCACCTTCAGCGAGGACGATCCGGCGTTCAGCGTCAGGACGGCGCGGGTCATTTTGCAGCCCCGGCATAGTGATGGATCGCCGCCACCGCACAGGAGGCCAGCCGCGACATCGGGCTGTCGGACCGCGAATTCAGGATCACCGGAACCCGCGCGCCCAGCACCAGCCCCGCACCCTCGGCATGGCTGATGAAGGACAACTGCTTGGCCAGCATGTTCCCGGCATCCAGCCCCGGCACCACAAGGATGTTCGCCCGCCCGGCCACGTTGCCGGTCAGCCCCTTGGTGCGCGCGGCCCCCATGTCGATGGCATTGTCCATCGCCAGCGGCCCTTCGACCTGCCCGCCGGTGATCTGGCCCCGGTCGGCCATTTTCGACAGCAGCGCCGCGTCGATGCTGGACTGGATCGCCGGATTGACCGTTTCGACCGCCGACAGCACGCCCACGCGCGGGTCCATGCCAAGCGACCGTGCAAGGTCGATGGCGTTCTGGCAGATGTCCACCTTGGTCGGCAGGTCGGGCGCGATGTTGATCGCGGCATCGGTGACCAGGATCGGCTCGGGCTGGCCCGGCACATCCATCACGAAGACATGGGTGAACCGCCGCCCGATCCGCAGGCCGTTCACCTTGTCCAGCATCGCGCGCAGCAGATCGTCGGTGTGCAGGTGCCCCTTCATCACCGCCGCCGCGCGCCCTTCGTGCACCAGCGCGCAGGCCCGTTCGGCCGCCGCCGCGTCGCCTGCCACGTCGATCACCTCGATGCCGGTCAGGTCGGCCCCCATCGCCTCGGCCGCCCTGCGGATCGCCGCTTCGGACCCGATCAGGATCGGGGTAATGATGCTTTCCTGTGCCGCCAGAAGCGCGCCGCCAAGCGAGTTCGCGTCATCCGGGCAGACCACGGCGGTCGGCAGCGCCTTCAGGGGGCGGGCGCGGTCCAGCAGCGCCTCGAAATGGCGATGCCGCTGGACCAGAAGGCCGGGAATCTCGATCCCTTCGCGGTCGAACTTTTCGGTCGGGGCCTCGACCTCGGCCTCGCCGGTCAGGATCACCGCACCATCGGCAATCCGCCGCACCTCGGTTTTCAGGCGTACCATGCCGTCGGCCTTGGCCAGCACCTCGGCCCGCACCACGACCTCGTCGCCGGAATGGGCACGGGCGTGGAAATCCAGCACCTGACGGCGGTAGAGCGTGCCGGGACCGGGCAGTTTCGTGCCCAGCACCGCCGAGATCAGCGAGGCCACGAACATGCCCGGGGCCACCCTCTCGGTCGTGCCGTTGCCGTCAAGGTCGCTGTCCTGCAGGTGCATCGGATTGGTGTTTCCCGACGCCACGGCAAAGACATAAAGATCATCCGCCGTGATGAGCCGCCGCAATTCGGCGACGTCGCCCACGTTCATCTCGTCATAGGTGCGGTTTACCAGATGCATCTCAGTCCTCGGTCTCTCGCGCGGTTGCCGGCTCCGATGCCGGCTCCGATGCCGACGCCTGTGCCGGTGTCCTGCGACGGCTGCGGGCTGCGCCGTTGGTCGGCACCGGCGTCTCGGTGGGAACCACATCCTGCAGGGATGTGGTCCCGGCAGGTGCAGCTTGTTCCATCTTCGGCGCCTCGGCCAGAGGAACCGTCTCTGCCGCGACCGACGCCGCCATCGGGTTCGACGTTTCCATCCCGGTGGCCTGTTCCGTCGCCGGAACCGTGCCCGGAGCCGGGGCCAGCGGGTCTTCCAGCACGTCGCCCGTCACCTTCGGCAGGCCCAGCACCTCGTGGAACCGCTGCAACAGCGACAGGGTATGCGGTGACATTTCCTCGATCACGCCGGGGATGAACTGCACCACCTGCACGGCCAGCGCCCGTTCGGCCGGATCGGGCAAAAGCAGCGGCAGCGTCCGGATGGCGCGTTCCGGCTCGAAGGTCGCGATCAGGGTCTGCTGGTGGATCATCATCGCACGCCGGTCCGCGCCAAGGCTGCGGAACGGCTCGTCCTGGGTCAGCACCTGGGCCGAACGTTCCAGCCTGTCACGCCGGACCTGACCACGGTTTTCCGCCAGCAAGACCAGCATCCGGATGACCGCCTCGGGAAAACCGCCCTGTTCCATGGTCATCAGGGCATTGGCCACTTCCGGCAGGCCGCGCAACTCGCCTTCGGTCTTCAGCGTGCGGCGCGCCTCGTGGGTCCGGCCAAAAGCGCGGGCCCAGGGCGTGCCCCACATCGCGTGGAACATCAGTTCGTTGTTCATGTCGCGGGTGTCGCGCAGGAAATCGATCATGTTCTCGGTGGTCTGCACCCAGAAGGCTTCCATCGCCAGGAACGGGTTGGCGGCGGCAGCCTTGCGGCGGTCGGCCTTCACCTTTTCCGCCGCCGTGATGACGCCATGCATGGCCGGATTGCGCGTCGCCACAAGCGCCCGCGTCAGCCGGTTCGGATGCATCGCACGCCCCATCTCGGCGCTGCTTTCGGTGACCAGCGCCTTGACCATCGGGCGCAGCAGCGTGTCGTACATCTGCGCCTGAATCTCGGCGGCGCGCGCCACGGCGGCAAAGGGGCGTTCGTCGTTCACGCTGTCATCCAGCGCGCGGATGTCGTCGAAGTTACGCTCAGTGAAACCGACGGTGAAGTGCTTGGCCCCATCCTTTTCGGTCACATCCTCGATCGTCATCTCGTACAGACCCGGTGCCAGCGCCTCGATGGTCTTGAGGGTCGAGGCAACCTCGGAATGTTCCTTCCTGGCGATCTGCGACGACACGAAGATGCCCAGATGGCCGACCTGTTCATGCACCATGTAGACGATGCGCTGGCCGCGGATGCGGATTTCGTTCACGTCCGCATAGGTCTCGCAGATCCAGTTCAGCGCCTGCTGCGGCGGGGTGATGTTGTCGCCGTGGCTGGCAAAGACGATGATCGGCGCGCGGATCGCCTTGAGGTCGATGGGCCGGCCGGGTTCGATCCGCGCCTCGTTCTTGACCAGACGGTTGCCGACGAAAAGCTGCTCGACGATCCAGCGGATCTCGGGCTCGGTCATCAGGAAGAAGCCGCCCCACCATTTTTCGAATTCCAGGAACGTGGCATCGCCCTTGTCGATGTCGCGGAACAGGTCGGTGTACTTCCGGAACAGCGTGCGTCCGGGGTTCAGGTTCTCGAAGTTCTGCACAAGATGCGCGCCGTCAAAGATGCCGCCGCCCAGGTCCGACAGGAACATCGGAATCCAGGTGCCGCCCATCACGCCCGCGCTGTAGCGCATCGGGTTCTCGCCGACCTTGCCCGCCCAGGGGGCCACCGGCGCGCCGTTGATCACGATGGGGCCGGTCAGGTCGGGGTTGGTCGCGGCCAGCAGCAGCGTGGCCCAGCCGCCCTGGCAGTTGCCGGTGACAACCGGCCGCGAGGCATTCGGATGCCGCCGCATCACCTCGCGCACGAAGGCGGCTTCGGTCCGGGTGACATAGGACAGGAACTGCCCCGGCTCGGGCGCGCGGCGGAAGGCGACGAAATAGACCGGGTGACCGGCAGCCAGCGCCACGCCGACCTGGCTGTCGGACTTGAACCCGCCGATGCCCGGGCCGTGGCCCGCGCGGGGGTCGATGATGATGTAGGGGCGGCGGTTGTCGTTGATCGTGACGCCTGCGGGCGGAATGATCTTCAGCAGCATGTAGTTCGACGGATAGTCCATATCCTTGCCGTCCATGACCACCTCGTAGTCATAGATCAGCACCGGCGGGCAACCTGCTGCCTCGTGCTCCAGAAAGATGTCGCCACGCTTGCGCAACGTGTCCATCGTCAGGATCATGCGCTCCCACGCGTCGCGCATGTACTCGGCATAGTCCGACCCGATGCGCCCTTCGGCCTGCGCGCTGCGCAGCTTATCCATCAGGTTTCTTGCCTGTTCCACCGCTTCTTCGGCACGCCGCGAGTGGGTTTCGGTGATGCGCGCCGACTGGCGCTGCGCGGCGGTCGACAGGATGCCCGCGCTTGCCGCGCCGGCCTCGATTTCGGATTCGGCCAGCGCCAGTCCGTTGCGCAGGGCGGCAAGGGCATCGTCCTCGGCGCGCGGAACCGGGTTCTGCCGCGACGGGTCGAACAGATCGAAGATGCTGGCCATGGTGTTTCCCTTCAGGCGGTGATCGAAAACCCGCCGTCGATGTCATGCACACCGCCGGTCAGGTTGCGGGCCTCGGACGAGGCGAGGAAAGCGGCCATCGCCCCCACATCCTCGATCGTTGCAAGTTTCTGGGTAGGCGCGCGGTCGGTCGCCGAGGCAAGAAGCTCGTCGAACTGGTCGATGCCGCTTGCGGCGCGGGTCTGCAGCGGGCCGGGCGACAGCGCATGCACGCGGATGCCCTTTTCGCCCAGTTCCGCGGCGGCATAGCGGACACTGCTTTCAAGGGCGGCCTTGACCGGCCCCATCATGTTGTAATGCCGCACCACGCGCGACGCGCCGAAAAAGCTGACCGACAGACAGCAGCCCCCGTCCGGCATCAGCGGTTCGGCCAGGCGGATCATCCGCAGGAAGGAATGCACCGAAATGTCCATCGCAAGGCCAAACCCTTCGGACGAACAGTCGATGACCCGCCCGTGCAGGTCATCGCGCGGCGCAAAGGCGATGGAGTGCAAAAGCGTGTCCAGCCGCCCCCACCGGTCGGCGATCTGGCCGAACACCGCCTCAAGCTGGCCGGGATGGCCCACGTCGAGCGGCATCATGATCTCGGCCCCGACCTGTTCGGCCAAGGGGCGGACAAAGCGTTCGGCCTTGTCGTTCAGCCAGGTCACGGCCAGGTCGGCCCCCTGCGCCTTCAGCGCCCGCGCACAGCCCCAGGCGATGGACTGTTCGTTCGCGATCCCGACAACCAGCGCCTTCTGGCCTGCAAGCGAGAACATCCCTCTGATTCCCCCGGGTTGGCTGCGTGTTTGCAGGTGCAGCATGACCCGTCGGCGTGTCGTTCAGGTGACAGTCGCCTGACGCTTGAATGAACTGCGCCAACGGCGGGCGGGTCGCGACCCGGCCCCGGCGTTGCGGCGTTTCGGGCAGGGGGGATCGGGGTCGGCGGTGGTCAGTCCGGTCGCGGTGGGTCGGCCCCCGGCCTGTGATGGCATGGCCCCGCGCACAGCGTGCCGCCGGCCCGCGCCCCCGCAGACCGGACCTGCGCCAGAAGCCACGCGACCGACCGGCCCCTGCCGCAGCGCCGGGGCCGGGCCGGGGCCGTTACCGTCCCAGGCCCGACAGCCAGGCCCGGAACCGCCCCCACCGGGTGCGCGCCCGCGCCCGCGCCTGATCGGCCCGCGCATCCAGATTGTCGAACGCATCGCCCATGCTGTCCATCGCCGGGTCCAGCGTGCGCTCGCGGAACTGCAGCCACATCCGGCGCAGCATGAACAGCGCCACCGCCAGCAGCACCAGAATGGTGATGCTGACCCAGGGGATGATCCGCACATCCGGTCCGTCCACCTGCCGCAGCGAGACGGCGTTGGGGAAGATCGTGAAGAACTGGTTGCGCCAGCCGTAATGGGTGATCGCCACCCATTTCGGGCTCGCCTCGGTCGAGGTCAGGTCAGTCGCGCGGGCCTGCACGTCAAAGCTGTTCACCTTGAAGTAGGGCGGCCAGCCCCAGCCGGTATCCTGATTGCGATAGACCATCGGGCGGCCCGATCCGGCAAGGATCGTCTGGATGAACTGCACGTCGCGGCTGTTTGCCGTGGCGGTATCGGTGCCCGGATCGGGCGAGGCAAAGAACCAGGCGTTGGCACCGATATCCACCCGCTGCGTGTTGGTGCCCACGATGCGCACGATGTCGGTCTGCGGCAGGGTATAGTGCAGGAAGGCCGCCACCAGCAGCACCACCAGCCCCCAGAAGGTCCATTTCACATAACGCATCGCCGCCTCACTCGAAGTTCAGGATGTAGATGATCGCAGGAACCACGACCAGGGGCACGATATAGACCAGCAGGATGAGCTTGCGGCGCAACCCGTGCTGATAGTGCCGCAGCCCTTCGGCGACAAAGGCCGCGCGGTCGCCGTCCTGCGGCCCCGCGTCCCATTCCTTTTCCAGCGCCTCGCG
>JAAFHX010000046.1 GCA_013297695.1 Rhodobacterales bacterium | reverse complement strand
TGCAAGGCCCGCCCCTGCGCGGGCCTGCTCAGTCGCTGTGCGGCTGCGGATCAAGTTCCGCCGCCAGAAACCGCTCGAACGCATCAAGGTCCACCGGCTCGAACTGCCCGAAACCCTGCATCCAGACCGAGGCCGCGCGCAGGGCGTCCGGCTCCAGCTTGCACCATTTCACCCGACCGCGCTTTTCCTGCGTGATCAGCCCCGCCTCCGCCAGCACGATCAGGTGTTTCGAGATGGCCGCAAGCGACGTGGCAAAGGGTTCGGCCACGTCGGTCACGGCCATGTCGTCTTCCAGCAGCATCGCCAGAATGGCACGACGCGTCGGGTCTGCGAGGGCGGCAAAGACAAGGGACACGGGGTCGGACATGGGGGCAGTCTGCGCAGGGCGCGGCGCATCGTCAACCATCCGGTTGAATGTGCAAAGCCGGTCGAATTGCCTGCCAGACGTCGTGCCGGCCCTTCGGACGATCCGTCGCAGGAAGATATAGCTTAGCAAAACCAAATGCTTGCCTTTCAGGTCACCGGCAAGAACGCGACTTGACTCATCGGGTGCCCCTCCGTAGCTTCCGCGCACCTGTTCAAGGCATGACCGCAATGGCCGACGAACCCGATCCCGACCGTCTTCGCGCACTTGAGGCGCGCCTGGCGAGCGTGAAGGGCAAGGCGGCACCGAAGGCCAGGGCCGGAACGGGCACGGGTTTCTCGCAGGGCGAGATTGCCTGGAGGATGGTGATCGAGCTGGTGACCGGAATGGTGATCGGCCTTGGTCTTGGGTACGGGGCCGACTGGTTGTTCGGCACGCTTCCGGTCTTCCTTGTGATCTTTGCGCTGCTTGGCTTTGCGGCGGGCGTCAAGACGATGCTGGGGACCGCGCGGCAGATGAACAAGGCGGCTGCGGGGCAACCCGGGGCAGACAGGAAGGAAGACGGACGTGGCGACTGAGGGCGAAGGCAGCGGTTTTGCGATCCATCCGATGGATCAGTTCGTCATCAAGCCGCTGTTCGGCGGTGAACATGTGCACTGGTATACCATCAGCAACGTGACGCTGTGGATGGCGCTTGCCGTGCTGTGCATCGTCCTGTTGCTGGTCGTCGGGACGGCCAAGCGCAGCATCATTCCGTCGCGCGTGCAGTCGGTCGCCGAACTGGTCTATGGCTTCATCTACAACATGGTCGAGGAAGTGACGGGCCATGACGGGGTCAAGTACTTTCCCTACGTGATGACGCTGTTCCTGTTCATCCTGTTCTCGAACCTGCTGGGCCTGCTGCCGATGAGCTTTGCCACCACCAGCCATGTGGCGGTGACGGTGGTTCTGGCGCTGATGGTGTTCGTGGGCGTGACGGTGCTTGGCTTCATGCGCAAGGGCGTCGGGTTCCTGGGCATGTTCTGGGTCAGTTCGGCCCCTCTGGCCCTGCGCCCGATCCTGGCGCTGATCGAAGTGATCTCGTACTTCGTGCGCCCGGTCAGCCATTCCATCCGACTTGCGGGCAACATCCTGGCCGGTCACGCGGTGATCAAAGTGATCGCGGGATTTGCCACGCTGGTAGTTGCCTCGCCCTTCGTGGTGGGGGCGGTCGGCGCGATCTACGGGCTGGAGCTGCTGGTGGCAGTGGTTCAGGCCTATGTCTTCACGATCCTGACCTGCGTCTATCTGCGTGACGCGGTGGGCGACGCACATCACTGAACCGCACAGGCGCGGCCAGTTCCTTCATCCAACCATTCCAGACATCCAAAGGAGCACGATCATGGAAGGCGATATCGCACAAATGGGCAAGTTCATCGGCGCGGGTCTCGCGACGATCGGTCTTGGCGGCGCCGGCATCGGCGTGGGCACGATCGCGGGGAACTTCCTCGCCGGCGCGCTGCGCAACCCCTCGGCGGCACCGGGCCAGATGGCGAACCTGTTCGTCGGCATCGCCTTTGCCGAAGCACTCGGGATCTTCTCGTTCCTGATCGCCCTCCTGCTGATGTTCGCCGTCTGATCCGACGGATCGAACGAGCGACGGTGCGCGGGGCCTTCGCGGCCCCGCTGCGCATGATGACCGGATCAGCGGGAGAGTGACATGGCGACCGGAACGGAAACTGCGGCCGAGGCGGCGGGGCACGGAGGCGGGCATGCCGTCGGCATGCCGCAACTGGATTTCTCGACCTGGCCGCACCAGATTTTCTGGCTGCTGGTCACGCTGGTGGTCATCTATCTGGTGCTCACGCGGCTGGCGCTGCCGCGCATCGGCGGCGTTCTGGCCGAACGCAGCGGGATCATCACCAAGGACATCGCCATTGCCGACGACCTGAAGCAGAAGGCGCTGAAGGCGGAACGCGCCTACAATGACGCGCTTGCCCAGGCCCGTGCCGATGCCGCGCGGATCGTGGCCGAGGCGCGCGCCGCGATCCAGGCGGACCTTGACGCGGCGACCGCAAGGGCCGACGCGCAGATCATGGCCAAGGCCGCCGAATCCGAAGGCCGGATTTCCGAGATCAGGGCCGGTGCCCTGGATGCGGTGACCGAAGTCGCCCAGGACACGGCACACGAGATCGTGGCCGCGCTTGGCGGCAAGGCGGATGCAGGCAGCATCACGGCGGCCGTCGCCGCCCGTTTGAAGGAATGAGCATGATGAAGCGGCTGATCCTTGTTGCTTCGCTGGCCGCCAGCCCCGCGCTGGCCGCGAGCGGCCCGTTCTTCTCGCTTGGCAACACCAACTTTGTCGTGCTGCTCGCCTTCCTGCTGTTCGTCGGCATTCTGATCTATGCCAAGGTTCCCGGGCGGCTGACCGGCATGCTCGACGCGCGTGCAACGCAGATCCGGGCCGAACTCGACGAGGCACGGGCGCTGCGGGACGAGGCGCAGACCATCCTTGCCTCGTACGAGCGCAAGCAGAAGGAAGTTCAGTCGCAGGCCGACCGGATCGTTTCGACCGCCAAGGAAGAGGCGATGGCCGCAGCCGAACAGGCCAAGGCGGATCTGGCAAAGTCGATTGCCCGCAGGCTTGCGGCGGCAGAAGACCAGATCGCCTCGGCCGAGGCTTCAGCGATCCGCGAGGTGCGGGAACGTGCCGTTCAGGTGGCGATTGCTGCAGCCGGCGAGGTTCTGGCACGGCAGATGACCCCGTCCAGCGCAAGCGAGATGATCGATTCTGCCATCGCGCAGGTCGCGGCAAAGATGCACTGACCCGACAGGCGGCATCGCCGAATGAACCGGACCGGGCCTTGCGCCCGGTCTTTTCATTCCCGCCCGGGGGCGACCGCGCCAGCCGCCGCGATCAGAACCGCCCCCTTGATCCGGGTCAGGACCGACCGGGAATGACGCCGGTCGGCCGGCACTGCGGAAACCCTTCATCCCGTGTCATGCCCGAAGCTGATCCAGAAGGGCGGTATCGCAAGCGCGTCAGTCTTCCTGCTCGTGCTCCAGTCTCTGCCGCGCGATGACTTCGTTGCGCTCGGTCCGCTGCTGGTCGGCCAGGGCACGTTCGACGAAATCCAGATGCGCCCCGACCGCCCGACGCGCCGCGACCGGGTCGCGCGCCTGCAGGGCGGCATTGATCGCGCGATGCTGTTCCAGCAGGGTATCGCGGGTGGTGCGCTGGCGGAACATGACCTGGCGGTTATAGAACACACCCTGGCGCAGAAGGTCGAACATCGACCGCATCATGTGCAGCATGATCACGTTATGGCTGGCCTCGATGATCGCCATGTGAAAGGCCGCGTCCAGTTCCGCCTCATCCTCGGGGTTGCGGCGGGAATGGGCGGCCTCCATCTTCTGCAGCAGCGTATCGACGACCTGCAGGTCGGTGTCCGACGCCATGCGGGCGGCCCGTTCAACGGCCAGCCCCTCCATGTCGCGGCGAAAGGTGATGTAGTCGAACACGGCATCGTCATGCCTTGCGAAAAGTTCGACCAGCGCGGGCGCGAAGGCAGATCCCAGAACGTCGGCCACAAACAGCCCCGATCCCGCCCGGCTGACCAGAAGCCCCCGCGCCGACAGGTCTGCCACCGCATCACGCAGCGACGGGCGCGACACGCCCATCCGTTCGGCAAGATCGCGTTCCGCCGGAAGCCGCTCGCCGGGCCGCAGGATGCCGCGCAGGATCAGAAGTTCGATCTGCCGGACGACCGACTGCGACAGTTTCTCCGGCGTGACCCTGTGATAGGGCATCGGCGTTTCCCCCCCGGCCTGTGGTCAGAAACTATGACCAAAGCCAGGGGGTCTCAAGCACGAATGCCGCTATGGGGTCGGCGTGATCGTGATCTCGACCCGGCGGTTCGCGGCCCGGCCCTCGGGGGTCAGGTTCGAGGCTATGGGAAAATCCTCGCCGCGCCCGAAGGCGATGATCCGCGCACCCGGCACGCCTGCCTGCCGCAGGACCGAGGCGACCGATTGCGCACGGCGGTTCGACAGGTCGGCATTCAGCGCGGCCGTGCCGGTGTTGTCGGTATGGCCGACGATCTGGATGGTGGACGCCGGATAGGCAATCAGGTTGCGCGCCACGGCATCGAGGTCCGACTTCAGGTCGGGGCGCAGCGTGGCCGAGTTGACCTCGAACAGGATGTCCTGCGGCATGGTCAGCACAAGCGACGAGCCGGTGTTCACCACGGCGGTGCTGTCGCTCAGGCTTGCGTCCAGCGCGCGGGCCTGCGCATCCAGCGCCGAGCCGACCAGCCCGCCAAGCGCCCCGCCGACGACGGCACCCACCGCTGCCTGCCCCGCGCGGTTGCTGCCGCCCTGGCTTGCACCCACCGCCGCCCCGATCAGCGCGCCGGTGACGGCACCGGTCGTGGTGCGGTTGGTGCCCGCCACGCCGCCGGGACCGGTCTGCGACACGCACCCTGCAAGGGTGAACGCTGCCAGAGACATGACAAGGGAACTGGTCTTCAGGGACATGGCCGGGCCTCATGGATTTCGGCCCGTTCGCCGGACCCTTGGCCCTGTCTCTAGCAGTCCGGGCCGGGCCGTGACAGCCCCTGCCGGGGTCCATGCCGGATCACGATGCCGCGCGCAGGTCGTCATCCGCATCGGCCCGGGCCGCCTCCCAGGCCAGCATGGCACGCTTGACCGGCAGGCCCCAGTGATAGCCGCCAAGGCCGCCCGATTTGCGCAGGGCGCGGTGGCAGGGAATGAGCCAGCTTACCGGATTGCGCCCGACCGCCGTGCCGACGGCGCGGACTGCCTTCGGGTGGCCGATGACGCCTGCAATGTCGGAATAGGTCGTGACCTGGCCCGAGGGGATCTGCAGCAGGGCTTCCCAGACCTTGATCTGGAACGGCGCGCCGATCAGGAACAGCGGGATGCCCTGCCCCCCGCCGCCCGCCCCGAAGGCGGCCTCCACCCAGGGCCGCAGCATCGGCATATCCTCGACAAATCGGGCGCGCGGCCAGCGGCCGGTCAGGTCGACCATCGCCGCCTCGGGGCCGGTTTCGGCCGCAAAGGCGATCCCGCAGATGCCCCGTTCGGTGCCCATCACCAGCGCCGGGCCGAAGGGGCTGTCAAAACAGCCCCAGGCGATGCGCAGGCCTTCGCCGCCCAGGGCATAATCGCCCGGTGTCATCGCTTCCCACCGCAGGAACAGGTCATGCAGCCGTCCGCCCCCGGAAAGCCCGGTGGCCAGCGAGGTTTCCAGCACGGAATGGCGCTGCGCCAGCAGGTTGCGGGCAAGGTCCAGCGTCAGGTATTGCTGATAGCGTTTGGGTGAAACGCCCACCCACCGCGAAAACACGCGCTGGAAATGCGCCGGGCTCATTTCCATGCGGGCTGCCAGCCCGTCCAGCGTCAGGGCCGGGCCGCTGCGGTCGATCTCGGCCAGAGCGCGGGCAATCACGGCATAGTGGTAGGCGGGACGGTCGTCGTCCCCGGAAAGGGGGGGGGTCATGGCAATCTCCTTTGCGCCGAAACTAGCGGCGGAAGGGGCGCCGCGCGACCCGGATTCTGCGCCTTTCCGCCCGTTGTGACGTGCCAAGCCTTGCCGCCCTGCGCAGGCTTTGGCAAACACGGCGCATGGCAGCCCAGCTTTCCTACGCAACGATGCACGCGATCTTCACCCGCCTTGCGGAGCGCGACCCCGCACCGCAGGGCGAGTTGGAGCATCTGAACGCCTATACCCTGCTGGTCGCGGTGGCCCTGTCGGCGCAGGCAACCGATGTCAGCGTGAACAAGGCCACACGGGGGCTGTTCGCGCTGGCCGACACGCCGCAGAAGATGCTCGATCTGGGCGAAGAGCGGCTGACAGAGCATATCCGGACGATCGGCCTGTTCCGGACCAAGGCGAGGAACGTCATGAAACTGAGCCGGATTCTGGTCGACGACTATGGCGGCGAGGTGCCGTCGAGCCGGGCTGCGCTGCAGTCGCTGCCGGGCGTCGGGCGCAAGACGGCGAATGTGGTCCTGAACATGTGGTACCGCCTGCCCGCGCAGGCGGTGGACACGCATATCTTCCGGGTCGGGAACCGGACCGGGATCGCACCGGGGAAAGACGAGACGGCAGTGGAACGCGCCATCGAAGACCACGTTCCGGCCGAATTCCAGCTTCACGCCCATCACTGGCTGATCCTGCACGGGCGCTATACCTGCGTTGCGCGCAAGCCGAAATGCGGGGTCTGCCTGATGGCCGACCTGTGCCCCCATGAGGAAAAGACTGCATGAAACGCTTTCAGGTCGTTGGCATCGGCAATGCCATGGTCGATGTGATCGCCCATTCCGACGAGGAATTTCTGGCGGGTAACGGCATCGGCAAGGGCATCATGCAGTTGATCGACATGAACCGAGCGGTCGATCTTTATGCCCGTATCGGCCCGGCGCGCGAGATTTCCGGCGGATCGGCGGCCAATACCATTGCCGGGGTGGCGCAACTGGGCGGGCGTACCGCCTATGTCGGCAAGGTCAAGGATGATCAGCTCGGCCTGATCTTTGCCCATGACCTGCGGGCCCAGGGTGCGATCTACGAAACGCCGATGGCCGAAGCCGGACCGGGCCACGAGACGGGGCGTTGCATCATCCTTGTCACCCCGGACGGGGAGCGGTCGATGAACACATATCTTGGCTGGTCCGAGTTCCTGACGTCGGCCGACATCGACGTGGCGCAGATGGCGCAGGCGGAATGGATCTATCTGGAGGGCTATCGTTTCGACGGGCCGGACAGCCACGAGGCCTTTGCCAAGGCGATCCGCGCCTGCAGGGGGGCCGGCGGCAAGGTGTCGGTCACACTGTCTGACCCGTTCTGCGTGGAACGCCACCGCGACGCCTTCCGCCGCATGATCCGCGACGATGTGGACCTGCTGTTCGCGAACCGGGCCGAACTGCTGTCGATGTACCAGACGACCGATTTCACGGCGGCCCTGCAGGCGGCGGCGGCGGATGTGGACCTGCTGGCCTGTACCGAAGGCGCCGAGGGTGCCCATGTCTGCACCGGCGGGCAACACTGGCATGTGCCCGCGATTCCGACGCAGGTCGTCGATGCGACCGGCGCGGGCGACCTGTTCGCCGGGGCCTTCCTGTGGGGTCTGAGCAACCGCTATGATCCCGAGACCTGCGGCCGGATGGGCTGCATTGCGGCGTCCGAGGTCATCGGCCACATCGGCGCACGGCCCGAGACCGACCTGCGCGCCCTGTTCTCGCAGCACGGCGTGCTCTGAGCGGAGGGAGGCGGCGACCTCGGGCCCCCGTCCGGGAGCCTTCGGTCGCCGCCGCTGCCGCGCGCGGCGACGGGCCGGTCGTCAGCCACTCAGCCGGGCATGGACCGCGTCAAGGTCAACGGGGCCGAGCGGCAGAGGGTTCGACGGGTCGTCGAAATCATAGCGGAACAGCTCGAAATCGCGCTGGTAGATTTCCCACATCAGGTGGCGCGACAGGTCGTCGAAATAGTCGGCGACCGGATGCAGCCGCTTCGGTCCATGCCCCTCGCTTTCATTGAAGCGGGGAATGGTGGCAAGGTCCGGCAGATGCTGCTGCGGCAGGCGCCGAAGGACCGGCTGCATCCCCTCGGTGAAGCGTTCGGTGAAGAAGATGTGGTCGTATCGCCCGCCATTGGCGACAAAGGTGCCCACGTGACCTGACATGGCGGACCAGTGGATGTCGGGGTCCATCGGCTTGCGGAAGCGGATCGTGTCGCGCGCGAACAGAAGGAACCGCCGGAAGCTGGCGATCTGGTCAAAGTCGCCCCGCCCGTCCTCTCCTCCCACCTCGACGCCGTACCGGCGCACCAGCATCGGCACGAGGTTCCCGCGATAGCGTCGGCCGTTGCGCTGGATGCCGCAGATCTTGTCGAAGAAGGAACTGAGAATCCGCGCATAGGGGTTGCGCACGCAACTGAAGGCAAAGGCGCTGCGGTCACCTACGGCCTGTTCGATCAGCGGCTGGCTGCCCTCCATCGCCCATTTGTGCAGGCCGGTCGTGGCATCATGGATATCGCCGTCGTGGAACCGCCCGTGATCGGCATGGAAAAGAATCTGTCCGATGGTCGAGCAGGCGCATTTGGGCACCACGCGATAGACCACGCCGCAGCTCTCGGTCATCCAGGTTCCGGGAAACCCCATGCACGCCTCTTTCCTGCCGCTGCGGGCCGATGGTCACGACCGTCGGCGCGCCCCACGTCCCGATGATTTCAACGAGTGATAAACCACTGTGTGGAAACAATGTCTGAACGCGCGTCGACAAGGGTTTCGCATGGCCAGGATCGCCTATGTCCTACTGTGTCACAAAGACCCCGAGGCGGTGATCGCGCAGGCGGAACGGCTGACGGCGGCGGGGGACCTGATCGCCATCCACCACGACGCCGCCGCCCCGCAGGCAGAATTCGCGCGTATCCGGCAGGGGCTGGCCGACAATCCCTCGGTCGCGCTGGTGCTGCAGCGCCGCCGCTGCGGCTGGGGGGACTGGAGCCTGGTCGACGCCACCCTGCGCACCCTGCGCACTGCGATGGACGCCTTTCCGCAGGCCACGCATTTCTACATGCTGTCGGGCGACTGCATGCCGATCAAGTCGGCGGAACATGCCCGGGCCATCCTTGATTCGGACGATGCCGATTGCATCGAATGCCATGATTTCTTCACTTCGGGCTGGATTCGCACCGGGTTGACCGAAGAGCGGCTGACCCGCCACCACCTGTTCAACGAGCGACGGCACAAGCGGCTGTTCTATGCGGCGCTGGCGGTGCAGCGACGGCTGGGGCTGCGGCGGTCCTTGCCGAGGGGGATGCGCATCCGGATCGGCAGCCAGTGGTGGTGCCTGCGGCGCGCCACGGTCGAGAGGGTTCTGCAGTTCTGTGACGACCGTCCCGACATCCTGCGATTCTTTCGGCGCACATGGATACCGGACGAGACCTTCTTTCAGACGATTGTCGGGCATCTGGTACCGGAGGCGCAGGTTCGCTGCCGACCGCCGACCTTTCTGATGTTCACCGACTACGGAATGCCGGTGACGTTTCACGACGACCACCTTGACCTGCTGCTGCGCCAGGACTGCCTGTTTGCCCGCAAGATCTCGCCCGGAGCGCGGCAGTTGCGCGACCGGCTGGGCCGACTTTACGCGGAAACGGGCGTGCGTCTTGCGATCGCGGACGATGGCCGGGCACTGCACCGGTTCCTGACCGGGCGCGGGCGGGTCGGGCAGCGGTTTGCCCCCTGTGCCTGGCATGCGGCGGCAAGCCTGGGCAGCGGTCGCACCCTGCTGATCCTGGCATGCAAGAAATGGCATGTCGGCAAGCGACTGGCAGACCGGCTGCGGCGGGGGGTTGGCCTGCCGGGCGTCGACTATGTCTTCAACGAAGAGGGCACCGCCTGCCCCGACCTGGGGGGCGTGGAACGGTCGCTGGCAAAGCGCAACCGCCATCGCCGGGCGCTGGCGGGGCTGCTGTTCGACCACTGGCAGACCGACCGGTTGGTGATCTGTGTGGATCCGGGCAGCATCGACGTGATCACCGACTTTCACGCCGACCGCTGCGACACGAGGGTGCTGGAGGTGATCTGCGACTTTACTTCGGCTGATCTGGCGGGCCATGCCCGGCGCGTCGGTCTGGCCGGGCCGCGGGCGGCGCAGGCAGACCTTGCCCCGCTTTTGCCCGCGCTGCGGCTGGACATGGCGGCGGAAAGCGACCGGCTGCAGGACGCCGGTTTTGCACGGTTCCACCGCCTCCGCCAAAACGCGGATGACAGCGAGATTTCCGTGTCGCTGGCCGCGTTCCTTGGTATTCCTGCGGCGCGTGCGCTGCAGATCGCGGACCCCGGCACCCTCTTCGCGGATTGATCCCCATGCCCTATGCCTATGACGACCAGAACATTTTTGCCCGCATCCTGAGGGGCGAGATTCCAAACCGCACGGTGATGGAAACGCCGCATACGCTGGTGTTCCACGATATCCGCCCGCATGCCCCGGTGCATGTGCTGGTCATCCCCAAGGGGCGCTATGTGACCTTCGACGATTTCGCGGCGCGGGCCAGCGCCGAGGAACTGGTGGATTTCCACCGCACCGCCGCCGCCGTCTGCGAAAGCCTGGGCGTTTCGCCGGGCGCGGGCGGGGCGGGGTATCGCGCGATTGCGAATGCCGGGCCGGACAGCAATCAGGAGGTGCCGCATTACCACCTGCACCTTCTGGGCGGGCGGAACATGGGGGCGCTGCTGCCACCCGCATAAAGCGCAAGGATCGGGTCGCGGCGCGGGTGGCTTGCGGCGACAACGCGGCCAGTCCGGCAGGAGAGCCCCGATGACCATCCTTTTCACCCCGATCCCGACTGACCTTGCCCGCCGCCATCAGGCAGGCGGGCCCGATGCCAACGGCCAGACGCCCGAACGTGCCGTCTCGGACGGGCAAGGCAACCCCTGCCGCCACTGCCTGCGGATGATTCCCGCAGGCGCGGGAATGCTGATCCTGGCCCACCGGCCCTTTCCCGCCCCGCAGCCCTATGCGGAACTGGGGCCGATCTTTCTGTGCGCCGATCCTGCGATCTGCACCGCGCCCGAACGGGGCGATGCACTGCCCGAGATGCTGACCTCGCCCGACTACATCCTGCGCGGGTATGGAGCGGATCACCGGATCGTCTATGGCACGGGCGCGGTGGTGCCGGCCGACCGCCTGCGGCCCGAGGCCGAGGCCCGACTGGCCGACAGCCGCGTGGCCTACCTGCATGTCCGGTCGGCACGGAACACCTGCTATCAGGTGCGGATCGACCGGGGGTGAGGCGCAAAACTCTTGCAAGAGTTTTGCCAAATTCCTTGCAAGGAATTTGGTGCCCGCGTCACCGGCGGAACGGCGAGGGGCGCAGGCCCGCCGCAAGGCTTGCCGTCACATCGGCAATCCGGGCCGCCCGGGTGGGCGGGGTCTTCGCCGTCTTGATCCATTCCAGCGTGCCGCGCCTTGTGCTGCGCGGCCAGGCGTCCCAGCCGGGGCGCTGCGCGCCAAGCGCCTCGGCGAGGTCATCGGGCACTTCCAGCCGCTCCACATCGTCAAGGAACGTCCACTGGCCGTTCGCCCTGGCGGCGGCGATCTTCGCCTCGCCCGCCGGGGTCATCGCACCGCCGGCGCGCGCCCGGTCGACATGCGCCTTGTTGATCGCCGACCAGGCGGATTTGGGGTTTCGCGGGGCGATCAGGATCATGGAACGGTCGGCATCCAGCGCGCGGGTCACCGAATCGATCCAGCCCCAGCAGAGCAGTTCCTCCACCTGCGGCTCATAGGCCAGATAGTCCGGGTGGTGCCGCTTGAATGTGGCCAGCCAGACAGGACCCTTTCCGGCGTGGTGTTCGGCCAGCCAGAGGCGCAGGTCGGCGCGTGTCCGCACCGTCAGGATCGGCGCATCTTCGGCGGCGCGGGCCATCAGACCCGCCGCCTTCCTGTAATGCCCGGACGCGCCGCGGCGGGCAATCCGCGTCGCGATCTGACCCGTTTCACCGCGCCCTCAATGTGCTGCGGCCCAGGTCGCGCCCTTCCCGGCCTCGACCGTCAATTTCACCGTCAGATGCACTGCCGGATCGGCGGCCCCCTCCATCACCTCTTTCGCGCGGGCAGCAAGGGTGTCGGCGGCGGCTTCGTCCACCTCGAACAGCAGTTCGTCATGCACCTGCAAGAGCATCGTCGCGGGCAGGTCGGCGATCGCCCTGGGCATCCGCACCATGGCGCGGCGGATCACGTCGGCGGCGGTGCCCTGAATGGGCGCGTTGATCGCGGCGCGTTTGGCGAAGCCTGCGGTCGGACCCTTGGCGTTGATCTCGGGCGTATGGATTTTCCGTCCGAACAGGGTCTGGACATAGCCGTTGGCCTTGGCGAAGGCGACGGTGGCGTCCATGTAGCCCTTGATGCCGGGGAAGCGCTCGAAGTAGCGGTCGATGAAGCCCTGCGCGTCGGCGCGCGGGATGCGCAGGTTGCGCGCCAGACCGAAGCCGGAAATGCCGTAGATCACCCCGAAGTTGATCGCCTTGGCGCGGCGGCGGATTTCGGGCGTCATCTGGTCCAGCGGCACGCTGAACATTTCGGACGCCGTCATCGCGTGAATGTCGATGCCGTCGCGGAAAGCCTGTTTCAGCGCCGGAATGTCGGCCACATGCGCCAGGATGCGCAGCTCGATCTGGCTGTAGTCGAGGCTCAGCAGGACCTTTCCCTTCGGGGCCACGAAGGCCTCGCGGATGCGGCGGCCCTCCTCGGTGCGCACGGGGATGTTCTGCAGGTTCGGGTCGGTGGAGGCCAGCCGCCCCGTCACCGCCCCGGTGAGCGAATAGCTGGTATGGACGCGGCCCGTTTCCGGGTTGATATGGTCCTGCAAGGCATCGGTGTAGGTCGATTTCAGCTTGGAAAGCTGCCGCCAGTCGAGCACGCGGGCGGGCAGGTCGTGCCCCTCGGCCGCCAGGTCCTCCAGAATGTCGGCCCCGGTGGCATAGGCCCCGGTCTTGCCCTTTTCGCCGCCCGGCAGGCTCATCCTGTCGAACAGAATCTCGCCAAGCTGCTTGGGCGAACCGACGTTGAACTTCTCGCCCGCCAGCGTCTGAATTTCATCCTCCAGCGCCGCCATCTTCTGGCTGAAAGCGTTCGACATGCGGGAAAGCGTGTCGCGGTCCACCTGGATGCCCGCCATTTCCATCGCCGCCAGCACCGGCACGAGCGGGCGTTCGAGCGTTTCATAGACGGTCGTCACCCGCGCCCGGTGCAGTTGCGGCTTGAACATCTGCCACAGGCGCAGCGTCACGTCGGCGTCTTCGGCGGCGTACTTCACCGCGTCGTCGATGCCCACGCGGTCGAAGGTGACGGCGGACTTGCCCGAACCGATGAGCTGCTTGATCGGGATGGGCTTGTGGCCAAGATACTGTTCCGAAAGCGCATCCATGCCGTGCCCGTTCAGGCCCGCATGCATCGCATAGCTCATCAGCATGGTGTCGTCGAACGGGGCGACGGTGATGCCGTGGCGCGCGAAAATCTTGGCATCGTATTTCATGTTCTGGCCGATCTTGAGGATCGCGTCATCCTCCAGCACCGGCTTCAGGGCGGCCAGAACCTCGGTCAGCGGCAACTGCCCGGTCACGAGGTCCGAAGAACCGAACAGGTCGCCCCCGCCTTCCCGGTGCCCGACCGGGATGTAGCAGGCCGCGCCTGCGTCGACGCAAAGCGAAATGCCCACCAGTTCTGCCCGCATCTCGTCCAGGCTGGTGGTTTCGGTATCGACCGCCACATGACCCCGCTCGCGGATGCGCGCAATCCAGCGGTCGAGCGCAGCGGCGTCGCGGACTGCCTCGTAACCGGCATGGTCGAAGGGCAGCGCGGCCGCGGGTACCGCTTCGGTCTCGGCGGCCTCTGCTGCCGGGGCGGCGGGCACGGCGATCTTCAGCGCCTCGGCCACGCGGCGGGTGATGGTGTTGAACTCCATCTTCGCCAGAAATCCCATCAGCGCCTCGGGGTCGGGTGCATGCACGGCCAGATCATCCAGCGCCACATCCAGCGGCATGTCGCGGTCCAGTGTGACAAGGCGTTTCGACATCCTGATCTGGTCGGCATTGTCGATCAGGCTCTGCCGGCGCTTGTCCTGCCTGATCTCGCCCGCCCGCTCCAGCAGGGTTTCCAGATCGCCGAATTCCTGGATCAGCAAGGCGGCGGTCTTGATTCCGATACCCGGTGCCCCCGGCACGTTATCGACCGAATCCCCCGCCAGCGCCTGCACATCGACCACCCGGTCGGGGTGGACGCCAAACTTCTCCTCGACCTCGGCCAAGCCGATCTGGCGGTTCTTCATCGGGTCGAGCATGCCGATCCCGTCGCCCACAAGCTGCATCAGGTCCTTGTCCGAGGACAGGATGGTCACGGTCCCGCCAGCATCGCGCGCCCGGCAGGCCAGCGTGGCGATGATGTCGTCGGCTTCATAGCCCTCGGTCTCGATGCAGGAAACGCCGAAGGCGCGTGTCGCTTCGCGCGTGAGCGGGAATTGCGGGCGCAGGTCTTCCGGCAACTCGGGGCGGTTCGCCTTGTAAAGCGGGTAGATTTCGTTGCGGAAGGTCGTGGCGGAATGGTCGAAGATCACCGCCAGATGCGTGGGTTCATCCGCACCCCGTTTCGCGGTGATCTGGCTCCACAAGAGGTTGCAGAACCCGGCCACGGCACCGACCGGCGCGCCGTCCGACTTGCGGGTCAGAGGCGGCAGCGCGTGATAGGCCCGGAAGATGAAGGCCGATCCGTCGATCAGGTGCAGGTGGTGGCCCTTGCCGAAGGTCATGTGCGCCTTCTCCGGTTTGGTGAATGGCTTTCCAGACGGGGGATGGCACGCTTCATGAACTCGTCGAAAAGCGGCACCGTAAAGGCCGTTTCTCCGTGACGCTGCGAGTAGATCATCCCGGATTCGATCAGGTTTCGCCGAACTGGTGCAACCTGGTTACTGGTAACGCCGAAAGTCTGCGCAATGTCGCCCGTCCGGTGCGGCCCGGGGCCGAGTTCGCTCATCGCGCGGAGATAGCGCTGCTCGAACTGTGTGCACCGATCATATCTGACGCGAAAGAAACTTGTATCCAGAAAGGCGGTGATCGAGGGCAGGGCATGGTGAATGTCGTCGGTCGTTATGGGTGTGCCGGACGCCTGTTCCCACGAGAATTTTCCCCATGTCTGCAGGAAGTAGGGATAGCGGGACGTGTGTTCCGTGATCTGGTCAAGGGCCCCCGTGCTGAAGGCGACCCCCTGCCTTGCTGCCGGCTCTTCCAGTGCCCGGCGCGCAGCTTCTTCTGAAAGCGGTCCGACTTCGTGAAACACGAGCAGCCGCTCCGCATATGACTTTGCATCGCCAACCAAGGCGGCAATCTGGGGAAGGCCCGCACCAACGACGATCAGGGGATGACCTTGCTGCGCGGCGTTTTGCAGGGCACGCGCGAGGGCAGAAAGCTCTGACTTTGAAAGATACTGCACTTCGTCTATGAAGATGGCGATTGCCCTTTGCCTTGCCTTGGCGGCCATGCATACGGTCGCCAGCAGGTCCGAGAGGTCTGCTTCAAGATCGCCGCTGGCAGCATCTGCGCTTGTCGGGGTGGCGCCGAAGCTGAAGCCTTCGTACTCGATCCGAAAAGCAGACGCGAAGTTGCGAAGTGCGGAGACGGCAACCGCAAGCACGTGATCGCTTGTGGCGTGAATGCTCAGCTTTCTCAGCACGGCGGAAAGGGTCGTGACCAAGAGCCGGGCCAGATGACCGCCCGATTTGTCCGGCACCTCGAACTTCACCGTCTCGAAGCGCTTTGACTTGGCTTGCTCGTGAAGCGCGTTCAAGAGCACGGTCTTTCCCACGCCCCGCAATCCGAGCAACATCATCGAGTTGTCGTGCATTCCGTTCGCGATGCGGTCGAATGCTATGTCCGCAGCCTCCATCAGCGCTTCGCGCCCGACGAACTCGGGAGGCTTTACCCCGGCACCTGGCGCGAAGGGGTTCTTTCGGGGGTCCATAGCTTATCCAGCTTATCCAACTTTATCGGTTTCGGATAAATCTACATAAGCCGGATAAAGTTACTCATTCAAGGCCATTGTTACCCCGCCAACCCTCAGTGGTCGTCGTGCGCGTGGGCGCGGTCGATCACATAGCGCTTGTCGCAATAGCCGCATTCGACCCAGCCGCGGTCTTCGGGGATGGTCAGCCAGACGCGGGGGTGGCCGAGCGCGCCTTCGCCGCCGTCGCAGGCGACCTTCCATGTGGTGACGATCTGTGTTTCGGGCGCGTCGATGGTCATGGCGGTCCTTTGGCATGTCGGGCTGGGCGCAAGCATACGCGACGGGCCGATAACGGCAAGGCGGCGGATTGTCCGGATCAGGGAAGATCGGCAGAGGGGATCAGCGGGAAGAAGACGCCCCCCGACCACAGGCCGAACCAGGCCTGGCCGTCGCGGTCCTCATGACAGCCAAGGTCGATCAGCCGGTAGAAGGACTTGCGGTCGATCAGCGCGTCGAGATTGCGGCGGACGAGGATATAGGGTGCCGGTTCGCCGGTCGCGGCATCGCGGGGCATGCGCAAAGGCTGATCGGGCCCCGCCGCCACACGGTCGCCGACATTGGTGACGAAGGTCAGCACCTGATCGCGGCCCGTGCCCTGAACGGCGAAGTCCACCGCCACGAAGGGGGCGTCATCGACCCGGATTCCGACCTTTTCCACCGGCGTCACCAGAAAATACCGGTCGCCCTCGCGCCACAGGATCGAGGCGAACAGCCGCACGAGGCCGGGTCGCCCGATGGGGGTGCCATCGTGAAACCAGGTGCCGTCGCGCGCGATGCGCATGTCGATGTCGCCGCAGAAAGGCGGGTTCCACAGGTGCACCGGAGGCGGACCCTTGGCCGCCGCTGCCTGAACCGAGGCAAGAACGTTTTCGGCAGACGCTTTCACGATCATTTGTGCAGGCCCTGTTTTTGCCATTTGTGCCCGGCGGGATAGTTTGTTCAAGTGACGATATAAAGAGACCGCGGGGGAAGTCATGGCCGAGACACCGGAACTGGGGGCAGCGGAACTGGTCACCGAGATCGAGGCCCTGGGGGCGCGGCTGGCCGAGGCCAGGGCAAGCATCAACCGCCGCTTCATCGGGCAGGAAACGGTCGTCGATCTGGTGCTGACCGCGATGCTGTGTGGCGGGCATGCGCTGCTGGTGGGCCTGCCGGGTCTGGGCAAGACGCGGCTGGTCGATACGCTCTCAACCGTGATGGGGCTGAAGGGCAGCCGCATCCAGTTCACCCCCGACCTGATGCCGGCCGACATTCTGGGGTCCGAGGTGCTGGACGGGGCCGTCGACGGCGCGCGCAGTTTCCGCTTCATCGAGGGCCCGATCTTCTGTCAGGTGCTGCTGGCCGACGAGATCAACCGCGCCAGCCCGCGCACCCAGTCGGCCCTTCTGCAGGCGATGCAGGAACGTGAGGTGACCATCGCCGGGCAGCACCGCCCGCTCGGGCGGCCCTTCCATGTGCTCGCCACGCAGAACCCGATCGAGCAGGAAGGCACCTACCCGCTGCCCGAGGCGCAGCTTGACAGGTTTCTGGTGCAGGTCGATGTGCATTACCCCGACCGTGCGACCGAGCGCGACATCCTGATCGCGACCACGGGGGTTGATGACGCGCAGGTGCATCAGGTCTTCACCGCCGGGGACCTGATCGCGGCGCAATCGGTGCTGCGGCGGATGCCGGTGGGCGACAGTGTCGTGGAGCTGATCCTTGATCTGGTCCGCGCCTGCCGCCCGGGCGAGCCCGAGGGGGCGGCCCTGCGCGACGTGCTGTCCTGGGGGCCAGGGCCGCGCGCGGCGCAGGCGCTGATGCTGACGGTGCGGGCGCGGGCGCTGCTGGACGGGCGGCTGGTGCCGAATGCCGATGACGTGCGCGCCCTGGCGCGGCCCGTGATGGTGCACCGCATGGCGCTAAGCTTTGCTGCCCGCGCGCGGGGCGAGGATCTGGGGCGCATCATCGACGGGGTCGCGTCGCGGCTGACGGGTCTCGGGGCCGCCGCGTGACGGCGGACCTGTCCCTGCGCGCCCGGGCGGAAACGCTCGGCCAGTCGCTGCCGCCGCTGCTGGCCGAGGCCGAGCATCTGGCGGCGACGGTGATCCTGGGCGATCACGGGCGGCGGCGTGCGGGGATGGGCGACGAGTTCTGGCAGTATCGCCCGGCCCATGCCGGCGATTCCGCGCGGATGATCGACTGGCGCAGGTCCGCCCGGTCGGACACGCATTTCGTGCGCGAACGCGAATGGCAGGCGGCGCAGACGGTGACGCTGTGGGTCGATGACGCGCGGTCGATGGGGTTTTCAGGCGATCCGAAGGCCCGCGCGCCCAAGGCCGACCGGGCGCGGCTGCTGGCGCTGGCGCTGGCGGTGCTGCTGTTGCGCGGGGGCGAGCGGGTGGGGCTGGCCGGGGCCGCGCATCCGCCCCGTTCGGGCCGGGCGCAGATCGACCGGCTGGCGCTGGCGCTGTCGGGCGAGGGGGCCGAGGATTACGGCGTGCCTGATCCGACCGGCGTGGTGGCGCATGGGCGGGCGGTGTTCCTGTCAGATTTCATGGGCGATCTGGCGTCGGTCGAGGCGGCGATGGCGGTTGCGTCGGATCGCGGTGTGCGGGGCGCGCTGGTGCAGGTGCTGGACCCGGCCGAAGAAGAATTTCCCTTTGATGGGCGCACGATCTTTGAATCCATGGGCGGCAGCCTGCGGCATGAGACGCTGAAGGCGGGCGAGTTGCGCGGCCGCTATCTGGCGCGGCTGGCCGACCGCAAGGCGCGGCTGGCAGAACTCTGCCGCGCAGCGGGCTGGCATTTCCACACGCATCACACCGGCGGGTCGGCGCAGGCCGCGCTTCTGTGGCTGTACCGGGCACTGGAGCATGGCCGCTGATGTGGGTCATCGGCCCTCTTGGCTTTACCCTGCCCTGGCTGCTGCTGGGCCTTGCCGCGCTGCCGATCCTGTGGCTGTTGCTGCGGGCCGTGCCGCCCGCGCCGATCCGGCGGCGGTTTCCGGGCGTGGCGCTGCTTCTGGGCCTGAAGGATGACGAATCCGAGACGGACAAGACCCCGTGGTGGCTGTTGCTGTTGCGGATGCTGGCTGTGGCGGCGGCGATCATTGCCTTTGCCGGGCCGGTGCTGAACCCTCAGGTCCGCGCGCCGGGTGCCGGGCCGCTGCTGATCCTGATGGACGGCTCATGGGCCGATGCGCGGGACTGGCCGCGCCGGGTGGAACGGGCGCAGGCGCTGGTCGAGGATGCGGGCCGCGCCGGGCGCACGGTGGCAGTGGTCCGGCTGACCGACCGGCCCGAGGCGGTGACCTTTCAGGCCGCCGAGGCGGTGACCGGAAGGCTGGCTGTGCTGCAGCCGCAGCCCTGGTTGCCCGCCGATCTGGCAGGCTGGGCCGGGCAGATGACGGGCGCGCGGTTTGACAGCTTCTGGCTGTCGGACGGGCTGGACCATCCGGGGCGCGACACCTTGCTGGCTGCGCTGGAGGTGCAGGGGGCGGTCACGGTGTTCGAAAGCCCGCGTGCCATTCTGGGCCTTGCCCCGCCTGTGTTTGCCGAAGGCGTGGTCAAGCTGCGCGCCCTGCGCGCGGCAGGGGCGGGGCCTGCCGAAATCGAGGTTTCCGCGCGCGGGCAGGACCCCGGAGGCGTTGATCGCGAACTGGCGCGGGTGACGCTGGCTTTCGCGCCCGGCGCGGTCGAGGCCACCGCCGATCTTTCGGTGCCGCCGGAACTGCGCAACCGCCTTGCGCGGTTCGAGGTGGCAGGGCAGCGGTCGGCCGGGGCGGTCAGTCTGGCCGATGACAGCCTCAAGCGGCGCAAGGTCGCCCTTCTGGCGGGCACCGAGGCGCGCGAGGGGCTGCAACTGCTTTCCCCGACCCATTACCTGCGGCAGGCGCTGGAGCCGGTGGCCGACCTGATCGACGGCACGATGGCCGATGTGCTGCTGGCCTCGCCCGACGTGATCGTGCTGGCCGATGTGGCGCGGCTGTCGCCGACCGAAGCCGAGGGGCTGCTGGACTGGGTCGGGAAAGGTGGGCTGCTGCTGCGCTTTGCCGGGCCGCGCCTTGCCGCCAGCGATGTCAGCCGGATGGCGGAAGACCCGCTGATGCCGGTGCGGCTGCGCGAGGGTGGCCGCACCGTCGGCGGCGCGATGAGCTGGGGCGAGCCGAAGACGCTGGCCCCCTTTCCCGAAGGTTCGCCCTTTCACGGGCTTGCAGTGCCCGCCGATGTCTCGGTCACGGCGCAGGTGCTGGCGCAGCCGGACCCCGAGCTTGCCGGGCGCACCATCGCCGCGCTGGCCGACGGCACGCCGCTGGTCACGCGCAAGACGGTGGGGCAGGGGCAGGTGGTGCTGGTGCATGTGACCGCGAATGCCGAGTGGTCATCGCTGCCGCTGTCGGGCCTGTTCGTGCAGATGCTGGAACGGCTGGCGGTCTCCACCCGGCCCGTCGCGCCGACCGCCGCCGATCTGGCCGGTCAGACCTGGGTGCCCGAGGTGGTGCTGGACGCCTTCGGGGTCGCGCGCGATGCGGGCGAGGTGGCGGGGGTCGAGGGGGCGGCGCTGGCCGAAGGGCTGGGCACAGGCCCCCGCGCCGACCTGCCGCCGGGCCTCTATGCCGGGGCAGACCGGCGCGTGGCGCTGAACGTGATCGGACCCGATACGGCGCTGTCGGCGGTGATCTGGCCCGCGCGGATCGTGGTCGAGGGGCTGTCGGTGACGCGCGAACAGGCGTTGAAAGGCGCGTTTCTTGGCGGGGCGCTGTTGCTGCTGCTGCTGGATATTCTGGCCTCGCTGTGGCTGACGGGCCGGTTGCGCCGCACTGGCGGTGCGGTGGCTCTGCTGGCGCTGGTGCTGCTGGCCCCGCCCCCGGCGCGGGCGCAGGACCGTGACGCCTTTGCCGAAGAGGCCACGACCGGCGTGGTGCTGGCCCATGTGCTGACCGGCGATCCGTCGCTGGATGCGCTGGCCGAGGCGGGGCTGCGCGGGCTGGGCCAGCAACTGGCCGCCCGCACCTCGGTGGAGCCCGACGCGCCGATGGGGGTTGATCTGGAGACGGATGAACTGGCGTTCTTTCCGTTCCTGTACTGGCCGATCAGCGCCACGCAGCCGCTGCCTTCGGATGCCGCCTATGCCAGCCTGAACCGCTATCTGCGCACCGGCGGGATGATCCTGTTCGACACCCGAGATGCCGATCTGGGTGGGTTCGGCGGCACCACGCCCGAAGGCCGCCGCCTGCAGGAAATCGCCGCGCAACTGGATGTCCCGCCGCTGGAGCCGATCCCGCCCGACCATGTGCTGACGCGCACCTTCTATCTGATCCAGGATTTTCCCGGCAGATACTCCGGACGCGGCATCTGGGTAGAGGCGGCACCGCCCGATGCCGAACAGGCCGAAGGAATGCCGTTCCGCAACCTGAATGACGGCGTGACCCCGGTGGTGATCGGCGGCAACGACTGGGCGTCGGCATGGGCCACGGATGACCAGGGGGCATACCTGTACCCGGTCGGGCGCGGATTTACCGGCGAGCGGCAGCGCGAGATCGCCTATCGCTTTGGCATCAACCTGATCATGCATGTGCTGACCGGCAACTACAAATCCGATCAGGTCCATGTGCCGGCGCTGCTGGAAAGGCTGGGGCAATGAAGGGGATGGGGCAATGACCGGCAGCCTGATCCTTGATCCGTTCCTGCCCTGGCCGGTGCTGGCGGCCGCCGCCGCGCTGGTCGCTGCGATGGTTGCGCTGGCGCTGTGGCGGGGCCTTTCGGGCTGGTGGCTGCGCGGGCTGACAGCGGTGGTGCTGCTGACGGCGCTGGCCAACCCGTCCCTGCAGGAGGAAGACCGCGCGCCCTTGTCGGACATCGTGATCGCCGTGGTCG